>JAFGRA010000224.1 GCA_016935415.1 Anaerolineales bacterium
AATTCTTCGTAGTGTACCTTCGCCAGGGGTGGATACATCATCAAGATCAGGCCAATCGCAATTGGTATATTTGTTGTCCCAACCGAGACGGCCGCATTGAAACCCTCAACGGCAACAGGGAAGAAAAATCCCAGGCCGACACCGACTGCCATCGCCATGAAGATCCACAATGTCAGGTAACGATCTAGAAATGATAGGCTTCTTTTCGCTTTTTTTTCGCTCATGGCCTGCTCCTGAAAATGCGCTTATTTCAAACCAGTGTCTTCAAATATGCTAATACCTGTTCATCGATATTATCGCGCACTTCCCGAAAAGCTGCCAAAATTTGCTCTTCCGTGCCTTCCGCTTTTGCCGGATCTGGGAAGCTGATATGATGGCGTTTACCCTCCCCAAGCCAGACCGGGCAGTTCTCGGCCGCGTCATCGCATACCGTAATGACGGCATCGAAATCCTTGGTTTCCAGGTCGGCGATGTGTTTCGATGTTCCTTCGTGTTCGATGCCCAGCTCGGCGAGTACCTGGATCGCTTTAGGATGCGTATATCCGGCTGGTTCAGTCCCGGCGCTGTAAGCCTGCCAATGGTCGGAAAGTTTAGCGTTGATCAGTGCTTCGGCCATTTGGGAGCGGCAGGAATTGCCGGTACATAAGATGAGCGCTTTCTTTGTCATGTTGTCAGCTCTCCCAGCCACGTCTGGATACGTTGGTCGATCTGATCGCGAATTTCGCGGAATTTGCCCAGTTTCTCTGCATCTGTGCCTTCGAATGCTGCCGGGTCTTCAAAATCCCAATGGGTGTGGATGCCCGAACTCAGAAAGGTACGCGGGCATTTTTCTTCGGCGTGACCGCAGACAGTGAACAGATAGGTGAAGTGTTCTTTACCCAAATATTCACCAACGCTTTTCGATTCATGTTCCGCGAGGCTGATGCCAATCTCTTCCATAGCCTGAACCGTAAGCGGGTTGATGCCTTTCGGTTCTAGACCGGCGCTATGCACCTCGAACCGATCTCCGGCATATTTTCGTAAATAAGCCTCGGCCATCTGGCTGCGTGCTGAATTCCCAGTGCACAAGAAGATCACTTTGGTTTTTTTAGCCTGGTTCATCTTCTACTCCTTTTGGATAATATGACTAATTTAGTTTGATTTTACTCTTTGCCACCAGGCCGTTTGTAAACATTGGGTTAACTCTGCATCATAGCGATATCATGCAAAGTGATCCGTTAGCTAAGTTTCAGCGAGAAAGCGGTCCGCGCGGCAGTACAAATATGAATACGGTATAATTACGGTAGATTGAATCTTCGGAGGTATAAGCATGAATGGCATGGTGAGTGTCTTGATCTATTTGGTAGCAGTCGTGATCCTGTGGTGGGCTTTGCAGCGCGCCAGCAAGACCCTGGAACCAGTCGCCGAAGATGGCGGTGGGCATGCCCCCGCCCATGATAAACTCGCCGATGACCTGACCAAGATCGAAGGCATTGGCCCGAAGATTTCCCAAATCCTCAGCAAAGAAGGGATTACTACTTTTACCGCTCTGGCAGCTACAGAAGAATCCCGCCTGGAGGCCATTCTGGAAGCCGCCGGTTCACGCTTCAGCCTGGCCGAGCCGGAAACCTGGCCGGAACAAGCCGAATTGGCTGCGGCGGGCAAGTGGGATGAGCTGACCGCGTTGCAGGATCGCCTGACCGGCGGTCGCGAATAGAGCTGTTTTAGCTGCCTACTCGTAAAATAAGCATACAACCAACGCCCCGGATTTTCCGGGGTTATTTTTATCGCCCCCGCACAACTTTATGTGGGTTGGTGTGTTTTAGCCAGTAACTACGTGAGCAGGAGGACTGCAATGGGCTTTAGTGCTAATCCGGTTGGTATCCAATTCCAGATATTTTATCCCCCGCATTTGGTCGCTTTGGGAATCATCCTGGCGATAAATCTGGCCTTCATCCCTTTCAGTAAATATGCCGATGAACGCGCCCGCAAGGCCTTCCGCTATGGATTGGCAATCTTCTTGATCTTGACCGAGATCACCTACAATGTCTGGCGCGCAGCTGTCGGTATCTGGTCGATTCAGGAAAACCTGCCTTTGCACCTGTGCAGCCTGTTGATTATCTTGAGCGCCATTTTGCTGGTCACCCAAAACCACACCCTGTACGAAATCGTGTATTTCATGGGAATTGCCGGGGCGACTCAGGCATTGCTCACCCCGGATATTGATATATACGGTTATCCACACCTGCGATTCTTCACGTCGTTCATCACGCATGGCACGATCGTGACCACCGCCATCTATATGACCGTAGTCGAGGGTATGCGGCCAACCTGGGCTTCGATCTCGCGTGTGCTGGGAATGCTGGCAGTTTACGGCGCGGTGATCTTCGGCCTGAACTTCTTGATCGGCAGCAATTACCTGTTCATCGCCCACAAACCGGAGGTGCCCACCTTGATCGATATGCTGGGTCCATGGCCGTTCTATATCCTGCCGCTGGCCGGGATCGCGCTGGTGATGAGCCTGATTCTGTACTTGCCGTTCGCGATCAAGGACTGGCGCGCGGCGCGGCGTGCATCCTTGAGTGAGGAAGGCCAAAGGGCCTGATTCGACCAAAAATGCGCTTAAATGCCAAAGCTTAAAAAGTTCTAACGATTCTGTAGAGTCTGCGTATGGTAAGCGTGGGGTAAGCGTCAAGCAACTTAGGATTGGAAGGAGTAAGATACAGTTGAACAATTTAGTTCACTTCTTCTCCTCCTTAGTACCAAAAACCGGGCTGGCGTACCCGGTTTTTGGCATTTAAAGGGCAGGTGCATGTAGCCTGTCGGATTACTTGAGCGAACCTTCAACGAATCGCACCTGTAGGGGCGACCGGCTGGTCGCCTGGATGCAAGCACTGCGTTCGGAATGACAACCGGGCGATTGCTTGTCGGGTAAAATACTTCCAATCAATGATTATGGAGATGAGCGTTTGAACTGGTACAAAGACACTTTAGAAATCGCCACACGCGGTAAGGGACTATATCCCTTCAACCACCAGGTGACGGATCGCATCCACGAATGGGAAATTCAGGAGGGTATGTGCCACCTGTATTTGCAGCACACCAGCGCCTCGCTGGTGGTCAGCGAGAACTACGACCCTACTGCCAAAATGGACCTGGAAGAATTCATGAACCGGCTGGTGCCCGAAAGGCAGGCCTGGTTCCAGCACACGCTGGAAGGCGCCGACGATTCGCCCTCGCACATGCGCGCCATGCTCACCCTCACCAGCTTGAGCGTGCCCATCGATGGCGGGCGCTTGAACCTGGGCACCTGGCAGGGAATATATCTTTTTGAACACCGCGTGCGCCCGCACACCCGCCGCGTGCTATTGCGCTGTTTAGGCGCGGACTGAAGAAAACGGTGTACACCGGATAGACAAAAAGCTGATTCGAGGAGCTGCGATGAAACCTTTCCACCAACTCACCGGCCGGGGGATGGCGCTGCGCCTGCGCAAAATGGCACTGGCTGCCCTCGATGGTTATCATCTGGACGTCACCCGCGTGCGCCTGCTGCGCAATTCCTACAACGGTATTTTCCGCGTGGATACTGCCACTGGCGATAAGTACGTTGTGCGAGTCAGTCTGCCCGGCGAGCGCCAGCGCAAGGAAATCCTGGCCGAAATGACCTGGCTGGATGCCATAAAGCGCGAGACCGATCTGCGCGTGCCGTATCCGCTGCGTACACGTGCCGGGGAATTGCTCACCACGGTGGAAGTACCCGGCGTGCCGGAGCCGCGCCACTGCACGGTGTTTGGCTGGGTGCCGGGTGCCGACCTGGCGCAGCGCATTTCGCCCGAAAACCTATCCAAGGTAGGCCAGTTCGCCGCCCGGCTGCACGACCACGCCGAAGATTTCACGCCGCAGGAGGGCTTCTGGCTCAAGACCTACGACCGCGTCTTCCCCAATTCTTTCGAGGTGGCTTTGTTCAGCGATCCGCGCAGCGACCTGCTCCCGCCGGAGCGGCGCGCCGTTTTCCAGCAGGCTCACGACCGGGTTGGCGCCGCGCTCGAGAAGTTGTACGCTCGCCCGGACAAGCCCATTGTGCTCCATGCCGATTTTCACCAGGGCAATATCAAGGTCTATCGCGGCCAGATCACTGCCCTGGATTTCGACGATACCATGCTGGGCTACCCGATCCAGGATATCGCTATCAGTTTCTATTACTTCAGCCGCTATGCGAACTTCCCTGAACTGCGCCAGGCTTACCAGGAAGGTTACACTGCGCTGCGCTCCTGGCCGCAGGATTACGAAGGGCAGATCGAGTTGTTCATGGCCGGGCGCGGCCTGGCGCTGACCAATTTCCTGCTCCAGCATCCCGACCCGGGCTTCCAGCAAATGCTGCCGCGCTTCCTGGAATCCGAAGAAAACCGCATGCGCGGCTGGTTGGAGTTGGCCTGAACCTTTGATGAGCGAAGCCAGAAATCAGCACCGCACTGAGGTAGGCGCATTCTTGCAATGGCGTTTCGGGAGTCGAGATTGGCAGCTATCCCTGCCGCGCGGTACCGGCAATGAAACTTATTACGCCGAAAGTGGGGGTAAGACGTATTTCATAAAAGTCGGCGCGTTCGTGGAACGCTATCGGGTCATGGCTGAGTTGGGTTTAACGCCGGCCGTCCTCGCTGCTGGGCAGCTTGCAGACGGCGCAACCATCCTGGTTCAGCCGCGCATTGAAGGCCGCAACCCGTCTCGCCAAGATTTTCAGCGTCATCCTGAGCGGTTTGCTAACGTCATCCGGGAAGTGCATAACAGTGCAGCATTGAAGCAGGTTCTTCCACCAAGGTCCTCGGATTCCTATCAAGCGGTAGGGTTAGAAACCTTGGCCGATGTCCAGCGTAGATGGGCGCAATTCCGGCCGCAAGTTCCGGCGGTGGTGGCTTTCGTCGACGCACAAATCGAAATTTTGAAGGATCAGCTCGAGCAGTTGCCCGGCGGCGGACTGGTCGCTTCTCATAACGATATCTGCAACGGGAACTGGCTGGTGACCGCGAATGAAAAGGTTTACCTGGTCGATTTAGAAACGATGGCATTGGATGATCCGGCTCTGGATTTGGGAGCACTGCTGTGGTGGTATTACCCGCCGGAGATGCGGGCAGATTTCCTGGCCGTTGCCGGTTACGAAAACAATGCCCAGTTCCGGGAGAAAATGCGCATTCGCATGGCGATCCACTGCCTGAGTATCATCCTGCCGCGGGAAAACAGTTTTGATAGATTTAATCCCGATTCGTTCGCCGATTTATTGGAGGATTTCAGAGCTGTGGTCGGCGGGGAAGAAAATCCGCAGGGCTATCACTAAGCCGTCCTCAATCAGGAACATATTGGCACCCAGGGACGTTTAAGGAGGGATAGGAGGATGCGCCATGTCTCAACAAAAATCGATATTACTGTTGGTTGTTCTTTCGCTTGTCCTGGCAGGCTGCCAGACTGCCAGGGCTGCAACGCCCGAACCGCAGCCCCGCAACCCGGATGGCAGCGTCAGCGTTGCTCTGGGGGAGCCTTTTAGGCTGGCTTTGGATGAAAGCGCCGATTATGCCGGAGCGCTGCGGATTGCCTTTGTGGAAATGCTGGGCGACTCGCGCTGCCCTTCTGACGCGGATTGTATAATTGCCGGGCAGGTGCAGGTTAAAGTTGCCGTGTCGGCTGCCGGACAACCGCAAGTGGAAGTCATCCTGACCTTAGGCGACCTTTACCCTGGGAACGTGCAGCAAGTAGAATTGCATGGTTGTCGGCTGTCATTACAGGCTGTAGAACCCTACCCGGTTACCACCCGGCGCACCCAGCCGGATGAATACCGGGTTACATTGATACTGGAACAGGTGGGAGAAGAATAGACGATTCCTTTGATAGAATGGGCTGCATATGGAGTCTATTCTTGTCGTAATCGTTACCGGACATCCGGCAACGGGGAAAACCACCCTGGCGGACCAACTCGCCGGTGAACTTGGCCTGCCGCTGCTTGCCAAAGATCACATCAAAGAAACGCTGCTGAATACGCTGGGCTGGTCAACGGACGAGTGGTCGCGAAAGCTGGGGGTTGCCACCTGGGCATTGCTCTACCGGCAGGTGGAAACACTGTTGCAGACGGGCGTAGCCCACATCGTTGAGGCCAATTTCGACCCGGCTTATGCCGATACCCGCTGGCAGGAACTCGCTGATCGTTATCCTTTGCAGGTCGTCCAGGTGCGCTGCGAGACCGCCCCGGAAACTTTGTTGGCGCGCTACCGTGCCCGCATTCAGGCAGGCAGCCGCCATCCGGGGCACGTCGATGATGCCGAGAATGCAGCCTTCCAGTCGGCTATCCGTCAAGGGCCGGTGGGCTGGGTTGCCGTTGACGGGGAACGTATCTCCGTGGATACGACCGATTTGACCTTGGACGATTATGCGGCTGTCGCCCGGCAAATTAAACAAGAGTTATTCAGTTAGCAGCAGACAACCCTTATTCCCAGACCATCGACTAAACGACCATCCGACAACCTGCCTGAATCTCGGTTATACTACGGGGGATATCAATATATCTGGTTCGGAAAGAGGTTCGCAATTGGTAAAACTGTCGGAACGCTTGACCCCCGCGGCTGAGAAAGCGATTCAATTTACTACTAACGAAGCGCGCAAACGCCGCCACGCCGTCATTACCCCGGAGAATATGCTGCTGGCAATCTTATGGATCAAGGAAGGCAGCGGGTACGCGGTCTTACGGGCACTTGGGGTGGACATCACTGCATTGGTTGCGCAGGTCGAAAAAACGCTGGACGAAGATGAACAAGTCGAACTGGCTGATGGGTATGCGGAAGTCGGACTTTCCAAGCGCATGCGCGCGGTAGTAGATATTGCTATCGAGGAAGCCAACCGGATGCGCTCCAAGGAAATCGACACCGGGCATTTCTTGTTCGCTATTTTACAGGCCGGGCAGATTCCGGCTGTAAAGTTGTTACATGAAGCAGGCGTCGATCTGGAGCAGGCCCGGGAGTATCTGGCAGCTTATTCTAAAGCGACGCGCGGCACAAGTGGTGCTCGCCGTACTGCGTCAATGGGTGTGCGGGTATCAAGCTACGAGCCGCTCACGGCCTGGAAACTGGTGCGCTCGATCAGCCCGGTGTTCTGGGGCCTGGTGGCACTGACTGTGCTGGCCGGTTATCTGACTTATATCGAATGGGGCAACCCCAGCATATCACTTTTTGTCTTTGTGGTCGGTGGCTGGCTGATCTCGCTGTGCCTGCATGAGTTTGGACACGCCCTGGTAGCTTACCTGGGTGGGGACACCAGCGTGATCGACAAAGGTTACCTGACGTTGAATCTGTTCCGGTATACACATGTCGCCTTCAGCATCGTGCTGCCGCTGTTCTTTTTGTTGATGGGTGGGATCGGCTTGCCGGGTGGGGCGGTATATATCAACCGCGGCGCGATCCGCAACCGCAACCTGCACAGCCTGGTTTCGCTGGCCGGCCCGGCGATGACGGCGTTTTTCCTGGGGGTGATCGCCGTTCCATTCTTCTTGGGCTTTGCTGACAGCGCCTGGTCTGCGCATCCGGTATTCTGGGCAGGTCTGGCTTTGCTGGCTTTCTTACAGGTCACCGCGTTGATGTTCAACCTGCTGCCGGTCCCCGGCCTGGATGGTTATGGGATCGTCGAGCCTTTCCTACCCGAGAGTATCGCCCGGCAACTGGCCGGTTTGGGGAGCATTGGCATCTTCCTGGTATTTGCTCTGTTTTGGTTCGATAACCCTATTCGGGATGCGTTCTGGACGGCGGTACAGGGGCTGTTGGTGCTGCTCAATGTCGACCCTTTTATGGCCTTTCAAGGGCTGGATTGGTTCCGCTTCTGGCAGTTCTAGGCGTGGGAACAATTGGGGGGAACTCACTGCAAAAGCATGTCCTGGCATAGATCGATTACTTCGTCCATGAAACCCAGCCACCTGTGATGTTGGCAGCCACCAGTTGAAATTCCCCGCTTGCTGGATCGAAGATATATAAATTTAACGCTTCGATCTCTTCCATCCACACAGTTAGAGCCAATTTGTGCTCGTAGGGTGACCAGTCATACCAGCCTAGAGAAGATTCTCCAAATTGTTCAATTAGGTTGAAGCAGCGGTGGGTGACACTGCCAACATCGATAATACATAATACATCTTGTAAGTTAGTTAAGGCGATCATTTGACTGTCCGGTGACCAGGCGGTATCCCCAGGAACCGGGTATATTGCGCCGATTTCAATAAGATGAAGCTGCACAGTTTCCAGGTCATATAGTGCTAAGTCTCGAGTTGTTGCTATTTCGTCAGCAGAGCTAAGATCTTCCGCTAGATAGATTGTTTTGCTGCCATCTGGCGACCAGGATATTCCTTCTGCAAAATTATGATACCCGTCGAGATCCGAAATTTGTTGGGTATTGGTAAGATCGTTTTGCAAAATGTATATCTGGCCAGATATGTTTGCTGCTAAACGCAAATCAAGCGGCGAAACATCGATAAGCCCTCGCCAAGGGAGGTCAAGTGCATTTAGCAGCGCCTGAGATGTGCTGGTCGTGTGATCATAAACAGATATCGTATAGTTTTCTGACTCCTCATTGAATACCGCATATAAGAAGTACTGTTCGTTTGAAGAAATGTAAAGGAATTCCTCCCTCTTGATGGATGTCATTTCTTCCCTGCCGGTTTCGATATCGATCAAATAAACTTGCTCCTCAGTGTTTCTGCAAAACACCTTTTTATAAGCTGTGAGTATGAACGAGCATCCCGGATTGAAAACATGTTCCTCGATTTCACCGCTTTCTAGATCGTATTGTATAAAATCCGGGCCACTGCCTATCCATATCGATCCTCTGTAAAATGGA
The DNA here is from genome assembly GCA_016935415.1 of Anaerolineales bacterium. Classification (GTDB taxonomy): domain Bacteria; phylum Chloroflexota; class Anaerolineae; order Anaerolineales; family UBA11579; genus JAFGRA01. The sequence goes on from JAFGRA010000224.1 coordinate 8,842, forward strand.
AGCGTTGGCGCAATCGTTGGGGTTGATGTGGGTGCGATCGTCGCTTTGCTGGTTGGTGAAGGGGTTTGAGAGAGAGTTAGAGAGGGGGTAGTAACTGTTGGGGATATTGGAGTCGCAGTGGATTGAGCGCAAGTCGCCAGCAATACACTCAGGGGGATGATGGCCAGGTAAAGACGCAATTTCCTTTTGAAATGACGTAAGTTGACCAACATATTTCTTGAGCCCCTTTCTGTAAAAAAACAGGTGGGATGTTGAAATGCTCTCGTAACTGTCTAAAGTGTAGTCAATACATTTTACCGCAGAGGACGCCGAGAGGCGCAGAGGATATTAAGCGCGTTCAAACTATTTGTATCAGAAATACTCTGTGACTCCGCGCCTCTGTGGTAAAAAACAGTAATTACATCTGCTTATTTCCGAGAGACTAACTCGCGCACGTTGACCCACATGATATACGTTCCGGCGGTCAGCACGCTCACCACCACGGCCTGCCAGAAGAATTCGTAGAGCAGCACCAGCAAGGCGAAGAACGCCATCAAGTTGGTGAGACTGGTGAGCAGCTTTGCCAACTGGCGGCGGAAGCTGGCTTCGATCAGGATCACCAGCGAGAGCAGCGCGGCCAGGCCCACCGTAAGATACTCACGGGCAAGCAGCACGATGCCGACGAAACCCAACATCATGATGCCAATGCTCAACGCCGACCACACCTCGGCCAGGCGGCTGATGCGCAGGTTGACCTCGTCGGCCGGGCGCTGCGGGCGGTGCAGGTGGCCGCGCACCGGGCTGCGCTTTCCGGCTTCGTGCTTGGCGATGTACTCGGTCAGCGCTTGCAAGAGCGCTTCGTCTGAAGCGGTCTGGGCGCGCAGGTCGTTGATCTCAGCCGAGAGTTGTTTCATCTTGCGCTGGTGCTCGGTGTAAACTGCGTCCAGGTGGGGTTGGTCCAGCATGGCGCGCACTTCTACATCCAGGTCGCGCAGTTGGCTGCTTTTCTCGGCCACGATCACGCGGCGCGTGTCCTGGCGGTTCTGGATCTCGCGGGCGCGGCGGCGGGCGGTCTTGGCGCTCAGATTGGGCGGTCCGACCTTGTCCAGCCCTACCCAGCCGATCGGGTCGTACCACGAGTGACGCACGCTGCCATCGCGGTTGTACATCGGCCCGGCCGGGGCGTCCTCGCCGGAGACCGGGTCTTGGGCGTACAGCCCCCATAGGCCGCGGAAATCGTGCACCCAATCTGGCGGCCTGCTGATCACGACCGGCTCGCTCCATGATCTTTCCTGCCCGTGTCCCAGGCGGATGCCGTCGCCGCGGGCATAGTCTACGAAGGGGATGCGGAAGACGTTGAAACCTTCGTTGTTGTTGCCTTCTTCCCCCAGGGCGTTGCGCATCAGGCGGTGCCAGCTTTTTTGCAGGTAATCGACCAGCCGGGCAAAGGGCGAGAGGAAGGGGACTTCGATCTCGGCCAGGTATTCCCCGGGAGTGAAATAACTGGCATGTGAACCGGCCCCCACGTATACCACGGGGTGCTCGCCGATGCGTTCCAGCTCGGGGTCGTCCCAACGGCGGCGGATGTCGTCGCCTTCGAAATCGTGGGCGGCGTAGGCCACCCATTCGGGGATGACCTCGTCGCCGTCTTCGTAGAGGAAGATCAGCATCGATTCCCAATCGGCTTCGTGGTCGTTGACTCCGTGGAAGCCGGAACGCCAGTTGTTGAAGGCGTAGAAGAACCAGTATTGCAATGCAATCCAACCATCGCGGCGCAGCACGCGTCCATAATAGCGGTACTGTTCGTTTTGCTGCATCAAGCCCTGGTAGGTCAGGGCAGCGGCTGCGGCAGTGTCGCCAGGTACGCGGCCGCGCGCGAACAGGGTCAGTGAGAAGAGCGCATCGAAGAAACGGGAACCGTACCCAACGCGCGCCAGGCGGCCGCGCCCTGGGTGGAAGACGTGTTTGGCATCTTTGGGGGC
>JAFGRA010000225.1 GCA_016935415.1 Anaerolineales bacterium
CCTCACCGATGGCCTGGGTACCGGTGGCGCAGGCCGTGGCGATCGTGCTGTTCGGGCCGAGTGCCTGGAATTGTTTGCCGACCAGGAACGCGGGGAAATTGGGAATGCCGCCAACCGATGTGAACGGCGATACTTTGCGGTAACCGCCCTGGCGTAAGGTTTGGATGGATTCGTCGATAAAATCTTGCCCACCCATCGCCGTCCCCATGCATACCCCCACGCGCTCTGGGTCGCGCATCGTTTCTGGCAATCCGGCATCGGCAACTGCATCCAGGGCGGCAGCCAGGGCCATCTGGCCGCAGCGCGGCATGCGGCGGGATTCTTTGGAACCGAAGAGTGCGACCGGGTCGAAATCGTGTACCTGCCCTGCGATTCGGCAAGGCAGATCTTTGGCGTCGAAGGCTGAAATCTTGGAGATGCCGGAGATGCCGTCCAGTAAATTTTGCCAGTATTTTTTGAGGGTATCCCCAATTACGCTGACAACCCCAATCCCCGTGATCAGAATTCTTTTTCTGGTGTCCATTATTCTGTTTCCTCAGTTTGTATGTTTTTTAGGCGAGTTTCGATCGCGTTTTGCAGCGATTCCAGCAGGTTTGCCGCTACAGCCTGGCGTGCCTTATCGATGGCGTTGACCAGGGCACGCGCGTCCGAACGCCCGTGACCGACGAAGGTGAGACCGTTCAGGCCCAGCAGTGGCGCGGCACCGACTTCGGCCGGATCCAGGTCTTTGCGCAGGGCGTCGAAAGCGGGTTTGACCAATAGCCCTCCCAGCTTACGGGTGGTGGTTGCCATGATCTCTTCCTTCAAGCGCTCGGTCATCAGCTTTGCGACGGCTTCGCTGGTCTTGATGAGTATGTTGCCGGTGAAGCCGTCGGTGACAACCACGTCGGTTTCACCGCCATAGACTTCCTTGCTCTCCACATTGCCGATGAAGTGGATGTCGGCCGCGGCCAGCAGGGGATAGGTGGCTTTGACCAGATCATTGCCTTTTCCGGCTTCTTCCCCGTTGGAAAGCAAACCAACGCGGGGATTCTTTTTGCCCAGCATCTTCTCGGCATAAATCGAACCCATTATCGCGAATTGCAGCAGGAATTCGGGTTTGCATTCAGCATTGGCGCCAATGTCCAGGGCGACGCAGTGCCCACCGCGCACTGGCAGCATGGCACTGAGCGCCGGGCGTTTTACGCCACGGATACGGCGTAGTTGGGCCAGGCCGTTTGCCATCGCTCCACCGGTGTTACCAGCTGTCACGAAGGCATCCGCCTCACCGGCTTTGACCAGTTCCAGGCCAACTGCCATCGAGGTTTCTGCTTTCCGCAATTTTCCGGCCGAAATCTTATCGGTCATGGTGAAGACTTTGGGCGCGTGGACGACGCGCACGGCCGCCGCTGACTGGTTTGCCTCCGCAAGCATGGGCGTGAGTTTTTCTTGCTGGCCGACTAAGAGGATCTCCAGACCGAATTTCTGGGCAGCTTCAACCGCCGCCTGCACTTCTGGGGCGGGATAGTCATCGCTCCCCATGGCGTCCAAGACAATGCGCATTCTTTTACTCTCCTTCTAAAGGGAATCTCAACTGGTTTCATCCCTGGCTTGACAGATTATTAGAGCCGATTATAATACGGCTACCTTAATTACGGGTAATCTAAGATCACCGATATTAAGCCAGCGCTGGTGCTGGAACTGGTAGACAGGCATGGTTGAGGGCCATGTGCCGCAAGGCGTGGGGGTTCGATTCCCCCCCAGCGCATAAGACCGCCGAAAGGCGGTTTTATTTTTTTAGGTGGTGCATATTCCTAGATATTAACGCCAAAAGAAGGCTCGCGTTGCGGGAGAAGCAAGGTTGCAGGTTGCAAATTAGAGATTGCATCACGCTTCTCGAATTACTCATCTTATAGCACGCTTCCCACTGAAAGCAGACCGCTGATCGCTAATTGCTGACAACTCCATGCTGACCGCTTATAATAAAGCTAACTTTTTTCAAGGAGGCTAACAATGGCTACGATCTTTCCCAGCCAGGAATGGTTGGGCACTTTAATGGAAAAACTGAACACGGATGCGAAGTACGCCCAAACAGCTCGGAATTGGGAAGGCGATCTGATGTTCGTCATCCAACCGTCGGGTGCTCTGGAAGAGGAGACCTATTTGTTCATCAGCCTGTGGCACGGCGAGTGCAAAGATATCGCTATGCTGGAAAGTGAAGAGGAAAAGGAAGTCGCCTTTAAACTAATCGCCAAATACGATAATTTCCTCGATGTATTGCTTGGCAAGATCGATCCCATGCAGGCTATGATCACGCGTAAGCTGCAAGTTAAGGGCAGCATGCCGTATATGATGCGCAACGTGCCCACCGTGCTCGAATTCGTGCGCTGCGCGCGTGAGGTCACCGACGACCACCTTGGAAAATGATTTTTATAAACTAAGATGCAACCAATCCTGACCGTAAATCTGACCACCGGCGAGATCGGGGAATTTGCTATCCCGGAAGACTGGCAGCGCGATTTCCTCGGTGGAGCCTCACTGGCGGCGCGCATCCTGTATGATGCGCTTACCCCCGAACTCGATCCGCTCTCGCCGGAAGCGCCGCTGTTGCTGCTCAATGGGCCATTGTCCGGCACCTCTGGGCCGACCGTTGGACGCTTTGTGATCTGCGCTAAATCTCCAGCCACCCATTTATGGGGCGAGTCGAACATCGGCGGCTTCTGGGGGCCGGAATTGCGTAAGACGGGCTACGACGGTGTGCTGGTGACCGGGCGTTCTGAAAAACCCGTTTACTTGAGTGTCCTCGATGGCGGCCCTGAACTTCGCCCGGCCAATCACCTGTGGGGGCTGGATACTTATGCTTCCCAAGACCAGATCGTTACTGACTTGGATCAGGGCAAAGTGCGGGTGGTGACGATTGGCCCGGCCGGGGAAAGCGGCATTCCCTACGCCCTGATCTTATGCGATCACGGCCGCGTGGCTGGACGCACGGGGATGGGGGCGGTCATGGGATCGAAAAACTTGAAAGCGATTGCAGTCAAGGGTAAAGCCAGGCCCCCGCTGGCCCGGCCAGATGCGTATAAGCAACTGCGTTCGGCTGCCAATCGCGACCTGGCCGCGGACAACATGACATCGGTGCTGCGTTCGATGGGCACTGCCGCTACGGCCGATTATTTCGATTATCTCGGTGAAATGCCCAAGCAATACTTCTCGCGCGGCGTGATGGAAGGCACAGAGAACATCACCGGCGCGACCGTGACCGAAACGATCTTGAGCGGCGTAAGCGCCTGCCATGCCTGTGTGGTGGCCTGCGGACGGGTGGTCACGTTAGAAGATGAGCAAGAGCGTAAAGGTCCGGAATACGAAACCCTGGTCGGTTTTGGCCCTAACCTGGGGTTGAGCGACGCCGCGGTAGCCACGCGCCTCGGTGAGTTGTGCGACCGCTATGGCATGGATACGATCAGCGCCAGCGGCACGATTGGGCTGGCGTTCCAACTCTTCGCTGACGGCGTGATCGCTGAAGCGGATACCGGTGGCTTGCGTTTGGAATGGGGGGATGCCGCGGTGGTTGAAGAACTCATCCACCTGATCGTCCGGCGGGAGGGCTTTGGGGCAAAGCTTGCCGAAGGCTCACGCGCCCTGGAGCAGTGTTATGGCCTGGATGGGGCTGCCGTGCAGGTCAATGGCCTGGAAGTGGCCTATCATGACCCACGCGCCGCTTCCGGGATGGCTCTGGTGTACGCCACTTCGCCGCGTGGGGCCTGTCACAATCAGTCCGATTATTTCATGGTGGACATCGGTGGGGCGGAAGAAACGCTGGGGATTGAATTTTTCGACCGCCACGCCGGGGCTGAGAAGGCCGCCAATGTTGCCCGCCACCAGAACTGGCGCACGCTGTTCAATTCGCTGGTGATGTGCATCTTCGGCAATGTACCGCCGCAGCGTGTCTTAGCGTTGATTAATGCCGCCTGTGGGTATGATTTGTCTTTGGATGAGATGTTGGCGGTTGGGGAACGCGGTTGGAACCTCAAGCGGGCGATCAACAATCGTCTAGGCCTGACGCGTGCCAACGATAAGCTGCCCAAGGCGCTGTTGAAAACATTACCGGATGGCGGCTCGGAGGGCTACCAGATCGACCTGGCCCCCATGCTAGAAGCCTATTACCGGGCGCGTGGCTGGGATCTGGAAAGTGGTTATCCCTCCCGAGAAAAATTGCAAGCTTTAGGCCTCGATTGGGTGGCCGCGGATTTATGGCCCGAAAACTGATCTTCCTGACCGGCGGTACCGGTTTCCTAGGGCATCATTTGTTACCGGTGTTGCTGGAATGCGGCTACGACCTGCGCTTGTTGGTGCGTCCCACCGCCGATATCGACTGGTTGGCGGGCAAGAACGTGGAAATTGCCTACGGCGATGTGACCGATGCGCAGAGCGTCCAGGCTGGCATGGCGGGATGTGACTACGTTGTGCATGCTGCCGGGCATTTCCGCTTCTGGGGGCCGGAGGAAACCTTTTATCAGGTCAATGAATACGGCACTGAGGTTGTTTGCGATGCAGCCCTGGCACAGGGCATTGAGCGCTTTGTGCACATTTCGACCATTGTCGTGGTTGGGGAACCACCACCCGGCGTGTTCATTGATGAGAATGCGTCCTTGAATCCACAAGATAGCTACCAGAAGAGCAAAGTGGCTGGTGAAGCTGTGGTGAAACGCAAGGCGGCGGAGGGCCTCCCGGCCGTGATTTTGCGTCCGGGGGCGTTCTACGGTCCGTATGGGCGCTATGCCTTCAATCGCTTGTTCGTTGAAGAGCCCTTGCGCGGCTGGCGCGTGCAGGTCGATGGCGGCCGCCGCTATACCTTTCCGGTCTATGCCCCCGATGTAGCGCGCGCTGCTCACCTGGCGATCAAATTTGGCCGGGTAGGAGAGATTTACAATATTTGTGGGCGTTCGATTACACACCTGGTGTTGAACCGCATGGTCAGTGAATTGTTGGACATCGATCCCTGGCGCTTGAATGTGCCTTCCCAAGAGATGATCCTGTTGGCGTGGTTGATGGAATTTACTGCCAGACTCACGCAGCGCGAACCGTTCTATCCCATCAACCTGCGCCATTACGTTTTCAACGACTGGCAGGTGCGCAGCGCCAAAGCCCGCCTGGAATTGGGCTTTGAGCCGACCGAACTGCGGGAAGGCTTACAGGAAACGATTGATTGGTATCGAGAGATATTTGCGAAAGGAGCGCGGCCATGATGCAGAAATTGGTCAGTGTGGCCGAAATGATGGCTATTGAGAAAGCAGCCGATGCCAGTGGCCTGTCTTATGCTCAAATGATGGAGAACGCCGGAACGGCATTGGCAAATACGGTACACGATGCGTATAGCCAGCATGCCGGAAAGGGCGCTTTAGCGCTGGTGGGCAGTGGCAACAATGGCGGTGATGCCCTAGTTGCCCTGGATGTGTTGGCGCAGCACGGTTGGCGGGTTGCGGCGTATATCGCCGGTAAGCGCGCCGAAGATGATCCGCTGATGACGCGCGTAAAGCAGGCTGGTGGAGAGATCATTTTTCCTGCCACAGTTGGGGGCTACATCGACTTAGCGGCATTACTTCCACAGTATAAAGTGCTGCTCGATGGACTACTGGGGACAGGCATCAAACTGCCCTTGCGCCAACCGGTGCCAGCCGTGTTGCAGATTGTGCGTGATGTGATCGAATCTGGAGAGGCTGACCCGTTAATTATAGCTGTGGATTGTCCCTCTGGGATCGACTGTGATAGCGGGGAAGCGGCCGAAGAAACCTTGCAGGCCGACCTGACGGTTTGTATGGCGGCAGTCAAGGTCGGACTGCTGAAAAACCCGGCTTTTGGCTATCTGGGAAAACTGGCTCTGGTAGGCATCGGGTTGCCCGCTGACCTGGAGGCTTATCAAGCCATCAATCGTTTTGTCGTTGACCCCGAAATGGTCAAAGATTTCCTGCCACCCCGGCCATTGAATGCCCACAAAGGCACCTTTGGCACGGCACTGGTGGTGGCCGGTTCGGTGAATTTCTCCGGCGCGGCGCTGTTGTCCGGTGAGGCGGCTTATCGCATTGGGGCGGGACTGGTCACGCTGGCGTGCCCGGAACCGCTGCACGCTGCCCTGGCAGGCCAGATCGTTGAGGCGACCTGGCTGCCGCTGCCGCATGAGGCAGGTTTCATTGCGGAGGAGGCTGCTCCAATCGTCGCCGGAAATTTAGAACGCATCACCGCTATGTTGATTGGGCCGGGTTTTGGGCAAATGGAGACAACTGGCAAATTCCTGGATGACTTGACGGCGAAGGTGGGAACCGATTTGCCGCCGCTAGTGGTTGATGCGGATGGCTTGAAACTACTTTCTAAGATCAAAGATTGGCCCCAGCGTCTGCCCAAACCGGCTGTACTCACCCCGCATCCCGGCGAAATGAGCGTCTTGACCGGGGAGAGCATCGCCGATATCCAGCAAGACCGCCTTGCCACCGCCGAGCATTATGCCAAACATTGGGGACACGTGGTGGTATTAAAAGGTGCTTTCACGGTGATCGCTTCCCCAGATGACCGCACGGCGATCATCCCGGTGGCAGCCCCCGCGTTGGCGCGTGCCGGAACCGGGGATGTACTGGCGGGCATCATCACCGGTTTGCGCGCCCAGGGCGTACCCGCTTTTGCGGCCGCCGCAATCGGAGCCTGGCTGCATGCCCAGGCCGGGCTGGCCGCTGCCGAAGCGGTCGGGCATCCGGCTGCCACCCTGGCCGGAGACCTGATTCCCCAACTGGCCAAGGTGATGTCCGATCTGGCGTAAAGAATTTTGGAAACCGGAATGGCTTTGGCTGCATCGGTGCGCACCCCGCTGGTTCCGGCTCAACAAATTAAAAACAAAATCTCCCACAATTGCGGGAGATTTTTTATTTGGTGAGGAGAAAGCTTAGGCTTTGCCTTCGGCTTTTTTGGTGGATTTCTTCGGGGCAGGCTTTTCCTTTTCCGCCGATGTCTTGGCGGCATCAATAACTTTCTCGACCCGTGCTTTTTGTTCTTCCAAAACCACCTGACCGCGCTGTTTGAGTTCGTCAGCGCGCTGGCGGGTAAGTTCGGCCAGTTCTTCGGCTCGAGCGCGGGCTTCAGCAGCGGCCGCTTCGGCTTTGGCATAGGCTTCTTCCAAACTCTGGGAAGCCTGGTCGCGCAGTTCGATGCTCTTATCTTTGATCAATGTGCGGGTCTCTTCGCCGGACTGCGGTGCGTATAGCAGGGCAACAGCCGCGCCTACCAGACCGCCAATCAGGAAACCACCCAGGAAACTTCCGAATTCACTATTATCAGACATTGTTTGCTCTCCTTCTGTCTAAATATTAACGGGCAACTTTAAGTATTTCAAGCAGCCGTTTGAGGGCTGCTCCATAACTATTCAATTTGACCACCGGCTCGGCCAGGTTTTCGCTGATGAATTCAGCCGTACCGCGCAAGGTGTTTGCGGCTTCATTGGTCGAGTCCAGGATCGGTTGGACTTCATTCTGGAGCAGATTGACCAGCCGGGCGAGTTGGATCACCAGGATCACCAGCGCCCATCCAATCACCATGAATTCCAGCGCCATGAAAATGATGAAGATGTCGCGGATCGTAGTGGTGGTTTCTCCATTCTGGAGCAAGAATATGACCGCCAGTACCAGAATGGCAATCAAGATGACCCCGGCGATACTGGCAATAATGATGAGTCTGCGTTGCTGTTTCAACTCTTCGGGTGATGGGGAAGGGGTAGTTTCCACACCATTCATGGTTGGAGTTGGCTGCTCTTCCAGAGAAATCTGCTCTTTATCGTCCATGTTATCTATTATAGTGCATAAATTTACGTTTGCCTACTCTTTGCCAAGCATTCGGTGGTACCAGTAGTTAATAACCTGTTCAGCGGGCTTTCCATGTACCGATATCGACTTATCTTGTAGTGTAACCGGCGGGAAATAGCCATCAGAGATCACCCCGTTGACCCAGGCGCGCTGGTTGACGGCGGCCAGGATGCCGCTATAAGCGTTGGCCTGTACCTGCAAATTGACGCCTGCGAAAATGTCTGGGGTAGGGGGCAGCAGGCTCTGGGGAGTGAGGCATTCCTCAGCTGACCCCTGGATGCAGCCGGTCAGACTGCCTTCCGCAGATGGATAAGCCACCATCAAAATGACCGGCTTTTCGAAATCGCGCTGGATGGGGCGGATGGAATCGTCGAGTATGTTCCCGGCCCTGGCCTGGATGGTTCCGGCGTCAACGTCGTCATCGTTACCGAGTACGGGTGTCCACGCCACCACAATTTCGTCGACGCTGTCCAGGAAAGCCGGTGGGTTGGCGACCTGATCCTGTGGCAACACCCAGCCGATTTGGCCGTTGTAGCGTTGGCGCACACCTTCGAGCAGGTTGCGCCACAAGTCTTCCGCGTTGGCGGGCATGTTGGATGCAGAGCCGTCTGCCAGCGTGCCGCCGGGCAGCGCCGGACTGACCCAATCGCCACCGAGCAGCAGGGTATCGATGCCCTGGCTTTGGGCAAGGTCGGCATGGTGTAAGATGAAGGTCTGGTAGCGCTCGAACCATACTTTCCACCAGATTTCATTACGCGGGGCATCGTGCCACCAGGCTGCGGCGTTGGCGGGGAAATTGGCCTGCGGGTACAGCTTTACAACCAGGCTGTTACCGTGTGCGCCTTGGATGGCGGTGTTTAAATCTTGCCAGAGCATATCTTGTCCAGGCTGCTGGGCCAGGTTGGGCGGTGAGGCGTCTCGGAAGGTCCAGGTTGGGGTCAGTACGATAGTGTTGGCCCCTAAATTGTTCACGTCCTGGTATGCGGCGGAAAGGAACGGCAACCAGGAGGGTTCGTAAGTTGGTGGGAAGGCGACTCCGGCTGTGAAGGCCCCGCCGCGCACTTCAACCGTATCATTGATGATTTCGACTGGCTGCGCGGGCTGCATCCACAGCCAGCTTTCCACTGCCCCTTCGGCCAACACGGTCTCGGTATTGTTCATGTCGAGGTGTTGGGCGGCAGTCGTGGCGCTGCATTCGGCATTGCGACAGAAGCGGTAGTCCACACCGCCTTGAATATTGGTTGGGCTGGATAGGCGGTAGCCCCAGCGGTTGCTTTCGGCGCGCCAGATCGGGATCGGTTCCGTCCAGCCGAACAGGTTGAATTGCAGGTAGATTTGGTCATCTGCGGGAGTGTTTTCTGGGAAGAAATAATCGAACCAGATCGGGCTGCCCCCGCCGGACTGCCAGGTATCGACTTGGTCGACGATCGTGTAGCTTTCTATACCTTCCGGGATGATGAGCTGGCGGACGCGGAAACTGCCGTTGGCGTAGTGCTCGGCATTCCACAGGCCGTCGCCGAGTGTATATTTGTAGCGGATGTCGGTTCCGGCCGGCAAGGCTAGGATGAGTGTGCGCGAGCCATCTTCTGCCAGGTTGAGCTGCGGGCTGCGGTTGGCAAGCACACTGGTGCTGCCACCCAATTCGGAAAATGTGTTGCCTAGTTGTAAGAGGTTACCGGCCAGACGTACCGGCGCGGCTGCAATCGTGTCGGTAGGAGTGAATAACTTGATAGTCACGTTGACCATTTGAGCCGGTTGAACCTGAATGGTGACCGGCGTGGCGGCCTCGGCGGCGATGATGACTTCTTGCTTAAAGGTGCGGTAACGGCCGTCCAGAGCGTAGCCGATCATGATGTGTTTTCCTGGCGTTAATCCCTGGATGATGAATGAGCCATCTGAAGCGGTCAGTGTCGGGATGCCTTCCACTGAAACAAGCAGTCCAGGAATAGGCGAATTATTCGAAGCGTCGAAAGCCTGCCCGACCACGCGCCCGGTCTGGGTAATCAGTGGGGTATCACTCCAGCGGCTGATGACGTCATAGATCGTGCCCGGCCCGTCGACGGATGCCAGCCGGTAATGGACGGGCTGGCCATTTGCCATATATTCGGCGGATGCATTTTCGCCGCTGCGGGCATAGCGGTATTTTACGATCGAACCGACCGGGATGCGCAGTGTGATCTGGTAATGCAAGTCATCCAACGCACTCAGGTCATAGCGTTGCGAATTGAAGATTGAACCGGTGACCTCATCCAGGAGTACGAATTGGATAAGTTGACCCGCCGGGGTGTTGTTGGGAATCTCGACGTTGAAAGTGACTTCGGCTTCAGGGAGTGGGGTTGGTTGTGGGATGGTAGGCGCATTTGCGGCGGTGGTGGGTTCGGAGGCGGCATCTGGGGGCGACCCGCACGCACTCAACAGTACCAGACCAAACAAAATCGTGACGATTATGCTGAATAATCCAAACCTTTTGCTGAGTTTCATATGTATGGTCTTTCGAATAATTGACTTTTAAGATTCGCTTGATTCTTTTAAACTAGTTTATCGAGCTTTGTCTCAAAGATGCAATTGTTATTCCAACCGTATAAAAATTGAATTGCGAAAATTGTGAACTGCGCGAGGCATACCGATAGAGTTCATTTGAAAAGTTGTTGCGCTAGCGAATGAATCTTCACAGGTACTCCTCGCCTTGCCGGACTGCACCCAGCAGGCTTCGGAATGGCAATCGTACCATCGAGAAAATGATGATTACTATTTTTGAAGAACCTACAACATAAGTATATGTCCATTACAGAGCATACACCAATGTTATACAGCAAAATAGATTAACTTGCAGGGGGTTGGGTGCAGAAATTATGCTTCCGCTTTGTTGTGCGCTTTTCGCCTGCCCTGGCCAATATAAGCCAGACCAATTGAAAGGATGTACAGCATGGTTAGTGGTACCATGACAAGGCCCATGTTGAGGGGGTCGACGGTGGGGGTGATGACGGCTGCCAGGATGGTTATCAATACAAGAGCGATGCGCCAGTTGTCTTTCAGCCATTCGGCCCGCACGACGCCCATCGATGCTAAAACGAAAATGACCAGCGGGAATTCAAAAGCCAGGCCAATCCAGAACATGATCCCGGTGATCAGGGTAACGTAGCTGGAGGGGCGCGGTTCGGTAGCGAAGCCTTTGAAATTGATCAGGAATTCCAATGCCGGGGGCAGCATGAAATAGTAGGAGAAAAGCAATCCGCCGACAAAGAAGGTTGTGACCAGGGGGATGGCGAGCAGGCCTAACAGCCGCGCTCGCCGGGAAAGTCCGGGGGCGGCGAAGAGCAGCAATTCCAGGATGATGTAAGGCAGGGAAACGGTAAACCCGGCCAGCATGACCACGCGCATTACCACTGAAAGGGGTTCGGTCACGTCGATGGCGACCAGCGCGGCGCGCCCGCCAGGGATTGGGGCGGTCATCCAGGCCAGGATGGGGTCAATGAAGATAAAGATGACGATACAGGCGATAATGAAAGAGGCTGCTGCCCGCATCAGGTGCATACGTAAAGCGTCGATGTGGTAGAGGATTTCGGAGGGGTTTTCGACCGCCAGTTGGACGGCGTCGCCCAGCGGGACATCTTCGGGTTCATCGATAAAGAAAGTTTTTAACGCCCCAAATACAGCGGTCTTGATGCGGTATATGCTTCTGACTATCCAATCGATGAAGCGGAACGGGGCAGTGATGATGCGCCAGAGGATACGGAAGAACGTACGCATTTATGAGTCCTGAGGCTCGCCTGGGGGTTCTTTTTCTAGCGGTTTGCTGGTCGGCTTGGTCCAGGCTTCGATGCCCAAATCAATCTTTTCTTTAGGAAGATCGCGCTTGATCTGTTCGACTTCATCTTTGAGTTCGTTCTGGATGTTACCGATGCTTTCGACGTCCGCCTTGAGTTCCTTTTGGAGTTGTTCCAGGTCGTCGAGACCGGCCTCGCGCACGAAACGCGTCGGAATTTCACGCAACTCCTGCGAAGTCCGTCGAATAGCCTGCCAGGCGTCTGAGAGCAGTATCCGGCGCACAAGTTTGCCAATTGTGCGGCCCATCTTTACCATGTCGTCTGGCCCCATTACGATTAACATGATGATGAGGATGAATATAATTTCAGGGATGCCAATACCCAGGATGTCCATAGTGTTTAGTCCGATTCTTCCTGGTTCTGTTCAGAGTCTGTTTGATCTTTGTTTAGCCGGGTGGCCAGGGATTGACGGATTTCGTTCTGCCGGGCGGCCAGGCTACCTAAAACGCCATTGACAAAACGGGGTGTGCTGTCCGCGCCGTATCTTTTCGCCAGTTCGATGGCCTCGTTGATGGCGACCTTGATGGGCGTTTCGCCACTGACGGCGAATTCCCACAACGCGATGCGCAGCAGGTTGCGGTCGATGGTGGAAACCTGGTCGATCGGCCATTCCGGGGCGTGTTCGGAGATGAACTGGTCCAGTTCTTCGCGCAATGGTTCCACGCCAAGCACAATCTTCCGGGCAAAATCCTCCAAATTCTCATTTTTCAGAGGGGTTTCCAGAAAAAGATGCTCGATCACTACCCCCGTAGCGTGATCCGTCAGGTCAATTTCGTAAAGAGCTTGCAAGGCGATGCTGCGTGCCTTGGTACGGGGTTTCATAGAATGCGCGCCTACTCCTCCGGCGGGAAAAAGATGTCTTCGATGTGAACGTTGATCTGGCCGACTTGCATACCGACCATCTCGGAGATGGCGCGGGAGACGTCTTCCTGGATTTCCCGGCTCACCTTGCGGATATTGACCCCATTATTCATCACCACGTAGATGTCTACGCCGACGACATCTTCGTGAATCTCGATGAAAACGCCTTCGCCTTGATGGCCGCGCTTCAAGAGGCGGTTTACGCCGCCTGGCGCGGGGTTCATGTGGCTGACGCCTTCTACATTAAGGGTTGTCAGGCGCGCGATCGCAATCAATACGTCGGGCGCAATTGTGGTCAAGCCTGGAGGACGGGGATCTTCACTCATTTTATCTCCAAGTAGTGCATATCTATGTCAGGCCGCCATCTATGGCCAGTACCTGGCCGGTAATGTAGGCGGCTTCGTCTGAGGCCAGGAAGGCCACCGCTGGAGCGATGTCTTCCGGGCTGCCTTTTCGGCCTAATGGAATCATGTTCAGCAGACCTTCACGGGCTTCTTCGGGCACGTCAGCCCAAATATCGGTCTCGATAAAGCCAGGGGCGACCGCATTCACAGTGATGTTACGGGCGGCAACCTCGCGCGCTAGGGCTTTGGTAAAGCCGATCTGGGCAGCTTTGGAGGCCGAGTAGTTGGTTTGCCCGGCGTTGCCGATGATTCCGGCAATCGAAGTAATGTTGATGATGCGGCCATAGCGTTTGCGCATCATGTGCCGTACAGCGGCTTTGGAGCAATTGAAGGTGCCTTTGGCGTTGGTGGCGAGGACGGCGTCCCAATCCGCTTCTTTCATCATCATGATGAGCGTGTCGCGGGTGATCCCGGCGTTATTGACCAGGATGTCGAGGCCGCCGAATTGATCGATGGCAGTCTTGATCAGATTGTGGGCATCATCAAAGCTGGCGACGTCGGCCTGTACGGCCAGTGCCTTGCTGCCACCAGCTTCAACTTCGGCAACCAGAGCTTCTGCTGCCTCGGCGCTGCGGTTATAGTTGACGACGATCTGTGCGCCGCGTTTTGCCAGTTCGAGCGCAATCGCTTTGCCAATGCCGCGTGAAGCACCAGTAACAACGGCCACGCGGCCATCTAGGGGTTTGTCTTGATTTTGAGACATACCTTGCTCCTGTAATATGCTGTGTATTATACCAACGATTGGAATTTAAGAATTTTGGTTTAGCTTTTCAAAATCTGCCGGCGATCCTAAAGCCAAGCGCTCCGTTTTACGCTCGATCCGTTTCATCAGGCCGATCAGGACGTCGCCGGGGCCAAATTCGATGAAGGTATCGACGCCTTGATCGAGCAGATAGCGCATGCTTTCTGTCCAACGTACGCGCGAGGTCAGTTGGGCTTTCAGGTCGGCGGCGATGTTCGAGGCTTTCTTCATCGGTTGGGCGACCACGTTAGCGATGATCGGGATGGCCGGGTCGCTGATCGAGGCGGCTTCAACCGCGGTGTTGAATTCTTCCTGGGCGTAACGCATGCAGTGTGAGTGGGCGGCGATGCTGACTGCCAACTTAACCACACGGCGAGCACCGGCTGCTTCGGCCAAGGGCAGGACGCGTTCCAGGGCGGGGGTATCGCCGGAAATGACCACCTGTCCAGGACAGTTGTCGTTTGCGACTTGCACGTTTTCTTCAGCAGTGCTGGCCTGTGCACAGATGGTTTCCATGGTGGGAATATCCAGCCCCAGGATCGCGGCCATACCACCGGGCGTGTTTTCTCCGGCGGCCTGCATCAATTCACCGCGCCGACGCACCAGTTTGAGGGCGTCGGCGAAGGGCAGCGCGCCAGCAGCAACCAGGGCGGTCAATTCTCCGAGAGAATGCCCGGCCACGTAAGCGGGTTGGAAGTCGGGATAGTTTTCCTGGAAGACCTGCCAGGCGGCGATGGCGTGTACGAGCAGGGCAGGTTGGGTGTTGATCGTGTCGTTGAGTACGTCTTCTGGGCCTTCCCAGGCCAGCGTGGAAAGCGAGAAACCGAGTAGTTCATCGGCTTGCTGGAATAAAGCCTTTGCCTTGGGGAAGCGTTCTGCCAGTTCTTTCCCCATGCCCACTTCTTGGGCACCCTGACCGGGAAATAAAAACGCAGTGGTTTTTGAGTTTAAATTCACAGCCTCTCCTTAAAAAACCGACGGGCCGTTTTTATGCGGCCCGTTGGTTTATTCGCGTTCTACGTCGATGACTTCGCGGCCTTTGTAATGACCACAATTTGGGCATACCCGGTGGGGTAAGCGCATCTCACCACAGTTGGTGCACTGCACCAGGTTGCTGTGCTTGAGTGCATCATGTGCCCGGCGGCGATCACGACGTCCCTTGGAAACTTTTCTCTTTGGAAGTGGCGGCATGACTAACTCCTAACTACTTTACATTTTGTAGAAAAACTCTTTTTTTGCCAAAAAACAGTTATTGCCAATCATAGTAATACCTGCCTTTCGGCAGGCTAGAAGATTATACGTGGGCGGGGCAATGATGTCAAGTCTGAATCAGCAGTATTTCTACACGTTCGCCCCGACCTGGGAGCGCAGGTAAGCTTCAATGAAGCCATCGAGCCTGCCATCCAGCACGGCCTGGGCATTGCCCTCTTCGTAGTCGGTGCGGTGATCCTTGACCATCTGGTAGGGATGCAGGACGTACGAGCGGATCTGGCTGCCCCATTCGGCTTTTTGATACTCGCCGCGCAGTTCGGCCAATTCCTTTTCCATCTCGCGTTGGTGGGCTTCAAGCAAACGTGCTTTCAAGACGCGCATGGCGTTCTCGCGGTTCTGAGTTTGCGAGCGCTCGTTCTGGCATGAAGCGACGATCCCGCTTGGCAGGTGGGTGATACGTACGGCGGTGTCGTTCTTTTGCACGTTCTGGCCGCCTGCTCCGGCGGCACGAAAGGTTTCGATCTTGAGGTCGCTGGAATTGATTTCCAGGTCAACGTCATCATCGACCTGCGGCAGCACTTCAACCTGGGCGAAGGAGGTGTGGCGGCGGCTGTTGGCGTCGAAGGGGGAAAGACGCACCAGGCGATGGACGCCTTTCTCAGCGCGCAGGTAGCCGTAGCTAAGTGCGCCGTTGACGGCGATGGTTACGCTCTTAATCCCGGCTTCTTCACCCTCGGTCATGTCCAGAATTTCGGTTTGGTAGCCGTGTTGTTCGGCCCAGCGCAGGTACATGCGCTCCAGCATGCTGGCCCAATCTTGCGAGTCGGTGCCTCCTGCCCCAGCATTGATTGAAAGTAGGGCGTCGCCGCGGTCGTACTCGCCGGACAGCAGTGTGTCCAGTTCGCGTTTGCCGACCAGCTTTTCGAGTTGGGAAATTTCACTTTCCAGTTCGGCGCGTAGGCTTTCGTCACCCAGTTCGGCCAGTTCTTTGGCATCTGAAATGCGCTGCGCCAACGTATCCCAGCCCTCAATTTCTTGCTTGAGGCCGGAGATTTTCTTCATTAGTTTTTGCGCGCTTTGGGGATCGTCCCAGATGTTGGGGGATTCGGCTTCTTTTTCCAGCTCAGTTAATTGATCTCTGCTTTGACCTAAGTCAAAGCCGCACCAGTAGGGCTTGTATTTTTTCGTCGCAGGCGCCAATGCGATCGATCAGGTCTTGCATAGGATTTTCACTCCTGAAATCATAATTGGAGGGCACAGCTTGTGCCCTCCTGTTTATTGTACTCGCATCTGCACTTTTTTAGCAATGGCGTTTAATGATCAGGTAGGTTTTGTAAGGATGACGTCATCCTTGTTTTTTGCAAAAACAAGGATCCGTAGTCGCCCGTTTTTATCATTCCTTCAATTCAAACGACACCGAAATCTGGGCGCGCACGCTGATCTGGCCGGGCAGGGCGCCATCCAGGGAGGAGGTGTCGCCGCTGGCAATTTCCTGCACCACGTTCTGGGCGTATGCATTATTGCCATAATACGAACCCCACCATGAGCTGTATCCAGAGTAGGAAGATACGTAGTCTTCATGGATGCTGATGGGGACACCCAGTTTCTGGTCGACGCCTTTTGCCAGGTCGCGGGCTTTTTCCTGGGCGGCTTCGATGGCGAGGCCGCGGGCTTGATCCTTGTATTTGCGTAATTCGGTCGTGCGGAACTCGACGTCGTGCAGATTGGTGACGCCGGCCGAAATGGTCTCGGTGATCAAATCTTCGAACTTAGAAAGGTCGCGCAGTGAGACCACGATGGTCTTGCGGATGACGTAATCCCCACTGAGGCACGAATAGCAGCGCGTCTGGTCGATGTAAAGGTATTCCAGCTTGATGTGTTCATCGGGGACATCGAAGGATTTAATTGTATCGACGACTTGCTTGACGGTCTTATCGTTGATCTTTTTGGCGGTTTGCAGGTTGTCATCGCTGGTCTCCACACCCAGAGTGAGGATGACTTCATCGGGCACGACGCGCACTTCGGCGTCGCCACGCACG
The DNA here is from genome assembly GCA_016935415.1 of Anaerolineales bacterium. Classification (GTDB taxonomy): domain Bacteria; phylum Chloroflexota; class Anaerolineae; order Anaerolineales; family UBA11579; genus JAFGRA01. The sequence continues at coordinate 16,909 of JAFGRA010000225.1, forward strand.
GAAATGGTGCGCGGGTTTTCTGTGGTTGTCGTTGTCGCTGCTGTTGCGGTTGGGGTGCGGCTGCCGAACATCCAGGGTGCCAGGGCAATCAAGGCAATGGCGGCAATCGCGAAAAGATTATTGGATTCGGTTTTCATGGCGGTCTCCTTTGTGCAATTGATTTGCATCCTTGATTATAGACAAACGATGTGACAGGCGCGTGACAAGGATACGGCAGTTTTCCATTATTGTCTGTAAATAGGGTCAAAACCCCCCACCTTTCAGGCGGGCCGTTTTCAACCTTGCATGAATGGCGATTTGTATCTTTGGAC
>JAFGRA010000226.1 GCA_016935415.1 Anaerolineales bacterium
GTCCAAAGATACAAATCGCCATTCATGCAAGGTTGAAAACGGCCCGCCTGAAAGGTGGGGGGTTTTGACCCTATTTACAGACAATAAAAACGGTGAATGGGCGCTAGAGAACCTTTACAATTTTGCTAACGAAGAGCATGGAAAGGATTCCCTTACGTTCTTCCACCCCATCGAATCCCGTTTTATGGTAAAACATACAACATGAACGTTTTGCGTCTATCCAAGCCTCAAATTGTCTATCTGATCGGAGATACGATCATTCTGGCGCTGGTCACCGTGATCGGATCCGCCCAACATAACACGCTGGGCAATGGCGTTGGTCACCTGCTGATCACCTTCGGGCCTATGCTGATCGCCTGGCTGCTGACCGCTCCCTTCCTGGGGGCCTTCGACCCGCAGAAAATGGGAAACGCCAGCCAACTCTGGCGCCCATTCTGGGCCATGATCCTGGCTGCTCCCCTCGGCACGCTGCTGCGCGGCCTGTGGTTGGGCCGCCCCATCGATCCCATCTTCGTGATCGTGATCGGCGGCATCAGCGCCTTGAGCCTGCTGGCCTGGCGCGCCATTGCCAGACCGTACACCACGCGCTGGTTGAGGTCCAAACATGGATGAAGCTGCCCTGATCCAGGATGCCAAGCAGGGCGACCTTAACGCTTTCAATACGCTTGTGCTGCATTACCAGGATATCGCCTTTAACGTAGCCTACCGCCTGATGAGCGACCCCGCCCAGGCCGAAGACATCACCCAAGATGCCTTTATCTCCGCCTACACCAAGCTGAACACTTACCGCGGCGGCTCCTTCAAGGCCTGGCTGCTGCGCATCGTTACCAATGCCGGTTACGATGAACTGCGCCGCCAGAAACGCCGCCCGACCATGCAGTTGGAACCGGAAACCGACGACGGCGAGCTGCTCGAATCGGCTTCCTGGCTGGTGGCCGACGATGAAACGCCAGAAGAAGCCGCCCTACGCAGCGAACTGGACGAAGCCATCCGCCACTGCCTGGACGGTTTACAGCCGGAATTCAAAGCCGTGGTTGTGTTGATCGACGTGCAGGGGCTGGATTACGCCGATGCCGCCACCGCCATTGGCCGCCCGGTGGGCACGATCAAAAGCCGTTTGGCGCGCGCCCGTTCCCGCATGCAGGAATGTTTACGCGGCTTTGGGGAACTTTTACCGCCGATATTTCGTCTTGAGGATGAGAGGTTATCATGAACCCATTACTATCCCGACGAGATATCGAAGCACTTTCCGCTTACCTGGACGGTGAGCTGGACTCTCGCGAACGCGCCCGCGTTGAAATATTGTTGAACGAAGACCCCGAAATGCGCGCAGCGCTCAACGCCCTCCAGCAAACCCGCGCCCTGGTGCGCAGCCTGCCCAAGCTAAAAGCACCGCGCAATTTCTTGCTGACCCCCGAAATGGTCGGCCAGCAAGATTATGTAGTGCCCGGCAGCAAATTGGGCCTGAGCATGCGCTGGGCCTCCGCCATCGCCAGCATCTTATTGGTACTGGTGTTCGTTGGCGACGTTTTGACCGGCGGTTTGAGCGGCGCCAGATCGCAATCGACGGTCAGTATGCTGAACACCGACACCGCTGCCGTACAAGAAATGCAAGCTGCCGAACCTATGGAGCCTGAAGCCGGGAATGAAGCCGGCGGGGAAGCCTTCGCTGAGAAATCCGGGGAAGCCCCGCTGCCCAGCGACGACATCGAAGCCCCAGAAATGGCCGAAGAGCCGGTAGAAGAAGAACCGATGATGTTGGAAGCTGCCCCTGAAGCGGAAGAAGAAACTTTTGGTCTTGCAGACGAAGCAACCGAAAAAGATGGCGAAGTACCGGCAGAGGAAGAAGCCGCCGCCGGTATGGTTGCGCAACCAACCGCCACCGCTGCGGCCGATGTCGAGCGAGCCATGACGACCGACTTGCCCGAAAGTGCAGGGAGTGGATTGACGGAAACGGAAATACAACCCGAGCCGCAGGCCACGCCCACCCTGGCAGGTACTCTGCCGCCCCCACCGCAAGCAACGCTCGACGTATCCGCGGAGCAACAGGCCGAAGATACTGATATGGCAGCAACCACCCTGGCAGAAGAACCGCCCGCCCCACCTGCTCGCCGCATCTCTGCGCTGCGCATCATCGAGATCGTGCTGCTGCTGGCTGCACTCGGTTCCGGCATCACCGCCTTCATCTTCCGCCGCCGTTCCCTGTAATGTCCCTGGAAGAAGTCAAATTCTGTCTGCGCTGCGGCACTCCCCTGGTGCTGCTGCCGCGCGCCGGGAAAGACCGCCCCACCTGCCCGGCCTGCAACTGGATTTATTTCCCCGACCCCAAGGTAGCCGTTGCCGTGCTGATCGAACAGGACGGTAAAGTCTTGCTGACCCGCCGAGTAATGAACCCCCAACGCGGCAGTTGGACGCTGCCCGGCGGATTCCTCGACGCCGGCGAAGCCCCGCAAGCCGCCGCAGCGCGCGAATGCCTCGAAGAAACCGGCCTGGAAGCCGAAGTCGGCGAACTGCTGGCCCTGATCCCGGGACAGGAACACGCCCGCGGCGCTGATTTCGTGCTGGTGTATTCTGCCCACATCACCAGCGGCGAACTGGCTGCCGGTGACGATGCCGACCGGGTCGCCTTCTTCGCCCGCGACAACTTACCCCCGCTGGCCTTCCAGGCAACCCGACAAATCCTCCAACTCGATCCAAAAGTCTGATTTTCAACGCTCAATAACCCAAATTTGCAAAATAACAACGCTAAAACCATGAAATTGCAAGGCGAAAGTCTTGTCTATCTCAATACCTATTTGATATACTAAAATCGATTATTGCAGTCTACAATATCCACTAATACGATTCTTCGGAGGAAAGAACATGCATTTTGTAAAACCACGCAAAGGATTATTCGTCGTCATCCTTGTGCTGCTGCTTGCCTCTTTGGCTTGTCTGGGCGGCAGCGGGGATGCCGACTCGGGGGATACTGGTGAAGCCAATTTTGAAGCAACCCAACGCTCATTGGAATCCACCCAAAACGCCCTGGAAGTGCAGCAAGAAGCAGAGCCAACCCAGGCCGCCCCACAAGGTGAGCAAGAATCTGGCCCAACCAACAGCGGCGGCAGCGGAAATGGCCCTGCGCTTTCGAACACGCTTTTCACCCACCCAGAAGGCATCTACGATACCTATCCCCCGGAGGGTTGGGAGATCGAAGACTACTCTGGCGGTGCGAAGTTTAGCGCCCCGGACGACAGCGGCTTCATCGAAATTTTCGTCACCAACACCGGCACCACCCTGGACAGCGATGGCTTCACCAGCTTCGTCACTTCTTACGAGCTGAACTGGTACTCCACGTATGAAGGCTACAACGAGATTGAACGCACCATCGATGCCGACTCCGGGTTGGCCGAGGTTCGCAAGCAGATCACAGTCGATGGCAGCCCGGTGATCATCAATACGTTCTACGATCAACACGGTCAAACCGTCTATATCCTTGACCTGTGGGCCTTCAGCGATGTGTACGAAGACTTTCTGACTACCTACGATAATATGTTCGACGTCACCACAGTGTACAGTGATACCGCCGCCAGCCAACCGGTCTATTACTGGACGGTCACATTCACCGGCCCGGGCAGCCTGTTCACCATGGAAGTTCCGGCCGCGTTTGAATACTACGTCGATGAATATACCAACGAGGTCTGGGATAAATTCGTTTCCAACGACGGCCACATGATCATTCACAGTGTAGTCTATAACGAAGGTACCACGATCACGAAGAGCCTGGCTGGACGCGTCGCCCTCGACCTGCTCCACAGCCAATACGCCAGCGACATCAGGATCACCGACGATGAAGTCCAGGGTGATGGCAGCGAACGCCTGACCTGGTATTCGCAAAGCGGCGGATATGCTGGGCTCAGCTTCTTTGAAGTTCGCAACAATACCTCATTCTTGATGTTGACTTACGTCTACGATGATGATTACTACGACATCTACTCCCCCATCATCGATTACACCCTTTCCACCTACACCATTCCATAGCCAACAAACGTAACATAAAGGCGGCGGTGATTTGATCACCGCCGCCTCTTTTTCTTTAAACTGATCGCAAATTACGGCGTCGCGGTCGCTTCCACTTTCACCACGCGCGGCGCCAGCCAGAAGACATCCGCATCATCCAAATTGCCGTTGTTCAACACGGTCAAGATCAGGCGCACTTCCTCATCGGCCAGACTCGAAAGGTTAACGTCGATCTCAACAATCGTGCCATCGCTGACCTGCGTCCATTGGTCGAGCGACTGTGGAGCCTGGTTGCCAATCGTATAATTCAACTGGAAAGTGACATCACAATCCGGCTTTTCGGCGATGCAGCCCAACGTGGCCTGGAAATGCTGATTCTCTCCGATCTCGATGATCGGGAACACACCGGAGATCCATTCGCTATCCTCGTCGCCCGGATGCACGCGGATCGCCGGGGCGTTCTGGTTGCCGCCCTCCGAATCGACTCGCTGGCTGTAGAGCACAAAGCCGTTTTCATCGCTCGCTTTCCCGGGGCAGATCAAGTCGATGCTGGCCGTGAACCAGTCCGCCTGGCACATGTGGTAAGCCAGGTCGTAGATGTAATCTTCCTCCGCTTCCGGCACCTCGATCTCTACCCAGAACACACTTCCGGCATTGTCACCGGTCCCGAAGATCGTGCCCTCGCTGTTGCGCAGTTTCCATTCGCCGCGATACTCCCCGGCTTCAAGCGGGGCACGCAGCGCCACGCCCAGTTCGATGCTTTCACCGGGTTCGACCACCTCCGGCAAGGGAAGCGTGGTCTGGGCGCCCATGCTGTTGCCGCGCACGAACACCAGGTCGTAATCCGTCGTCCAGGCCCGGCTGCCGATGTTCTCCAACCGCCAGATTTTCTCGAAAACCGCCCCAGGCAGGATTTCGGTGCCGTCTTCGATGGACACGTCATCAACGAATGAGACCCAATCCTGCGGCGCGGGCGTCTGCGTGATCGTCGGGGTGGCGCTGGGCAGTACGGTCGCCGAAGGTGTGAGCGTGACCTCACCAGTCGGGCTGGGGTCCTCCCCATCGATCACCCCATCCCCATCGGTATCAGGGTTGTTTGGGTCGGTCAGCATCTCGATCACTTCCAGGCGGTCGTTCAAGCCGTCGTTATCCGTGTCGGCCAGCAAAGGATTGGTGTTGTAACGGATCTCGTCACCATCGTTCAGGCCGTCCCCATCGCTATCCGCATTGAGCGGGGAAAGCCCCAGCACCAGTTCATCATAATCAGAGATCAGGTCGCCATCCGAATCACGGTTATTCGGGTCAGTGCCGTAGCGCAGTTCGTCGGCGTCGGGCAGGCCGTCGCCATCGCTGTCGACCTCTGCGCCGGTCGATGTGGCAAAAGCCGGGCCGCTGATGTTCAGGGGTGAATCCGGAAGTACCCATTGGAAGAAAAGAAAACTGATCGCCAACACCAGCATCCCCAGTACACCAAAGAGGATCACCGCCGCCCAGGTCGGAACCTGTGGTTCGTCCAACACCCGGCCCTGGTGCTCCAGCACATCACCCGTGGAGGACTGTACCTGCACGGTAAACCTCTGGAAAAACGGGCGGCCAAACAAGCGTTTCCACCGCAGGTGCATATGGAAATCGATGTAGGCCCGCTGGTTCGGTTCGACGCGCAGCTGGGTTTGTGACGGCAGGATCACCAATTGTTTGTTGACATCAAAACCGCGGATCGTATAAAGCTCGGGAATATTGCTGGTGTTGTGGATATGGACGCGGATCGATTCGTCGCCCTTGATCTGCTTAGGATGAATGTGACTGGTATAAGCATGGTAGGCGGCGACGTCCAGCGAAACGTGGATTTCAATCAGCACATTTTGCTGGGAGCGATCGCTGGCAACGGTTTCATCTCGGGCAGTGGGGCTTTTCTGGGTGGGATCATGCTGTGGGGGAATGCGCAGGCTCTCGACGCTCACAACCATCATGTCGTGCCCCGGTTTGGTATCCGGCGAGCGCGGCGGGTGTACGGCCAGGTAGGCTTCGTGCTGGTAGCCGGGCAGCAAGTGAGCGGCCGGGGGCAAGGTTACCCAATGCTGCGGAACACCCTCGACCGAGATTTTCAAGACATCTTCCTCTTCCCCCTGATTGACCAACACCAGCGGGATGTTGATGCGCTGGCCGGGCGTCAACGAGAACTGGACCGTACTGATCTGCACCTGGATGTTCCCGTCAGGGGAAGTAAACACTTGATTTGGCATACTGACTTTCTCCAATATCCTGCCGATTGGCGTTGTCGGCGGGAGGTAACTGGCTTTCAGACTGAGTACAATTCGTTAGTGATGTTGAAATGTAGGGAAGACAAGCGATGTTGTATAAACAATGATTTCATTCTAACAGATTATTGCTCGATTTCAAATGCGATCTCAGCGCTGGCCTGGTTCCCGCCCAAATCCGTGGCGCGCACTTCCAGGGTATGCACACCGGCCGTCCCCGTCCAGGGCGCGATGTACGGAGCCTGACTCAAGGAAGTCACCAGCACATCGTTCACGTAAAACTCTACCCGGGCGACCTCGACGTTATCGCTCACCTGGGCCTGGAAGGTCAGATTGCGCTGCGCGGGATAGGCGAAGGTCTGGCCTTCCTCCGGGTAGCTGATCTGCACATCAGGAGCCTGATTATCGACGGTGACCTGGGTGATAGCGGTTTCAATGGTCTGATCCCCGCGCACGACCGTCAGTCGCACGGCGTACAGGCCGTTCAAGCCTTCCGTATCCCAGACCGCCAGGGTGCCTTCCGGCACACTTTCATCATTATCTTCGCCGATTTGCAGCCACTGGCGCGGGTTAAGGCCCTCGCCGACCTGCAAGCGATAGAAAGCGAAATCTTCTCCGGCCGCGCTGCCGGTGATGCGCACTTCCCCGCTGACGTAATCGAACAAGGCCGGAGCCGCAATGCTCACATCCGGGTCAGCGGCCGGGGCCGAGAAGATCACATCATAATCTTCCGGCGGGGTATCCAATCCAGCTTCCTGCGCCCACTCGGCCGCATTGGCCGGTACCTTGAGATAGACCTGCTCCTCGATCAATTCTGGGGCGGTGAACACGGTTGCCAGCAAACCGGTCTGGCGGTTGACCTGGTAAATGCGGTAGAGGTTATCCGGTTGGGTCGGTTCGTTGCCGGGGATGAAAATCTCGCTGACCACCTGCGGGCAGGCCGTGGTAGGCAGCAGCCCGGAAGGCGTACACACGTTCAGGGTAACCAGGCCGCTGGGTTCCTCCCAGGCGGCATATGTCAGCTCGGTGTGGGCGTATTTGGTGAGCGCGTTCCACAACCCGGCCGCAGCCAGCGGGGAAAGCAACGGGCGGGCTTCGGTTTTGTCCGCTTGCGGGTACCCCAGCCACACCGCCACTACGCGCTGCGGGGTATAGCCCACCGTCCAAACGTCCGCGCCACCCACAGTTTGCCCGAGTTTAGCGGCTGCCGGGCGGCCGATCTCCAGCGCATTGGGGCGGCCCAGGCTGGGCTGGCGGGCGAGGTCA
>JAFGRA010000227.1 GCA_016935415.1 Anaerolineales bacterium
ATGTCGCCGAGGTTAGCCAACACTTCCGGTATTACCTTTCCCTTTTTGACCAACCTTTTGAGTCTCTCTTTGTTCGTTTGCGAGAATCTGCTTTTCGATTTTCGCGGAGTGAACCGCTTCGAATAAGAATTGCAGGCATCAAATAAGGAGCCTGGGCGGCTTTTTTTTGATGCTTACTTTTGCTGTTCTCGCCAGGCGGCCAGCAGTTCGGTTTCGCGCTCCGGTTTCAGGCCATTCACCCAGGTTCGGTCTGTGGGGAGGGTTCGATCCCAGGCCAGTGTATCGGCCACAATCTCAGACAGCGGACGGAAGGTCAATCCGGCGTCAAGGGCGCGGGAAATATCTACCTGCAACATCCCCCAGACTTCTCTGGGCAGCCACAGCGGGATTTCGGTGAAGGGAGTCACCTGTTGTTCGAGAAGAAACTCTTCGCTGACCCAGGTTATTTCGGCAGGGGCACCCACGGCTTGCCTGCAGGCGGTAATGACCGCTTGCATGGTGAGCGGCTGTTCAGGCCCTGTGGCATTGAACACACCGGTGACCTGCCCATCAACCAGGCGGATATTCCACTCGGCCAGGTCGCGGGCATCGATGATTTGCACCGGCATATCAGGGTCGCCCGGTGCAAGTACCTGGCCGCCGCGGGCCAGACGCGCCACCCAATAGGTCAAGCGGTCAGTAGGGTCATGAGGGCCAACGATCAGGCCGGGGCGGATGATCAAAGCACCCTGCGGGAAGGCGGCCTGAACTTCTCGCTCGCACAAGGCTTTTAGCGGGCCGTAGGTTTCGTGGGTGATCTCTTCGACGGATTCGTCAGCCAGAACGCCCACTGCAGCATTCTCATCCATGCCGAGGAGGGTTGCGTCAGCATACACCGAAATCGAAGAAATGAACGTGTAGTGCGCTGCGGTTTCCGCCAAAGCCCGGGCTGAAGCCCGCACCAACCGCGGGAGATACCCGCATGTATCGATCACTGCATCCCAACGGCGGCCGGCCAGCGCATCCAGGCCACCGTCGCGGTCGCCCAGCAGAGTTTCAACCTCGGGAAACAGGTCAGGATTTGATTGGCCGCGGTTAAAGAGCGTGATTTCATGGCCGCGCGCCAAAGCCGCCTCGACCAGATGCCGCCCCAGAAAACGGGTGCCGCCCAAAATCAATAGTTTCATGGTTTTATTCCTCCTAATCATCTTCTTTGGTCGCCCGGTTTACGCCAATGCCGGTAATGACCAGGGCAATAGCGTTGATGACCAACTCATCCAACCCGCCGAGGATCATGTAAGCCGCCCCGGACATGCACCACTTTGCGGAAGAATTATATTATCATGAGCCGATTTCATCCGATCCATTTTTCAGGAATGAAGCACGCTGGCTGTTGCTGTGGGAACAGGAATCTCTCGAAGATCAGAAAACACTCTGGGATCAGCCAGCCGGCGGGATGGTTTGACCAAAGCCCATCTTCAGAAATAGAAAAGAACCAAAAACTCTCAGTCTTATCGAATCATTTACCGGGCGTTCTAACGATTTGCTTAGCTGCCGGGGCGATTTCAACCCTGACGCGACTTTGTTCGTAACCAATTTGAAAAAATCGCGCCGCTTACCCACGGGGCAAAGCCCCGGTCAGCTACAGCTTAGGTTAGCCCGCACATCATTTTTTCTAGAAACCTTAGTTTCATCAATAATAATCTTCAATCCCAAAACCAAATTGTTTGTCTTGCTCGGTCTTCTGGATAAAATTCTGGAGCCGCTTCTCATATTCTTCAGGTCTTTTTCTGCCTCCATCAATGTAGGCAATCCGAATCCGTTGATATGCTGCAGAATACTTCTGGAAATTCTTCCAGGCACGTTCGTTCGCGCGCAGAGCAGCCATGATATCAACCGGATACTCAAATGTATCCAAGTCAAGGTCTGCTAAACTATCCAACACTTTGGGAATTACTTTATCCTGTTTTATTAACCTTTTTAGTCTCTCCTTATTCGTTTGTGAGTATTGACTCCGGGGTTTCCGAGGACTGAACCGTTGTACATTGCGTTCGGCATCTAGATTTTTAACAATGCTATCAACCCAGCCAAAACAGAGTGCTTCTTCAACGGCATCATTGTAGGGCAGGCGTGGTTTTCCCGTTTCTTTCCGATAGTAAACCAGCCAGATTTCCTGGGCGTGCTGGTGGTGGGTTGCTAGCCAATTGCGCCAATCAATTCTCTTGGTTACATGCAAGGTTTCGGTTATTTCCATATTCCATTCTGGCAATGTGTTTTATTAAGCGGCTAACGGTTTGCGTAAGCTGCGTGCGTTGGGAACCCTAACCATCATTGACGCGCGGCCAGAGTTGCTTTTTGTCGCCGCGTTGCCCCGTGCGTAGCACGTCAGCTTGACGCGGGGTTAGGCGGCAGCTTTGAGATATTTGATCTGAAATCATGTTAGTGTTCATCCTTGTTCACTTATGGTTTTATCTCTGGAAGGTACTTTTGTGTTATCGCTATTAATTGACGAATGTTTTCCGGGCTTTCTGCCCATTTACCCCCTCCCACTAAACGATATTTTTCATCGTAATATTTTCCGGATTGTTTTGCTAGCTGTGGATCCATTGCTAACCAAACATATACTTTTGCCATCTCGTCTGGCGTTATTGAAAACTTGCTCTTAATCGAATACAACCTTTTTTGAAAAGCCGATAAACTTGGATAGCGTTCCAAATCAATTTTGACATTTGTTACTCTTACGCAATTTGCGGTTTTCGGAGTACCATGATATTTTTCAGCCAACCAGATTGTATACATCACCTGTGCAAGTTTGGATTGGTAATATGCTTTGTCTACCCGATAGCCACCTTGAGCAAATTCCGGGTCTTCAAATTTTATTTTTAGTCTTGGATGCATCATCAACCCTTGCGAGGAGACAGTTATTACTCTCGCTTGTTCACTCAAGGATAGCTCTGGTTCCAGCAGTTCCGTTAGCAGAACTGGACCGAGATGATTTGTTGCCCATACCGTTTCTATGCCGTCAGCAGAGAGTAGCGGTGTCTTACGACTGATATCAAAATCCGCAGCATTATGGATCAGCACATCCAAGTGATTTAACCCATCTGTTCTCAGCGTTTCGCAACCACCTACAATAGACTCTCTTGACGACAAATCCATCACCACAAGTTTTACCTTTTCATTACCTGTTTTGTTTTTTATTTGTTCCAATGCTGTTACACCCCGTTTATTATTCCGACAGGCAATGATGACTTCAGCCCCTTCTCTTGCTAGTTGGATTGTTGCTGCTTTACCAATTCCAGCGTTACCACCAGTTATAAGACAAACTTTGTTTTTCATATTTTCCCTTTCGACTTCATTCGAAATCTTACAATCTTGTGCCGCCCAACCCGTGATTCGGAAGCATTAGGCACACTAGAACTTATGGGTTGCTAGCAGTCTAGTTTTATTAGGTGGCCTAAGATTAATATTAGGGTAAAATGCTGAGAAAAGTATAACATCAAAAAGCATCGGTTTTGATCTATGGCACAAAAGCGCAAAAAACTTCTCGACCAGGTTCGCGACGCTGTACGCCTCAAGCATTATGCTGATCGAACCACTTCAGTTTCACCTTAAAACCACTCGACTTATCCATCAAAAAGATCTCAAAGAAGGTTATGGTGAGACGCTCTTACCCTTATTGGTCTAATTATTTCTGTAGGATCCCCAGGCTTGCTCCCTCTATTCCATCCAAGCGAAGCCAACACCAATCGCTCCACAAAGTATAGACAAAATTGCCCGCGCAACCCAGCATCCAAACCTTCCTTGAGTCCTCCCATGAACCCCCTCCTCCCCCTCCAACACTTCCTCCCAGACGCCGAAGCGCGCCAGTGGGCCGACGGCCGCCTGTACCTGTACGGCTCCCTCGACCTCAGCGGCCGCACCTCCTACTGCAGTTGGGAGTACCACGTCTTCTCCTCCGCCGATCTAATCACCTGGACCGACCACGGCCAGAGCTTCCGCGCCGCGCCTCCCGACCCCAGCTTCGAGTGGAGTAACGCCCCGCTCTTCGCCCCCGACTGCATCTACCATCACGGCCGCTACTACCTGTTCTTCTGCGATGCCGCGAACCGCGAGGGCGTGGCCGTCAGCGCTTCTCCCACCGGTCCCTTCACCGGCGCTGTACCCGTCGAAGGGGCCGACGCGGACGCCATCGACCCGGCTGCCCTGGTGGACGATGACGGCCGGGTGTACTACTTCTGGGGCCAGTTCCACCTGCGCGGCGCCCAATTGAGCCCCGACCTGCGCGCCATCCGCCCCGAGACCCTGCACACCAGCCTGCTCAACGAGGCCGAACACGGCTTCCACGAGGGCGCCTCCATCCGCAAGCGGGACGGCATCTACTATATGGTGTACGCCGACATCAGCCGCGGCCGACCCACCTGCCTGGGCTACGCCACCGCCCGCGCCCCCCTGGGCCCTTATGAGA
>JAFGRA010000029.1 GCA_016935415.1 Anaerolineales bacterium
GCCCTTCGGCGCGTAACTCGGCGATAAACTCGCGCACCAGGCGGGCCGCTTCGGGGTCCAGCCCACTGGTAGGTTCATCCAGGAACAGCACCTGGGGCTCGTGCAGCAGAGCACGCGCGATCGCCAATTTCTGGCGCATCCCCTTCGAGAAAGTCGCCACCGCCTCGTTGCGGCGCCCCCACAACCCCAACATACGCAGATATTTCTCCACCTGGCCGGATACGTCGGTGATACCGTAAAGCTGGGCAAAAAAGCCCAGGTTGCGCTCGGCGCTGAGGTTATCGTACAGGCCGGGCGACTCGGTCAGGATACCGACGTGCTGACGGATTTGCTGGTCTTGTTCGCCGACCGTGAAGCCGGCCACCTGCGCCGAACCGGCCGTGGGGCCGATCAAAGCCGTCAACATGCGGATGGTGGTGGTTTTCCCGGCCCCGTTCGGCCCCAGCAAACCAAACACCTCACCGGCGGGAATGATGAGCGACAAACCATCCACAGCGGCCAAATCACCAAAACGCTTGGTCAGGTTCTCGGTTTTTATCATCACAGCCTCAGTCATAGCGGCTATCCTCTAATTTTTCTGCGGTAACTTCTTCCGGACCCAAGGCGGCCGGTGTCAATTCCGGCGGCGGCGCAGCATCTGGCGGCGCACCCGGCAACTCATCGGTCTTACGCAGGGCAAAGACGACCCCAAGGCTAACCAAGGCCATCGCCAGTAAAATCGCCTCAGTGACGTACGCACCCCAGGTCTGGGAGGCAAAGACGGCCACGAAATCCAAGGCGGCATGCCACAACAGGGCAGCCACGTACCACCAGATATTATTACGCACCACGGCCTGCAAAACAAGCAAGGCAGCGCTCAGATGAAAACAGATAACGCTGAAACGCTCCAGTGCGCCGAGCAGGTAATCGTACCAGGACAGGCTCCAATATTGCTGGACAGCCGCCAATTGCTCTGCCGTCAGCGTGACCGGGTCGGCATTACGCGCCACCAGGAAGCCCAAGAACGAGATCAACACCAGCGCCCCGGTGATCATTGCCTCCACACCACCGTGCCCGGCCCCAAACATCAGGCCATCACGCCAGCGGCGGGCCTGCGGCAGCCAGCGCCGGTAGACGATATAGCGCGCCGTTTCTTCGAAAAGCCCGGCCGAAAGACCGTACACCAGGGCGATCAACGCTAGCTGCAAACTCCCTGCCGCAAATTCCCAACCGGAATTCACCTCAACCGGCTTGATAACGAACGCATTAAAGGGGATATGCAGCACCTGGGAGCCAACGAAAGTGAGCATCCCGACAAAGAACAGGTGCCACTCGACCTTGAAGCGCCGCGCCAGGTAGATGCCCAGCGCCACCGGCATCGCCAGCATCAGGAAGGGATTCAAGAAGGGGAAGATCGCCTCAGGCACTTTCAGTAGATAGATGACCCCCGCGATCACGCCTAAAAGCAGGGCAATCACGGTGACGTAACGTAAAGTTTTCATAAAATATCCTCAATAATGTTTCACGTGAAACATCATATTCACGGTCAAAACAAGGTTTAGTTTACCATTTTCCGGCAGCACCAACGATACTTCGCACGAAGCTGCTGCTTCAAAAACAAAAGCCCTATGTTTCACGTGAAACACAGGGCCTGGTTCTTTACTCTGGGCGGCCCAGGCCTACCCGCCGAACAGAAAATACGCCATCATTCCCGCAGCTACCAGGACAGCCCCTAGGATGATCGCTGCGATCATTGCGGGCGATCGCTGAGCCGAATATATCCCTGTCCCGATCGTACGCATTTTGACAGTAACCGCGATCACCAACAGAATCACGGTAGTAAAAACCACGCTGATCGAGGTTAGCACGTTGCTTTCAGTTTCCGGGTTTGTGCCTTCCGCCAGGGCAAAGTAAGCCGCCGCCGCGCCAATTCCCAGTACGAGCAGTCCAACCAGCATCAGGGTGATCACCCGCATGCGGTTTTCCCCGATCGTTCCGTAATACGTGCGATAAGGATCGACACCAGGCGGCAGGCGGTCATCGCGCTTGCGGGCATCCCGCGGACGCTTCAGGCGCAGGCGGCTGTCGTCCAGCTTTTCGAGCAATTCCCACCCGGCCATCGCCTCTTCGGCCAAGACCTGCTGCAAAACTTCAGGCTTGCGAAAGGCGGCGCTTGCCGAGCGTACGATCTTGAACTCCCAGTTTCCATCCAGTTCGTCCGATGTATATTTGGTCATTTCGGTTTCCTCTTGTTCTTCTAGCATTCGCTGACGGCGGCGATGCGCGGCCGTCGTTGCGGCAGTAACAGCACCATGAATACCGTACATCACGATCCTCTTTCTTCTAATAATAAGCGGCGCACATTCTGCACCTTGGCAATTGCCTCTGTAATGATTTCTTCATCGGGGAGATGAGTCCCTGATTCCGCACCGTTTTCTGTGCACTTTGGTATGCTGAAACCATTACGGATTTTCCCAAGATAGTGGTAAATGAAAGTGAATATCTCGATTTTCATTATTGTCCTCAACTGCCCAAGCAGCCGCATCTAGTCCATGAACAGGACTTCCAGGAATGTCCCCAGATTATCTTTTCCTTCCAGCACTTTCAGGTTGAAGACCTGGGTATAGCCGCAGTTGCGGCAGGATACGAAAGCGTATTTATACGGCTGGATCTCCAGCAGACGCGAGATGCCGGTGCCGGACATCGCCAGGCGCTGCACGTGTGCGCCCTGGTGATCGCACACCGGGCACTTGAATTCCTGCGCCAAGATTTGATCGGTTCGATTTGCCATTCCAATATTCCTCACTTACAACTTCCGTACTAAAAGATTACGCCATTCTCTGCCAACAAAATGATCGTAACGATGACGGCAACAACGCCCAGAATTGAAAGGCCGATGGTTGCCCCCAGCGCACCTTCGGAAACACCGTAGCTTGTGCGATAGGGATCGATACCTGGTGGCAGCTTGAAGTCATCTTTGGCGGCTTCAACCGGGCGCTTGAAGCGCACCCGGCTGTCATCGAATTTCTCAACCATCCGCCAGCCGGACATGCCTTCTTGCTGGATCACGGTCTGAAGCACTTCCGATTTTTTAAATGCGCCGGTGGCCGAACGCACGATCTTGAATTCCCAATCCTGCTCCAGTTCAGAGCGATTGTATCTAGTCATTTCCTCTTCCTCTTGATATTCTCGTTTTTTCTTTTCTTGGGCTGCATGGACAGCCACGTGAGCGCCGCTCATCATCTGTCTCCGTTGAGCAATCCCATCTGAGCGATGGGATTGCTCAATATGTTATCCGCTATTTCAAGTTGCCGGTTTCACGGCCCATCGCCGCCAGCCCACTGAGGCCACCCAGGTTCATGGTGTCTACGGCGCTGCTGGGAATGATCATCAGGGCACCTTTTTCCTTGAGGCCTTCGAAGAGCATGTTCATGGCCCGCAGGTGCAGGGCGGTCGGGTTATCGACGTAGGCTTCGGAAGCCTCGGCAAAGGAAGCCGCGATCTGCTTCTCGGACTCACCCAGGATGACGCGCGCCTGGCGTTCGCGTTCGGCCTGCGCCTGGCGGGACATGGCGTCTTCCAATTCCTGCGGGATGACGATGTCGCGGATCTCGACCGA
>JAFGRA010000228.1 GCA_016935415.1 Anaerolineales bacterium
ACGGCCCTTCGGCGGGTGTAACGATCGGGACCGCCCTGGTTTCCATGGCGCGAGGTGAGTCCATTCTGCCGGACGTGGGTATGACCGGCGAGATCACGTTGCGCGGCCAGGTCATGCCGGTAGGTGGTATCAAGGAGAAAGTCCTGGCTGCCCACCGGGCGGGGCTGAAGACCATCATTCTGCCCAAACGCAACGAGGCCGATCTAGAAGATTTGCCGGAAGAAGTTTTGAACGATATTGATTTCCATTTTGTTGAGACAATGGATGAAGTATTGTCGATTGCATTGGAAAAAATCCCGGAAAAAACCAACCCCGCGAAAGCGACATCGAAGGAAAAAGTAAAATGACAAAAGTGATGTTGGTCGAAGATGACCCTACCATGCTTTCCCTCCTGCAAACTTTGTTGGAGATTGAGGGGTTTGAAGTAGCCAAGCCTGCTGGCTTCGATAACGTAGTCGCGGAGGTTGTCGCCCACAAACCAGACGTGATGTTGGTCGACGTGCATTTACAAGATGCCAGTGGCTTCGATATTCTTGAGGCTATCCGGGAAGAAGAAGCAGTTAAGCATACTGCGGTGATTATGTCATCGGGTATGGATTTCAGCAGCGAGTGCATCCAGAAGGGTGCCAATGATTTCGTGATGAAACCCTATATGCCAGATGAATTGATCGAAAAAATTAAAAAATTAATACATTAGATCCCGTTTCAGAAGAAACGGTAGAATTTTGTTTCAGAAACTTTCTGAAACAAAATCAATAAATAGAAAATTGAGAGAATTTTGTGACTAAGAAAAAGAAACGTACCACGATGAAGTGGTACTCTATGGACTTACATTTACATACGCCTGCGTCCAGCGATTATAAACAGAACAACGTGAGCTATATCGATATCCTGCAACGTGCGGAAGCGCGCGGACTGGATATGATCGCATTCACGGATCATAACACGATCGCTGGGTACAGGAAGATGAAGGAGGAGATCGAGCAGCTAGAATTACTCAGTAAGCTCAATCGCATCCTCCCTGAAGAACAAATCCGATTAAATGAATATAACCGCTTGTTGAATAAAATCCTGGTTTTGCCTGGATTCGAATTCACAGCAACGTTTGGCTTCCACATCCTGGGCTATTTTTCGCCGGATAAACCGCTGCGCGAGATCGAACACATTTTGTTGAGCCTGAATATCCCTTCTGAACGTATCGACGAAGGGGCGGTGACGGTGGGGGCGTCTTCCGATGTGCTGACTGCTTACCACACGATCCATGAAGCGGGTGGCTTGGTGATCGCGGCGCATGCCAATTCCAGTAATGGCGTGGCGATGCGCGGGTTCCCCTTTGGCGGACAGACCAAGATCGCTTACACCCAGGACCCCAACTTGCATGCCCTGGAAGTGACCGACCTGGAGCACCGCGGCAGGCGCACTACGGCGGCCTTCTTCAACGGCACCAAGCCGGAATATCCGCGCCGTATGTACTGCATCCAAGGCTCGGATGCTCACCGCCTGGATGTTGACTCCAATCAACGCAAAGTATTGGGGGTAGGTGACCGGGTTACTGAAGCCCTGCTGCCCGAGGTTTCCTTCGAAGCCTTGATGGAATTGTTCCAGGCCAGTGACTTTGCCCGCACGCGCCCTCGCAGTGGGCGCAAGGACGAACCTGAATTCGATTTCGTCCGGGTGGCGCGTGAAGAAGGCAGCAATATCATTCAGGATTTTCATGATGGTATAACCGTACGGGGAGGCAAATTGTACGGGATCATCTCTGATGTATGCGCGCTGGCGAATACCAATGGCGGCACACTCTACATCGGCTTGGGCAGTGATATAAACGAACCTATCGTTGGTATCCGTAACCCGAGTCAAGCGATCCCGCAATTGGAAAAGGAAATCAGTCGGCGCATCAGTCCACCGTTGCAGTGCACGGTCGATTCACACAAAACCGAAGGCAAAACGATTTTACGCGTTTTAGTGCCGCGTGGCGATGATCCTCCATACGCGGTGGATGATAACAAGATCTACATTCGTGACGAGGCCGAGACTGGCCTGGCGGTGCGGGATGAGATCGTTGGTTTGGTGCTGCGTAAACAAGGTGCCCAGCCCAGCGTTGAGAGCTTGCTGGAGACAGCTACTCCGGTCAGTCTGGTACAGATGCCGGAACCGCCTAAGCCTGCCACTGAAAAGCTAGAAGATGAAGATCCGCCGCGTACGGGCGTGGAAGTCGTTTCTGAGGATAAACGTAATGGGGTTTCCTATTACACCATGCGTGATCTGCGCAACGGCAACGTGGTCAAGAATGTGACCGAAAAATCTGCCCGGCGTTTGTGGCACTATGCGATTACCAAGTATGCCAGCCTGCCAAATGACATCAATCAGGCCAATGTTGAATGGCAAGGCAGCCTGGGCGTGCTGCGAAGCTATAAACAGGGCAAAAGCAAGCGTTATGACCTGGTGCAGCGCTGCCAGGAAGGTAACCGCTTCTATTATGGCGTGACCGAAGATGGTGTGCACGGCAAATGGCATCAAATCGTTGAGGCAAACGGTAGCTAAAGGAGTAAGCAAAAATCGAGTTACAAGCCCCGGAGAATCCTCCGGGGCTTTTTTGTGCAGATTTGATCGAGCAGCTTACAAAATTGAAAAGACTAGGGCTATTGTTTTAATTGCGGAGAATGCTAAAATCAAATATCAACATTGTGATGTCAAGGGAGAATCAGACTAACTATCCTCAACGGAGGCTATGGTATGGACAAGCAAAAACAATTGACAATGATGCGATTTTGGTTATTCGGTACTTTTGTAATTATCTTCGCGGCAGCAACGATCTATTTGGGCGGCGCGTTGGGCTTGGGGTTGGCAATCGTAAAGACGATCCAGTTCTGGCTCGCGTTTGTGATCGCGGCGGTGCTTTCGGTGGTGATGTACTTTGTGTACAAAGCTATTCTCGATCGCCAGGAAACACAACCGAAAGAACCCCCTGTAAAAGAATGAGACAAAGCGACAGGTAAACGGCGAAGGAAAAACCCCCCGCCGTTTTTATTTTCTTACGCTTGCAACAGGTGCCGGGTGATAACCAGCCGGTTGATCTCGCTGGTGCCTTCGCCAATCGTCATCAAGCGGGCATCCCGGTAGAGGCGTTCGACCGGATATTCGCGGCTGTAACCGTAACCACCATGAATTTGGATGGCATTGCGGCAGACGCGCTCGGCCATTTCGGTGGCGAATAACTTCGCCATCGCGGCTGCTTTGGAGAACGGTTGGCCGGTCTCTTTGAGATAGGCGGCCTGGTAGATCATCAGGCGGGCGGCGTGGATCTCGGTGGCGGCGTCGGCCAGCATCCATTGGATGGCCTGGTAATCGGCAATCGGCTGCCCAAAGGCCTGGCGCTCTTTCGCATAGTCAAGAGAAGCGTCCAGGGCGGCCTGTGCCAAACCGACTGCCAGGGCAGCGATCATAATGCGGCCGCCATCCAGCACGGTCAGGGTTTGTTGCAATCCTTTCCCGCGTTCCCCGATCAGGTAATTGGTGGGGACGCGTACATCTTCATAGGTGACAGCATGGGTGGGGGAGCCTTTCAGGCCCATTTTCTTTTCGGCCGGGGCAATGTGCAATCCGGGGGTAGCGGTTGGTACCAGGATCTGGCTGAGGGTGTGAGAGCCGTCGCCGGGTTCGGTGCGCACCAGGGTAACGATGAAGTCGGCAATGCTGGCGTTGGTGCACCACATCTTGCTGCCGGTGATGATCCATTCGTTCCCGCTAAGCTCAGCCTTGGTGCGTACCCCACCGCGCAAATCCGAACCCGCGCCAGGTTCGGTCAGCGCCAGGGCGGCGAGTTTGCCGGTTCCGGTGGCGGCCGGGGGCAGGAATTCTTGTTTCAAATCTTCTGAGGCGAAAAGGGTGAGCGGTTCACAGCCCAGCCCGTTATGAGCTTCAATCGCCAGGGCAGTGCTGCCGCAGCCCCAACCGAGTTCTTCGATGGCGATGGCCGCGCTGATCACATCGATGCCGGTACCCCCATATTTTTCAGGAACGTTCAAGCCAAGCAGCCCCAGCAGCCCCATTTTCTTGACAGCTTCCCAGTTGAAGGTGGCGGTTTCGTCGACTTCACGCGCTTTGGGCTTGACTTCTTTGGCAACGAAATCGTGAACGGCAGCTTTCCACATGTGCTGTTCTGGGGATAGGTCAAAATTCATTCGGTCTGCTCCTATATTCGATACCCTTTAAGACTTGCTTTGGTTGGATTGCCGGTAAATGGAATGAATATTGAGGTGGGCTGTTATGTTTTTTTTCGTGCAGAATTGGAATTTTGTAATATTTACTC
Organism: Anaerolineales bacterium; assembly: GCA_016935415.1. Classification (GTDB taxonomy): domain Bacteria; phylum Chloroflexota; class Anaerolineae; order Anaerolineales; family UBA11579; genus JAFGRA01. The sequence continues at coordinate 4,313 of JAFGRA010000228.1, forward strand.
AAAGATGCTCAGAGCCACGGTCATTCCCACCAGCGCATCGACGCCAGAAGAATTGCCCCAGGTGAGCAGCGCTTTAATGGCAAGTTCCGGTTTCGGAGTGTCTGTGATCAGTGCATCGATGCCGTCGATCAGGCGTTCATCGGCCAGCCCCTGTGCCGCGCATTCGATCAGGTTGGCGCTCAATATGGTGGTGTTTTTATAGGCCGCGGCGGTGATGGTCGCGTTCAGCTCTGCCAGGTACTCTGGATCAATCTGATTTGTCATCCAACGGTTCAGCGTGAGGAGGAAGCCGATGGCGAAATCGTCACCGGAGGGGGTTAGGCCGCTGCCCGCTCCCAGCAGGCCGGCGACAGATGGTGTAACTTTATCCCAGTCTTTGTGTTTTACTTTCAAAGAAAGCCGCCGGATCTTTTCTCGCAGGGAAGCCGCAGGTTGGTCGTTTTTTGCTTTCAATTCGCTTTGTCCGGTGAGGGCTTCGAGCAAGCGGGCAAGTTTGACATCCGGTTTCTTGCGCATGACGGATTGCTGAAATTCAATGAGGCGAGATTGAATACCCTGCTGGTCAACAGATGATAGTGAAGGGGAAGTGGGCTGCCAGATTTCTGCTGTCCCGGTCATAATGGTGAGTTGCGCGTCGGGAATCGTGATCTCCCGGTCTTGAAGGTGAACCGGGGCGTGCATGTTCAGCTTTGCGGGGATGCCGGTTGCAAAATTGACGGTTAGCGGCCCGCGATAGGCCTCATTGGATAGGAAGAACAGCCAACGCGTATCGGTTTTTATGAAACTACCTCGGGAGGTGACACCCATGATCGAGGCATTTTGCCTATTTGCGATCAGTTCAGCGGCCAATTTTCCGAGTACAGATGCTGAGATCGAAGTCTGATTGTGTACATTCATAGGCTTTTTTGGATGTGTAGCAAAGGATTGAAAAATTCGATAATTTGCAAGATACAAGCAGATTAGGACGAAAGCACTAATGATTATATTACATTTGTACCTATATTTGTTAGACAATATCGCTTAAATTAATGGGGTAGGTTGTCCGACATTTGCTCCCGGTGGTATTGTTTGTACATGTATATTGAAATTGGTTCTTATTTTTTGTAGAATGAGTATATGCCATTGCTTAATTTGATGATGCCTACAACGAATTCATTTTCTGGAAATGGGTTGGTGGGGGTGGGTATTCAATTCTCTATTCTTAGTTTGTGGATCGGAATTGGGAAGGAGGTGGTTGCCGAAGCAGAGAGATAAGCGGCGCGCTATTGGTCAGTAGCGCGTTTTTCGTTTAATTCCCTATGACCAATGTATGTATCTTATTAGCGAGCGTTATGAAAGTCTATTTTGGAGGAGGCTGCATAAATGACAGCTAAAAAACAAATTTTTGGGTATCTTCCCAACGATGCCCCCCCGTTTGGCCGCATGGTTGTGTTGGGTTTCCAGCACGTGTTGACCATGTTCCCCGCTACAGTTCTGGTAGCCCTGTTGGTCGGCTTTGATGTCGGCACCGTTTTGACGGTATCTGGCTTGGCAACGATCACGGCCCTGTTGCTTTCCAAGGTGTTTGCGGGCAAGTTCATCCCCCTGTATTACGGTTCCAGCTTCAGCTACATTGCCGCAACGATTGCTGTAACAGGAGCTGAGTATGGCGTATACGCTGGAGACCTGGTTCGCATTGCCCAAGTTGGCATTGTTGCCACCGGTGTGGTCAATATCGCAGTTGGCTTTATCATTCGTTTTGCGGGTGGTCGCAAAGCTATCGATAAGATTTTGCCTCCGGTAATCACCGGCTCGGTTGCGGCAGTCATCGGTATCGCGCTGGCTTTTGAAGCTTTGAAAATGGCTGCTGACAATTGGTGGATTGCAAGCCTCACTCTGCTGGTTACAATTCTTTTCTCCGTTTACCTGCAGGGCAAAGGTTTCTTCGGGTTGATTCCGGTTTTGCTTGGAGCGATCGTCGGTTACGTTGCCGCTCTAATATTTGGCTTGGTTGATTTTACACCAGTTCTGAAGGCCGACTTATTCGTCGTACCCAAATTTACGCTGCCGGCTTTTGGCGACCCGAAAGCATGGGAAGCGGTATTCGCGATTGCCATCATTGCCATTGCTACCATTCCCGAATCGACCGCCCACCTGTACCAGATCAGCCTGTACGTCGACAACCTGGCCGAGAATATGGGCAAGGAAAAGTATGAATTGCGCGATCTGCTGGGTCTGAACCTGGTGCTGGATGGTCTTGGCGACCTGATCAACGGTATGTTCGGTGGTGTGGCGGGTACCAACTATGGCGAGAACAACTCCTTGATGGTAATCACCCGCAACTACTCCGGGCCAACCCTGATCGCAGCGGGCGTGATTGCCATTCTGGCCGGTTTCTGGGGCCACCTCTCAGCGTTTGTAGGGACAGTGCCATTAGCGGTAACCGGTGGTCTGGCGATCTACCTGTTCGGTATCATCGGTATGCAGGGTGTGGCACTGATGCAGGCCGAGAAGGTCAACCTGTATGACCCACGCCAGTTAGCAGTCGGTGCGATCATCCTGGTGATCGGCATCGGTGGCAACATCGGCTACGGCGGCAATCTCCCCATCAATCTCCCCGGCGTATTCGATAATGGCATTCCGGCCATCGCAACTGCGGCAGTAGTAGGTATTTTTGTCAACTTGATCTTCCTGGCAATCAAAGCGCCGGAAGAAGCAACACTTGAAGCGACAGAGCTTGTAGATTAATTCGTTCTGTCTTGGATGTAAAGAAAAGGGAAGGTTGTATTACAACCTTCCCTTTTCACCCCCGATCAATGGCTAATTGCGGAGCAATTAGCTTAAGAAAGAGCAAAGCTCTTTCCATTCTGTGAGGCAAAAGTTATGACACTTGATGCACATCCTTCGTTGCCTGAATTCGATTACGTTAAACCGGCAACGCTGGCCGAAGCAAGTCAATTTCTGGCCGAACATGCCGGAGAAGCGCGCCCCTTCCTGGGCGGCACGGATACCTTCGTGCGCATGCGCGACGGTCTTTGGAAAGATAAATATCTGGTCGATGTCAAAAGTTTAGATGGCACCGCCGAGATTTCGTATACAGATGATGGCCTGTTGGTTGGCGCCGCGGTTCCGATGAACCGGGTGGACGCACATCCGGCCGTCCAAGCGCATTATGCCGTGTTGGCAGACGCCATCGATACAGTGGCCGGATACCAACTGCGCTCGCGCGCCACGATTGTGGGCAATATCTGCAACGCCTCCCCGGCGGGTGACACAATTGGGGCCTGTATTTTGCTGGGTGGCGTCTTGAACGTGCACGGCGTGGATGGTGTCCGGCAGGAACCGCTGACCACGTTTTTCAAGGGGCCGGGTAAAACCGTGCTCAACCCTGGGGATATCGTTACCTCGATCCATTTCCCGCCGCCACCAGCTGGTTTGGTGGGCAAATACACCAAACACGGCCGCAATAACCGCAGCGACCTGGCGATCGTTGGTATTACGGCGATCACCTATCCAGACGATACTTTGGCGTCTGGGCAACGTGTGCGTCTGGCGCTGGCCTCGGTTGCACCGACACCGCTGGTTGTAGATGCCGTGGATACATTCTTTGCGGAGCAGCCACTCAACGCCGATACGATCATTGAAGCGGGACAGATCGCTATGGATGCCTGCAAGCCGATTGACGACGTGCGCTCCAGCGCCCGCTATCGCCAGATGATGGTCCGCAACCTGACCATGAGAACGCTAACTGCAGTCCTGGAAATGCTGTAGGCATTGTGCCGGGATTGATAACCGAACCATGGAAAGATCCACGATCTTTCCATATTATTGGAGGTCTGCATGGCAATGCATAAAATTACGCTCACCATCAATGGCGAGCACGAAGTTGTCGATGTCCCCTCGCAGTGGACGCTGCTCCAGATGCTGCGGGAAAAGCTGGCCCTGACTGGCACCAAGAACGGCTGTACGACCGGTGAATGTGGGGCCTGTACGGTGATGCTAAACGGCGCGCCGGTCAATTCCTGTATGGTTTTGGCCGTGGAATGCGATGGCGCTGAAATCGTCACCGTAGAAGGCCTGGCGCATGACGGCCAGCTCGATCCGGTGCAGGATGCCTTGATCGAGGCGGGCGGCGTGCAGTGTGGTTTCTGCACTCCCGGCGTTTTGATCTCCGCTCGGGCGCTGCTCGACCGCAACCCTGACCCCTCGGAAAAAGAAATCCAGGATGCGCTGGTTGGCAACCTGTGCCGCTGCACGGGTTACGTGCGCATCATCGAGGGCGTCAAACAAGCCGCCAAATTATAGGTAAGGAGAACGATTATGGCAATTGTTGATAAAGTGAAATTACCTTCTCCCGTCGGCGAGAGCAAGCCCCGCCTGGATGTGCAGGAAAAAGTTACCGGCGCGGCGATCTACACCGACGATATCCAGTTCGGGCCAGGACTCTTACACGCCCGCATCAAGCGCAGCCCACACCCGCACGCCCGTATTAAATCCATTGACATCAGCAAGGCGCAGGAATTGCCGGGCGTCAAGGTGGTGGTGACCGGTGATGATTTCCCGAACCGCATTGGCCTCTACCTTGTCGACCGGCACATCTTCGCCCGTGACCGGGTGCGTTTTGTGGGTGAGCCTGTCGCCGGAGTGGCTGCCGCTACCGAGGAGATCGCTGAAAAGGCGCTCGACCTGATCGAGGTCGAGTATGAAATGCTTGATCCGGTCTTCGATCCCGAATTTGGAGCCACGCCGGAAGCACCGTTGATCCACCCTGATATGGCCGAATACGCCCGCCCCAATTTCATCTTCCCGCAGGAAGGCACCAATATTTCCAACCACTTCAAGGTGCGGCGGGGTGATGTGGAGGGTGCCTGGGAGCAGTGTGCCGCCATCGTCGAAGAGAAATTCTACATCCCGCACGTGCAGCACGTACCGATCGAGCCGCATGTGGCCGTTGCCAAGTTCGATGTGGACGGCCGCGTAACATTGTGGGCAGCTTCGCAGTCCCCGTTCGCACAGCGCAACCTGATCGCCAAGACCTTGGGCATCTCCGAAAGCGACATGCGTGTGATCGCCCCTTACGTGGGCGGTGGTTTCGGCTGCAAGGCGGGTGTGACCATGGAAGCCCTGCCGGTAGCGATTGCCTCGAAAGTGCCCGGCCGCCCGGTCAAGCTGCTGCTGACGCGCGAGGAAGAATTCTATACCAACTTTGTGCGCCAGGCGCTGGTCATCAAACTCAAGATTGGCTGCGACACCAACGGTAAAGTGCTGGCGATGCAGAACACCATGTATTGGGACGGCGGCGCGTCCACCGAATATGGTGTGAACATTACGCGAGCGGGGGGCTACAACAGCACCGGCCCATATTTCATCCCTAACGTGCATACCGACAGTATGTGCATATACACCAACCACCCGGTGGGTGGCGCATACCGCGGCTTCGGCATGTCCGAACTGCACACCGGCATTGAACAGACCATGGACATCCTGGCCGAGAAGATCGGCATGGACAAGGTCGAATTTCGGCTGAAGAACTGTGTGAAGGGTGGCGATATCATCCTGACCGGGATGACCATGCACCCCACCGGTCTGTCCGAGTGCATTGAGAAAGCTGCCAAAGCGATCAACTGGGGTAAGAAGGAAGAATCCAGCAGCCCGACCAAGGCGCGCGGCAAAGGCATCGCGCTGATGTGGAAAGCGCCCTCGATGCCACCGAATGCCGGTTCCAGCGCCGAAGTCAAGTTCAATGAGGATGGTACGGTGACCTTGAGCGTCGGCGGCCAGGAGATCGGCCAGGGCACCTTCACGGTGATGGCGCAGATGGTGGCGGGCACTTTGGGTATTCCCTATGAGTCGGTGCGTGTGCGCGGGCCATTGGATACGCAGTATAGCCCGTATGAATGGCAGACGGTTGCCAGCCGCCTGACCTGGAGCATGGGCAACGCAGTGGTGGAAGCAGCTAAAGATGCCCGCGAGCAGTTGCTGGAAAATGTGGCCGACCATTGGGATGAAGACCCCGAGGACCTGGACATCATCGACGGCAAGGTGATCTCGTATAAGAGCGAGAATGAGATGTCGGTCAAGAACATCGGCATCTACGGCTTGCCAAACGAGAACGATGAAGGCTGGAAGGGCGGCCCGATTGTGGGGCGCGGCAACTTCATGCCCACCTACGTCACCAACCTGGATGCCGAGACCGGTCAGGGTGACCGGGCGGTTGTGCACTATACGACCGGGGCGCAGGCTTTCGATATCGAAGTCGACCTGGAAACGGGCAAAATTGATATTCTCAAGGCGGTTTCCGCTTTTGATGTCGGCCGGGCGATCAATCCCGAACTGGTGAAGGCCCAGATTGAAGGCGGCCTGATGCAGGGCTTGAGTTCCGCCATCTTCGAGCAGATCATGCTGGAAAAAGGCGTGATGCAGAACCCAAGCTTCGTCGATTACCGCATCGCTACGACCACCGATATGCCCTTCGAGCACGAAGAGATCATCGTCGAGGAACCACAGGACGATGGCCCGTGGGGGGCGCGCGGCATTGGCGAACACCCGATGGTACCGACGATCGCGGCGTTGGCGAACGCCATCTACGACGCCGTTGGCGTGCGACTGGAAGGCCCGCCACTTTCTGCTGAGAAGGTTTACCTGGCGATGTTAGATGCAGGAGTAGTAGACTAGGCGCAGGCGACCGATATGACTATGAGGGCATCCTTGATCTAAGGGATTTAGATTGCCATGGATGCCCTTTAATTTTCTGCATAGGATGGTGGAAAGATCAAGTATCTTTGGAAAAATCAAGGATTTTTCTTAAGAGAAAATCGAAGATTTTCTCCCTTATGCAAAGCGCAAAGCGCTTTGCCATTGGAGGTATTCTAAACCGATGGAGCCAAAAGAGATGGGCGATACCCATCAAGAATTATTGCATGAATTGAAACAAAAACGCACCCAAGCCCGGTTGGGCGGCGGGCAGAAGCGCATCGACGCCCAACACGCCAAGGGTAAACTCTCCGCTCGCGAACGTATCCACCAACTGGTGGATGAAGGCACCTTCCGCGAGATCGACTCGTACTGGACGCATCGTCACAGCGATTTCGGCATGGATGAAAAACGCTTCGAAGGCGACAGCGTGGTGGTCGGTTTTGGGAAGATCGGCGGGCGCATGGTGTGCATCTACTCGCAGGATTTCACTGTAATGGGTGGATCCTTCTCCGAGGTGCAGGGCCAGAAAGTTGCCAAGATCATGGACCTGGCGATGGACTCGGGTGTGCCCGTGATCGGCATTATGGACTCGGTTGGAGCGCGCATCCAGGAGGGCGTGTACAGCCTGGCGGCATACTCCGAATTGTTCTGGCGCAACACCCAGGCCAGCGGCGTGGTACCGCAGATCAGCGTGATGGTTGGACCGTGCGCCGGTGGTTCGGTGTATTCCCCCGGCCTGACCGATTTCGTGATCATGACCGAAGGATTGAGCCATATGTTCATCACCGGCCCGGCTGTGATCGAGACCGTGACGCGCGAGAAAGTCGACATGGATTCACTGGGCGGTACGATGGTGCATAACTCGATCAGCGGGGTGGCGCACTTCGCAGCCCAGGATGAGGCCGACGCCTTTGCGACCACGCGTAAACTGGTCAGCTATCTGCCGTTGAACAATAAGGAAAAACCCCCGGTGATTTCCCCCGAGGATGATCCCTGGCGGCTGGAAGAAAGCCTCAACGCGGTTGTGCCGACCGATTCGAGTGAAGGTTACGATGTGCATGCGGTCATCAACGGCGTGTTCGATTTGGGCAGTTTCATGGAAGTGCACGAACACTTCGCCCCTAATGCAGTGGTCGGCTTTGCCCGGCTTCATGGGCAGTCTGTTGGCGTGATCGCCAACCAGCCGATGTACAAGGCCGGGGTGCTGGACATCGACGCGGCCGATAAGATCGCCCGCTTCGTGCGCTTTTGCGACGCGTTCAACTTCCCGCTGATCACCTTCGTGGATACGCCCGGTTTCATGCCCGGTGTCAATCAGGAACACGGCGGCATCATCCGGCACGGCGCCAAGATCGTGTACGCTTATTCCGAGGCGACAGTGCCCAAGTTGGCGGTGATCACGCGCAAGGCTTATGGCGGCGCGTACATCGTAATGAGCAGCAAGTACATCCGCACCGACCTGGTCTATGCCTGGCCGACGGCGGAAGTGGCGGTGATGGGTGCTGAAGGAGCGGTCAACATCCTGTATGCCAAGCAGATCAAGGAAATGGAGAATCCTGAGCAAGCCACGGCGCAGTTCGTGGGTGAGTTCCGCGAGAAATTCTCCAAACCCTACAATGTAGCTGCCAGCGGACACGTGGATGAAATCCTAGTTCCTGCCGAAACTCGCCCACGCCTGATCGCTGCTTTGGAATTGCTGCGCGACAAGAACGTGTGTGGGCCGGACAAGAAGCATGGCAACATGCCGATGTAGCGGCCGGGAGGTTGGCGTTGGATAATTTCACGTTTGGCCTGTATATTTTCGCCGTCGGAATGGTGACGCTGTTTGTCGCCTTGGCTTTGCTGGTCTTGATGATCCGCCTGTTGGATAGGCTGTTCAGTGCTGAGAAGGAACCGGCTGGTGGATTTTCGATGCAGGATGAGATCATCACCGAGGTGGCTAAGGTTGATACATCGCCCGAAGAAATAGAAAAACTGGCGGTGGCAATGGCGGTGGCGATTGCCCTGGTCGACCAGCAGGATGAGCCGGAATGGCACTCGGGCCTGGGCGAACTGCTGGAAGGCCCTGCCGGGCGTTATTGGAATGCATAACAGAGCGAATTTGCCGAAAGGAAATATTCGAATATGAGCGCTGCGAAACAAATTAGAGTGATTGTTGATGGTACAGAATATATTGTCGAGGTCGGTGATCTATCCGAGCGGCCGATCAGGGCGCACGTCAACCAGCGTACCTACCAGGTGCGCATTCCCGACCCGGATACCCCGGTGCCACCCCGCCCACAGATGACCAGCAAGCCGGTAACCTCGGCAGCAGCACCGTCGCCCGTTCCGGCCGCACCTGCTCCAGTTCCAGCAGGTGGCGCGGGTGCGCTTGCATCGCCGATGCCGGGCGATATTATCGAGGTGTTCGTCAAGCCTGGGGATGCGGTGACGGCGGGACAGGAATTGTGCTCGCTGGAAGCGATGAAGATGAAAAATGCCATCCGTGCCCCGCATGCCGCTAAGATTGCCGAAGTGCACATCATGCCCGGCCAGGAAGTATGCCACGGGCAAATCCTGTTCACGTTCGAATGATGAGGGCCTGATGGATTTCGGAAATGTATTACAACTTTTTATGGCCCCCACGGCGCTGACTTGGAAAATGGTGGTCATGATGATCGTTGGTGGTGTACTGGTCTATCTGGCGATTGCCAAGGACATGGAGCCGGTGCTGCTGCTGCCGATTGGCTTTGGCGCCATCCTGACCAACCTGCCGTTGACTGGGATTGCCAGCCCGGAAGGACTGCTGGGTGTGCTCTACGATGTCGGCATTGCTACGGAAATCTTCCCCTTGCTGCTGTTCATTGGCCTGGGGGCGATGACGGATTTTGGCCCACTCTTGGAAAATCCCGGCATGGCGATGCTGGGTGCGGCCGGACACCTGGGCATTTTTGTCACCATTTTGCTGGCGTTGGTATTTGGTTTCGACCTGCCCCAGGCCGGTTCGATTGGCGTGATTGGCACCATGGATGGCCCAACGGCGATCTTCGTGGCGGCGCGCATGGCCCCCGATTTGTTAGCACCAATCACGGTGGTAGCCTACAGTTATATGTCGTTGGTGCCGTTGATCCAACCGCCGGTG
>JAFGRA010000229.1 GCA_016935415.1 Anaerolineales bacterium
GTGTTGGGAGAGGATAAAGTGTTGGCCGTGCTCAATGCCAGCGACCGCATCTTGCAGGTGAACATCTCGACCGCCAGCCTGGAATGGGAAGATGGCAAGCTGGTCGATGACTTGCTGGGGCACGGGCGCTACCGCGTGACCGAGGGCGGGCTGACGCTGACTTTACCGGCCTGGACGGGGCGCTGGATCGGCGCGGCGGACTGAGCGTCTACTTACATATGAGGAATTACAAATGGTGATTCTCGATTTTTACCGCTGAGATCGCAGAGAAACGCAGAGAATTAAGTATTTAACAAAATGTTTTGCCTTTTCCTGGTTCCTGATCGCTAATTACTGATTACGCTACTTCATTTGTATAACGGGGCAATTCAGGATACAATCGGGGCTTATGCAAACACAGATAACAAAGCAGAGAAATCAGGGGGCGTTAGCCGAACGCCTGGGCGTGAACCGGGTGGTGCTGGCACTTTCGATTGCCCGCATGGCGGATGGTCTGGGGAATAGTATTTTGGTGGTCATTATCCCACTTTACGTGGCGCGTTTGCCGTCACCGCTTTTCGACCTGCCGGAATCGGTTCTGATCGGCATTTTGATCTCGTGGTTTGGTGTGGTCAATACTGTTCTACAGCCCTTAATGGGGTCGATCAGCGACCGGATGGGCAAACGTAAACCTTTCATTTTGATCGGTTTGTTCCTGATGGCAGTAGGGACGTTAGCTTTCATTTTTGCCGGACGCTTTACCGACCTGGTCTTGATCCGAGCGCTGCAAGCGGTGGGCGTGGCAATGAGCATCCCTACCTCACTGGCCTTGATGGCCGCTTCCACCACCAAAGAAACGCGTGGCAGCGCCATGGGCGTGTGGGGCACCTTACGGATGATCGGTTTTGCGATTGGTCCGATGTTGGGTGGGTTCATCGAAGTCAATTGGGGTTTCAATGTGGCTTTTGTGGTTGGGGCCGGATTGGTATTCCTCAGCCTGATCCTGGTGCAGTTCTGGGTCGATGAAAAAGGATTGCTTGAAGATATCGAGGCGGCTCAACCGGAAAATGGAGGTCCCAAACCGGATGTGCCCGGCTTTTTCGACCGCCGCATGTGGTCAGGTGATTTGTTTGGATTGGCGGCGGCGATCTTTGCGATGGCGATCGCCTTTTCCTTGATGGCCGCATTGGAGAATGAATTCAACGCCCGCCTGGGATTGAGCACGATAGCTTTCGGGATTGCCTATAGTTCGATGACGATCAGCCGCCTGTTCGTGCAGTTCCCCTTGGGGCGCATGTCTGACCGCATCGGGCGCAAACCACTGATCGTGACCGGGCTGGTGCTAATGGCTCCGGCTACATTGGCGCTGGGGCTGGCGGCGGCCAACTGGCAGTTGGTGGCCGGGCGCGCTTTCCAGGGCATTGCCGCGGCGGCAATCGGCCCGGCGGCGATGGCGATGACGGGAGATATTTCGCCGGTCGGGGGAGAGGGCCGCCAGATGAGCATCATGACGATGTCCTTTTTTGTGGGCACGGCGCTAGGCCCGCTGATTGCCGGGACGCTGGTGTTGCACTCTTTTGTGCTGCCATTCCTGGTTGGCGGGTTGATCTGCCTGCCCTGTGCTTGGTTGGTTTCGCGTTACGTGAAGGAAACCATCGAGCGTAAGGATGCGGCGGAGAGCGAATTTATTGAAGCGTGAGCCGAGATTCGTGATTCGAGAAACGCGGTGAGTGAGGAAGGAACAAAACCCCATCCCCGGCCCTTCCCCTTTCAAAGGGGAAGGGCGGCTGTCAGGCCGGGAAGGGGTTGAATACCGAGTAGGTTTGATAACAGGTCAATATTTATTTTGCCGCAGAAAAAATCGGCTACAATAAGCCTATAGGAGGCAGCCGGTGGAAATCACGAAAACCGATTTTTTGCGTTATCTCGAAGCTCCCATGCATCTTTGGGCGGAAAAGCACGACCGTATCGAGCACGAACTATCCCCCTACGAGCTGCATCTTTTCGAACAAGGCAAAGAAATCGAAAAGCTGGGCAAGCAGTTCCTCGCCACAACCCTCGCCGGGTTGGAGATCACTCAGGAGCAGACCTTTACTGATGGCCCGTTCTGGGCGCGCGTCGATGCGCTGGTCTACGATCCGGCGGCGGATGCTTACGATATGTACGAGATCAAGAGTGCGTCTTCGATTCGCAAAGAACACACCTATGACGTGGCTTTTCAATACCTGGTGTGCGCGGCTTCTATCCCGGTACGGGGCGTGTACATCGTGCATATCAACAAGGCGTTCGTGCGCCGCGGCGAGGTTACCGTCGACGAGCTATTTGTAGTTGAAGATGTGACCGAAGCGATCCTGGCGCTGGAGGACGAAATCGCCGCCGCCCGCCAAAGCGCCTGGGAGGTGGTGAGCCAGAATGAGCCTGTAAAGACCGGCGGCTGCCTGAAACCGAAAACCTGCCCGTGCCCGGCGTTGTGCCATCCGGTGCTGCCGGAGCATCCCATCTTCGACATTCCCCGCCTGCACCACAACAAGGCTCGCTTGCTTCTTGACCAGGGTATTCTGGCGATCCAGGATATCCCCGCTGACTTTGCATTGAGTGAGCGCCAGAGCCTGCACGTGCAGGCCGTCAAGCAGGGTGGGCCGCTGGTCGATGCCGCCGCTATCCGGGCCGAACTTGGTAAGCTGGTCTATCCCTTGTATTTCCTGGACTACGAAACCTACAATCCGGCCGTGCCGTTCTACGACGGTTACCGCCCCTACCAGCATATGGTCTTCCAGTATTCATTACACGTGATCGCCGCGCCGGGTGGGGAACCGGAGCATTTTGAGTGCCTGGTGACGGATAAAAATGATCCCGGCAGGCAAATCGCGGAGCACCTGGCAGAACACATTGGCGAGACCGGTACGGTGATCGTGTGGAATAAGGCTTTCGAGGCGGGGCGCAACCAGGAAATGGCTGCGATGTACCCGGAATACAGCACATTTTTGCTGGGAGTCAATGACCGCATTTACGATCTGATGGATTGTTTCAGCAAGGGCTACTACGTGCATCCCGATTTTCACGGCAGCGCCTCGATCAAGCAGGTGCTGCCCGTGCTGGTGCAGGACCACGATCTGGATTACGAGGGATTACCGATCCCGCAGGGCGACGCCGCCATGTTGGCCTGGGTCAGCTTGATGGCCGAATTCGCGCCTGTGGAACATGTCGAGCAAACCCGCAAAGATTTGCTGTGCTACTGCGAACTAGATACGCTGGCGATGGTGCGCAATTGGCAGGCTTTGGCGGCAGTGGTGGGGTAGGGCGAGAGGAAAAATTATGCCACACGAAGATAAAATTGTGCATTTTTTAGGTGAGATTTGTTGGCTGCCACCACTATCCTCACAGGAGTTTTCCCCTCCCCCCAATTATGTATTCTCTGTTCTAGGAAAAATCACTAGCGATTTTGACCTGAATTTTACTATCCTGGTAAATTATTCAACAGAAAGTTTATCTGATGAGTGTGGGTGCTATAAAGCTAAATTCTGTATTCCGTTTTTAGATAATTTTGAAATAAATACATTTTTGGAAAAATATGCTCAACTAATAGCTTGGGATGGCTTTCATATTCTGGCAGTCTGTCGCAACTTACAATATGTTGCGGAGCATGGACTGACAATGGGCAGCGATTTCTTTGAGGTAGAAGCAGGGGAATAATTTGTTGAGATGTCGATTTCTTCTCCAAGCGCAATCCGTAAGGGTGTGATTTGATTAGGAGGAAAATATTTAAGATGAAGAAGCGTAGAATCTATATTGCGATTGTTGCTATCCTTTCTGTTCTCATCTTATGCAGCTTCATGATGTGTAAATTTAATAAAATGAATCAAGAAGTTTATGAGAGGCATTTACAATCTACAGCTCCATTGGATACAGAAACGGTGCTTGATCTCTGTGAAAAACTCGACCTTGAGAAAACCGATCCTTTATGCGACTTGGAAGTCGAAATTTATGCGGTTGACTATGCTCAAGTCTTGTACAAAAGGCTGAACGTTGAAACAACAACTTTCGATGATGTTGATGAAATTTTGGGGGATTATACAGATGAATGTTATACTTATGATTCCGGTATTACCGGATGTCGGTATGATTTAAAGGGTGACGGGAAATTTCTTTGTTCTGCCAGCTTTGATGAGCGAGGTTTATTAGAGGAATTTCTCTATGGATGGTATGCGGATTTTTAGCGGGATTTCACAAACGCGCTCGGATAGCATCGAAAACCATTAAAGTCGATTTTTGGGATCATTGACGTATTTCTACCGCCTGTAATTATGTGCGGTATCAATCGCTGCTTTCAAATTCTCCCAAGGGGTTTCGCTGGGGACGGTGCAGTCGGCGGCCAGGAAGAACTTATCCGGGGCGCTCTCCAAGATTTCTAAAACTCGTTTCTCAATCGCTTCAGTGGGGCCGGTAGCCAGCACGCCGTGGCGGTCGAGGCCACCCATGAACGGCCGCCCGAACAGCACGGACAGGTCTTCCGGGCTGAGCAGGCGGTTATCGACGACCAGGCTGGCGTTGACCACGTCGCCGGGGTAGGGCACGAAGGGGGTCAGGTCATCGTAGCTGCCGGCGTAGTCGCAGACGTGCAGGATGTTGAAGACACCCTTGGCGTTGATGTCCTCCAGTACGGCCAGGTCGCAAGGCTTGATGTACTCGTCGAAGACGGCGGGGTCTTCGAAGCGGAAGGTCTCACGCCCCTGGGTGGAGGCGTAGAAGCCGTCCAGGCCAAGCTCGAAGCAGGCGTCGGTGAAGATGTGCATGCTCTCGGTGATGATCTCCAGACCTTTTTTGACCTTCTCGGGGTCTGCTTTGAGGTGGGCGGTGACCACTTCCTGTCCCCCGGCAGCCTGCCCGGCCAGCATGAAAGCCGAATACAGGGTGAGCACGACCACAGCTTCGGCTTTGGCCGTCTTGACCAGCCCGTCTACCACGCCCAGCATCGTCGCGTAGAAATCCTTGCCGTACAGCGGCAATTTGGCCCAATCATCGATGCTCTTGATGGTTTCGGGCAGGCGCAGTTCGTATTGAATTTTGACCAGGTCCATGCCGGTCGCTTTGAAGTATTCCAGGTGCTTATCGATGGCGGCTTGACCAAAATGATATTGGGGGTCGAAGTGTAGGAAAAAGGCGGCGGGGATATAGTTCTGGGGGGTGCTGTCATCCAGTAAGCTCAATACGGCGGCGCGTTTATTTATATTCATCAAATCTTCTCCCATTCCGATATTAACTTTCAATTATTGTAACGCGGATTAAGGCCGGATACAGTAGGAAGTAAGTCGTATATCGTCAGCAGTGAACCGGAAGTCATTGACAGGGGTAAATTTAGCGGATACAGTTTTCGGATAATCAGAGTTGACAAGGAGTGCAGTGTGAACACGGAGGAACTCAATCAGAAGCTGGCCGAGCAGCGCGCCGAAATCGGGACGCAGTTCCGGGCCAGGATCGCGGCGATTTTAGATTGGCTGGAGGCTGACCTGGGGGATGAAGTGGCCGAATCGATTGCCCGCATGGTCGCCAGAGATATGCACGCCGAGTGGTCGCAGTTGGCCGAAAAAGAAGGTTCTAACACGATTGACGATCTGGTGCGCTTATTGTGGGAACCAATGCAGGAGATGGGTGTGGCCTACACGGTCGAGAAGACGGATGCGGGCATACAGATGTGTGTGACCCAGTGCCCCTTCGCCAATTTCGCCCGTGAGACCGACAATGCCAAATGGGCTTATCGCCTGTACTGCGCCTCCGACCCGCACATTGTGGCCGGGTTCAACCCACAGATCGGCTTCCGGCGTACGCAGACCCTGGTGGAAGGCCATGACTGCTGCGACCATTTCTACTATATGAAGCAGGACGAAGCGGCATAAAAAAACGCCTCTGGCAAATTTCGCCAGAGGCTTAGTGGATTTTTGGAGGGCTTATGCTCCATAAGTGACCAAAAGCCCCATGATCAGCAGCGCGGCGATGAGCACGTAGCAGATCGTCAGTAGCCAGGTGAGCCATTTCTTTTCCGGGTGGTTCTCCCAATAGTACAGTAATAGGCAGAACGCCAGCGTCTGTGCGAAGACTTCCGGCCAGCCGAAGAAGTGGTAACCGAAGGGCAGGTTGGTATAGATCATGCCTTCGATCGAGCCGGGAGCGGCGCTGACCGGGGAAAGGATCGCAAAACCCAGGAATAGGCCCCACAATGCCAGCCAGCCGAGCTTGCGTTTGAAGATCGCCTCATAGAAAGGGATCAGTGCCAGGGCGAAGACCAGGCCGCGCCCGATCTGGAGCAATGGCCCGGCCATTACCAGGGGGTGGGTGATGGGGCGCATGTAAATGGCCATGATCTCCTGCCCCCATTTAGCGGCGTAGTCGAGCAGCGTGGAAGCCAGCAGCCCGGCCACAAAATAGGTCAGCGTCTGCACCACAATGGCGCGGTATGCAAAACCAATGAATTGTTTGAACTTCATGGAATCCTCCTCAAAAATAGATTGTCAATTGTGACTCGTTGGGATTGCGATAGCGCATCTGGTTTTAATGGTATTCTCAAAAACGCCTACTATTGTACTCCAAATCACAAACCCGGCTGAAATTTTCCGGATTTTGTCGGCATTGCGGACATGTATCGGTTTATGTACCTGTTTTGCCAGATCGATATATGTTCGATCTTATGTGGAGTTGTTATGGTTAAGGTAAAGAGGAAAACAAGGAAACTAGATCACGAAATGAGGTATATGTGAGGTTTACTAAACGAGCAATGATTTACTTTATCGCCGGAATAATCATGATGGCGCTGACGGCGTGCGCACCGGCAAGCAACGCTGATGCCCCTGTGGGTAATTTGGAGACTGTGAATGTGCTGACCGCCGGGGTCGATGTCCAGGCCCTGGATGCCAATTTGAACCAGAACGGCGAGGCTTCCATAACCGATAACCTGTATATCAATTACGGGAACTGTTCGCAATTATATGCTGTCCAACCTGGGGATTCACTGGACGAAATTGCTCGCATTTCACGCACAACAGAAGAGTTTGTGCTCAACCGCAATGGTCTGGAAAACGAAAGTGAGATCTTTCCGGGCCTGGTCTTATGCCTGGAAACCGCCAATGGGGAGAATCTGATTCCCCCAAAGAATGGCGTGCGTTCAGGCGTCGAAGTTACCGATGTGTCGGTTGATAAGACGGTTACCGTGCGAGGGGTGAATTTTCCCGCTGAGGCCAGTATGAATGTGTATATGTTGGTGGAGAGTGCGGCCGACCCGAATGTGGTTGGACTGGGAGAGATCGCCATTCCCGCCGACGGCACCTTCGAGCGCCAATTCCAGATCCCTGAAGAATTGGATGCTTTCCGCAACCTAATCATTCGTTTCCGTAATCCTGACGAGAACGTCTCCGCCACGGCGAACTTTATCAATGCCAATGTGGAACGCGTCGATCCGGAAGAATGTATTGATTATGTTACCGTTCGTTCAGGCGATATCTTGGGGACGATTGCCCAGGACGAAAATGTTTCTGTGCAGCGCCTGATGGCGATCAACAACCTTGTTGATGCAACTGTCGTATTCCCCGGCCAGATGCTGTGCACCGGTGTGCAGTAACGGTCTAGCGAAGTTTTGATGAGTTGAAATAAAAATGAGGGGGATTTTTGTTTGAAAATAGACCATGAAAGGAAGACTAATGTTTAAGTTTAGAAAACTGATAATCGTTTTAATCGCTGCGCTGGCCTTGGCTGCTTGCCAACCGGCGACAGAAGCACCGACCGAAACCCCGTTGCCCGAGCCGACCATGCCGTTTACGGAAACACCACCTGACATGGATTTCCCTGCTGAGGCTATCTATATCGAATCGCCGGCCCCTGGCGCGACTGTGGGTAGTTCAATTCAAATCAAAGGAATGGCTGCCCCGACCTTCGAACAGAACCTGATGGTGCGTGTGCTTGCTGAAGATGGTGCGGTCTTGCATGAGATGCCGACCACCATCCAGGCGGACGCGGGACAGCGCGGTGCATTTTCAGCCGACGTGCCGCTGGAATTGGACGCCGAAGGCAACATCTTCGTGTAGGTCTATGCCACCAGCGCACGTGACGGTGAGATCACCCACCTATCCACGGTCAACTTACTTTATGATCCGAACACAACAGAAGAAATAAGCGTCAACGAAGACGAAGCGTTGCAGCGCGAACAGATCGTCATTTACATGCCGGAAGATGGGACCACGCTTAGTGATGGCGTGGCGCACGTAGAAGGTTTTGGGTTGGCGAGTTTCGAGGCGACTTTACTGGTGGAAATCCAGGATACGAATGGGGACGTAGTAGCCTCGCAGCCGGTGATGGTTGAAGCCCCCGGTCTTGACCAGCCTGGGACGTTCAGCGCCGATATTACTTATACTGCGAACGAATCCGGTCCGGGGCGCATTGTGGTGCGTGATACCAGCCCGACTCATGGTGAGGACAACCACCTGAACAGCGTTGAGATCACCCTGGAGCCGTAAAACACTGATAGGTAAAAATTGAATAGCTCTATGGAGGATGCCGCGCTTACGAGTGTGCATCCTCTATTTTTTGTAGGGTAGTATGAATGCTTTGCGCCCAGCGGCGCACGCTCTGGCGGTAGTTTTCCGGGCCACCGGCGACCACATCGGCGGCGGTCAGCGTCCATTTCACCGGAACGGGATAACTGCCCTGGCGTTCGGCCGTGGCCTTGATCTTCCAATCACGTTGGCCGGAATCTACCCCGGCAGCCATGCGGCGGCGCGCTTCGCCGGGAGTGACCTCGTTTTCTACGAACTCACGCAACAATTGACGGGCGTGCTTTAGCCCTTCCGGCGAGTACAGGCTGGGGTGCTGCAGGTAATAGCCCAGCACGGCCAGGTGGTGCACCGCACCCAGTTCGGGGAATTCATGTTCCCAGAACAGCATCTGGTGGAAGTGCGCTTCGCAGGTGGTTCCAGGGGGGAGAGAGGTGTTGCATTCGGGGCAGGAAGAAGTCAATTTTGAGGAATTTACTCAGGCTTTCTTTTTGATAATCCGCGTTGATATTTTTCAATCATATTTTTTTCATAATCAGAATATTTTCTGTTATTAAGGTTAAGCTTTGTTTGTACAATATGATCAAAGTGATTATCAAAATCGCGTTCAAAAGTAGCCTTTGATACAACAAGATCATGAATTATGCTTGAAAGGACAGAAATTAACTTTTTCTTGAATTGAAGAGAAAGTAAGTTCTCATTTCGCAAGGCAACTAATTCCTTTTGTGAAACATTATCCAATTTACTGTTTAGGGGGAACACCCATTGTCCATGGGCTAATTTGTTGCGTAATTCAATAATACTTGTCAGATCAGTATCCAACATAGAACATATAGTTTGATATCGATAATAAGCGGTATGGCTAGTATTTAGTTGGCTAATTACCCCTCTTTTTATGTTGTAGTGTTTTCTATATGCCAATTCAATGGTTTTATGCCATTTTTGGCTTAGAGTTTTCTGCTCTAAAATCTTTTTTCTGGTTTGTTCAGAGAAGCTCTTTTCCTCATAGAGTAATTTATTTAATCGGCATTCCGCCCATACTCCCAGAAGCAGGGAATAAAGACGTATTAGCGAATAAATTTGTTTTTGATTTTGAGTGGAAATTGCATGGCGAATTGTAAGAGTGATCGTTGAAATTGATCTTTCAACTTCACGAAGATTTTCTGTGTGAAAACGATATAGTTCTTTTCTTGATTTTGCCATATAAAAAGGATTACCGGGAGCCAAAAAATAGTAATTTCTATACTACTATTCTTTGGCCCCCGGGAATCGAACCCGGGTAAACTCTCACATAAGTGAGCGTGTTTCCATTACACCATGACCCATAACATTATAGCATAAGGGTTGGACGTGTTGCGATAATTAAAATCTCTCCCAATTTTTATTGGCTAATTTGTGCAAATCCTATTCGGTCTTGTCCCGCTTGAAGAGAAAATACAGCTCGGCCGCGGCCAGGGCGATGCTGGCAATAAATCTGACGAAACTGTCATGGTCAAAAAAGAAGATTTCCAGTATAGTACCGATATCACCTGCGGCGGGGGCTGCGTTTCCCGGTGTAAATCGGTGAGATACAGTAAAATAGACCCATTCCGCTGCACAAGGATTTATTAATGAATATACCCCAAGGCCCCATTTTGATCGTGGAAGACGTTCCCCAAATCCGGGAACTGCTGGAAGTTACGCTGCGCTTCGAGGGCTACCCGGTGGTGACCGCCAAGAACGGCAAAGAGGCGCTGGATATGGTCGCCGAGGAAAAGCCAACCCTGGTGATCACCGACATCCTGATGCCCAAGATGGACGGCTTCTCGATGGTCTACCGGCTGCGCAGCAACCCCGAAACGCGCGATATTCCAATCGTATTCCTGTCGGCCACCTACGTGACGCGCGAGGATAAGGAATTCGCGCTCAGCCTGGGGGCGGTGCGCTTCATGGAAAAGCCGGTCGATACGCCTGAATTCCTGATTACGATTGGTGAAATTCTGGCGGAAGGCCCCACAGTGAGCAACGAGCCGATCAGCGAACTCAAGTTCTACACCGGCTACCGCGAGCGCTTGGAGCACAAGCTGCGCCAGAAGAACCAGCAAATTGCGCGCACCGAGCGCTTGCTGAAGACCCTGCCGGAAGAGCAGCGTCCGGCCTTCGAAGCCTTGCTGCGCGAATCCAAGGTCTACCGTGATGACATCAATCAGGAACTGGACGAGATCATCCGGGCGATCAAGGAAAGGGAAGGCAGCGGCAGCGTGTAGACCGCGCGTTTGCATCCGGCCATTTACCAACCAGGCACAAGCCGGTACAATTTGGGCTTGTGCTTTTGCGTTAAATACAACCGATAGGATTTAAAATGACAGCGAACCAACCCACATTGAACGATGTAGAAAAGATCGCCCGCGGGGCCGGAGAAATCCTGCGGGCTGCATATGGCAACGAACACCAGGTGGACCACAAAGGTGAGATCGACCTGGTAACCGAGGTGGACGTACAGTCCGAGCAATACATCCTGAAAGCGATCCAGGCGCAGTTCCCGGACCAGCGCGTGATCACCGAAGAGACCGACGGGCTGCAAGGCTCGAACGGGCAGGTATGGTACATCGACCCGTTGGACGGTACGGTGAACTTTGCGCACCATATCCCGGTTTTCTGCGTTTCGATTGCCTACCTGGAAGCGGGCGAGTTGACCCTGGGAGTAGTCTATGACCCCATGCGTGACGAGTGCTTTTCGGCGGAGCGTGGCCGGGGCGCATTCCTGAACGGGGTACGTTTACGGGTTTCAGCCGAGCAGGAACTCGACCAGAGCCTGCTGGCGACCGGTTTTCCCTACGATATCCGCACCAACCCCAATAACAACCTGGACCATTACGCCAGGTTTGCACTGTGCAGCCTGGGCGTGCGCCGCCTGGGATCGGCGGCCCTCGACCTGTGTTACGTGGCGGCCGGGCGCTTTGGCGGTTATTGGGAATTTGGCACGAATAGCTATGATGTCGCTGCCGGGGCGTTGATCGTGGCGGAGGCGGGTGGTACGGTGACGGACCCGCAGGGTGGGGGACTCACGTTCACCAACCCGCAGCCGATCCTGGCCGCCAACGCAGACGTGCACACCCAGATGATGGCGGTGTTGAATGGGAATAAATAAAAGCGAATTATAAAACCCCATCCCTGTTAGTGACTGCGTAGCAGTCGGGAAGGGGTTAGAAAGCTGTTTGACAGGGGGAGATGAAGGATTTTTGTCGCCTCAAATCGTGAAGAGCATTGCCCGGCTGAGGGCGATTTGGCGGGCTTCTACCGGGACAAACCCGATCTGTTCGGCCAGGGCGACGGTGGCCTGGAATGCTTTTGCGCTGACGTGGATCTTGGGTTCCACGAACAGGTAGCGGCCGCCGGGTTTGAGTAACTCCCTCACCTCGCGTAAGAAATTTTCCTTGTTAGGTACTTCATGTACCATCCAGAAAGTGAGTACGAAATCGACCGGTTCGGATAAGCCCAAACTGTTGGGAGTGGCGCGGTGAAGTGCAATGCGGTTTGCCAGGCCGTGCCGCCGGGCGCGCTTTTCCACCCCGGCCAGCATTTCCGCTTGCAGATCGACAGCGGTCACCCGGCCGCTTTCCCCGACCAGCTTTGCCATCCCGATGGTGAAATAGCCCATTCCGCAGCCGATATCCAATGCGGTGTCACCGGTATGGAGTAGGTCGCCCATAATCTTCTGCGGGGACTGGATCAGTTTGCGCGCCGGATTGTCGAATATAAAGGTCAGCCACCAGGGGCAAACGTGATCGTTTTCGGCGAGTTGTTTTTGAGACATGTATTCCTCCAAAGATAATTAGTTTGATTGAACTAATAAATAGATCGGTAAAAAAATAGGCTATTCAGCCCGGTTTTCTCCAAAGACCTTGTACAGCATAGCGTTCAAGGTTTGCAGTTCGCTGTGGGTCAGGCGGCTGGTGAAAACCGCGGCCATTTTGGCGTGCAAATCCTGGTGTAGGTGGCCGATGCGTTTGCCTTCTTCGGTCAGCACGATGTGGTAGGCGCGCCGGTCGGTTTGCGACTGCTGGCGTTTGACGTAGCCCTTGCGCTGGAGTAAGTTAACGATAGCGGTAATGGAAGGCTTCGTGACGTCCAGCGTTTCAGCCAGGTCGGTGAAGGTGGGGGACTCCAATCGGGCAATCGTTTCCAGGTAATAGATTTGTTTCATGGAGAGGTCGGCGAAATCGCTTTCCTCGATGGCCTTGGCTTCCATCTGCGCCAGCGTGCGCGAGATGGTGGCGATGATGTCGGCCAGGGAATCGTGTGCGGGCATGGCTCAATCCTGTATAGTTAGTACATCTTAACTAATTATATGGGAATCGTTAGTTTTGTCAAGCAATGTGTGGCGGATTACTTCAGTGTATTTCCGTGCCAGTTGAGCTTTTCGGCTGGGTGGTCTGCTTCTAACAACTGGGTGATCTGACGTGATAAGGCGGCCGCGTCCCCGCTGGTCTTGAACTGGAGCTTGCCGAGGGAATCGGCGGCGTTCACCAGGTCGTGTTCTTTGAGCAAACGTCCAACCTGGCGGGCGATGGCCGGGGCAGGGTCGATCACGCGCACCTGCGGCCCGACGATCTGCTCGATCTGGGGGATAACGAAGGGATAGTGTGTGCAGCCCAATACGACAGTGTCGATGCCTTCTGCCAACATAGGGGCGAGGGCGTTTTCCAGGATGGCATGGGTCTGGCCGCCGTTGAGCTTTCCTGCCTCGATCTGCTCGACCAGTCCGATGCAGGGATTGGGCAGCAGGCGCACACCGTTAGCGAAGCGCTCTACGACTGAGGCATACAGCTTACCCTGGAAAGTGGCCGGGGTTGCCAGTACACCCACCACACCGGAATCGGTGGTTTCGGCGGCGGGCTTGACGGCCGGTTCCATGCCCACGAAAGGTACATTCGAGAAGGTCTGCCGCAGGCTTTGCAGGGCGGCAGCCGAGGCAGCATTACAGGCCACCACGATCAGCTTGGCGTCCTGATCTAAGAGATAACGCGTGATCGCTTCCGAGAAGGAACGCACTTCGGCCAGACTGCGCGGCCCATAGGGTACGTGAGCCTGGTCGGCCAAGAAGATCAGATGCTCGTGGGGGAGTTGTTTGCGGATTTCGCGCAATACCGAAAGTCCCCCCACGCCGGAGTCGAATACCCCGACCGGTGCTTCCTGAGCCACCATCAGCGTGTCCTGTTCTCCAGGGCGGCGGTTACAAAGGCTTCGAACAGGCGGGTGGCATGCGCTTGCTCCGGCAGCCATTCCGGATGCCACTGCACGGCGATGCCGAAGGGATAGTCGGGCAGTTCTACGGCTTCCACCAGACCGTCTGGAGCATAGCCCGTCGCGGTTAGTCCTTCCCCAATCTCCCACACACCCTGGTGGTGCAGGCTGTTGACCTCGATCTCCGGTTCGCCAATGATCTGTGCCAGGCAACTGCCAGGTTCCAGGCGGATGGTGTGGATGATCTCTTCCGGGGCGCGGCCGTCTTTGAAAGAGTGGTCCAACGCGCCGGGAAGCTGGTCGAGGATGTGGGTGTAGAGTGTGCCGCCCAACGCGACGTTGAGCAACTGGATGCCGCGGCAAATCCCCAGGAAGGGCATTTTGCGGCGCAGCACCATTTCCGTTACGTCGATTTCCATCTGGTCGCGTTCGGGGTTGATGTCGTAGATTTTCTCGTGCGGCAGGCCGTTGAAGCGCTCGGTTTCGATATCGCCGCCGCCGCTGAACACGACGCCGTCGAGTTGGTCGAGCAGTTCATCCAGCACGTTTACGCTAACCCCGACCGGCAGCACAACCGGGAGTGCCCCCACCGCAGTAAGGGCGCGGATGTAAGAGCGGGGGGAGCCGATCATGGGGAATTGTTCTTTGACAATGATGCGGGGGGTAATGCCAATCACGGGTTTTTGCATAGCTGCCTACTATTCCTCCGCAGGTTAAGTAGAAAAAGGGTGCCTGAGCACCCTCAATTCTAATCGAGAAAACGATGTTATTTGGAGAACTTTTGTTTGAGGCGGAAGCGTTTGCCGGTGCGTTCGCGCAGGAAGTAAAGCTGTGCCCGGCGGACCTGGGAACTGCGTTCCACAACCACTTTTTCAACGCGCGGGGAGCGCAGCAAGAAAGTACGCTCGACGCCGATGCCGTTGCTGGCAATGCGGCGCACGGTGAAATTGGCGTTGTTGCCGCCTTTGCGCTTGCGAATGACCGTGCCCTTGAATTCCTGGATACGCTCGCGTTCGCCTTCCTTGATGCGTACGTGCACGTTGACAATATCACCCGGCTTGATGTCGGGGATATTGGGATTGACAGGGGACTCAACTGATCTCAAGATTTCGTCGCTCATTGTATTTCCTTACTGACAAATTTTAATAATTTCTGGTAGGAACCCGGCGGAAAGCCAGTCATCTACACAGCGGGCAATTTTACCATATCCATCTCGAATTGAGAAGTGGGAATGTAATTCGTGGCCAAGGATCAGTGACCATGATGTAAACGAGATTCTACCATCATTCGGGGAAAGAGCGGGGAACAAAGCAACGCGGGCGTAGGGGAGAGCGGGCGCGAATGAAAAGAATCGGCGGTTATAGCCGCCTGCAACAACAGAAGCTGAGGAGAAGCGGGGCATGTGCTTAGATACAAAGCCTGGAGAAAGGTACAGATTGCCTGATACCTCGGTGCCTAATTACTGGGTGTCTGGAATGGCCCAGACCTTGCATCTGGCAATATGTTCGTTGCAGTTTACCATTTGCAATCTACAATTTGTAATTTCTTCGTTTGCTCGGCATGAAACCTGCATCTAAAGGATTTATCAGTAGGTTTATTTTGAGATTGTTTGTTCTTGTAGGAGGCCTCCGTGTTACATCCGGAAGAAACCATTACAGCCATTATGGGCGGTTGCTCATGCGGCGCTAAAGTGTTGGGGGAAGGGGACTGCGAAGCCTGTACGGTGAATCAATTGGTGTATGATTACGCTGCCAGACAGCAGCAACTGACCAGAGAAACTGAGCGCCAATTTTGTTCCAATCGCCTGGAAGCGATCGAAGAGGTCGCCGATACGATTTGCACCAGCAATGATCTTTTCCTGATTCTGAATATCTTATTGGATCGTTGCGCCACGCATCTCAATGTTCCGGCTGCAGCCGTCATGCGATTGACCTCGTATAACGTATTGACCTATGCCGCCGGGCGCGGTTTTCGTTCTAAAACAATCAAGGAATCCAAAATTCCTTTGGGCCAAAGTTTTGCCGGGCGGGCCGCAAAAGAACGCCGCATTTTCAGCATTAATGACTTACAGCCGCAACAAATATCGGTGAAGTTCATGCAGCTTTTCGCCATGGAAGGCTTCAATGATTACATGGTGATTCCCCTGGTTGCGATGGATAAAGTGTTGGGGGTACTCGAAATTTTCCATCACAACGATTTTACGACCGGAGCTGGTTGGCTGAATTTCCTGGCGATCATGGCCGATCTGGCAGCTTTGGCAATCTATAAGGCCGAGTTGCTCGAAAACCAGGAGCGCGCCAACATCGAATTGGAAGTGGCTTACGGCGCGACATTGGAAGGCTGGATGCGTGCCCTGGAATTGCGCGATCGCTACACCGAAGACCACAGCCAGCGCGTGATCGATCTGACCTTACGCCTGGCGACCACGCTCGGTGTCCCGAACGAAGAGTTGGTGCACATCACGCGGGGCGGCATGCTGCACGACATTGGCAAGATGGCAATCCCGGACGATATCCTGCTCAAAGAAGGCCCCTTGACCAAAGAAGAGTGGGAGGTGATGCGCGAACACCCCCGCCTGGCCTATGAACTGCTGAACCCGATCCGCTACCTTCACCCGGCTTTGGACATCCCCTACTGCCATCACGAACGTTGGGACGGCAGTGGATACCCGCGCGCCTTGAAAAACGATGAGATCCCGCTTTCAGCGCGCATTTTCATGGTTGTGGATGTGTGGGATGCGCTGCTCTCCGACCGGCCCTATCGCCCAGCCTGGCCGGCAGAGAAAGCCATCGACTATATCGAGACACAAGCCGGGAAGCAATTCGACCCGGATATCGTGCGCACTTTCATTGACTTGATCCGGGGAGAGCCGATCCCGGTTGAAAGCTATGATTCACACGCCAACCAACAACCCACCAAACCTTTCTGAGGATGCTTCTTTCTCCTTCGTAGATCCCGCCTTCGGGCGGGATCTTTTATGGGAGAGGGCTAAACGATTTCCGTTTTATTATTTGCTTGGTGGGTGAGGGAGGAGAGTGTAAGTTGATTATTGGAACCTGCTGTGCGGCAGGTAGGTTTTAATAATGGCGGTTTACGACTTAACACTGTTTCCCCACTACATACAATATACTGATTACTGTCTACTGTAGCCCTTCGAACAAATCTTTCATGTGTGCGTTGGCCGGAATCTCGGGATAGGCTTGCATGTAACCGTCGGTGCCGGGGATGAGCTTCTCGCGCAGCCAGAAAAAGATGCCGCTGCCCTGCGACCCCAGGTCCAATTGCGATTCGTGGCAGGCATCGGCCTTGGCTTTGCGTTCTTTATACTTGGTGTAATTGATCTTGACGTGCTGCGGGTAATCCGGGTCTTTCGCCAGCATTTCCAGGTTGATATCCTGGTTGCGGCCGAACTTGCTGGGATCGCGCCCGATCACTTTCAACGCCCAGACCAACACCCGGAACAGGCGACGGGGAAAGACGCCATAATACAGCCGTTGAGGTTGGTGGGGTTCCAGGCCGTTCTGGTACATGTTGGGGTCAGCGGCGGCGTGGAAAGCCTTGACGGTGGCTTTGTGGATGGCGATGTGGTCGGGGTGGTGGTAGCCGCCCACCGGATCGTGGGTGACGATGATGTCGGGTTTGATACGGCGGATGAAATGCGTGATGCGTTCGGCGACCTTGTCGACCGGTTGTGCGACCAAGGCGTTAGGATGGTCGTTGTCCGGGGAGCCGAGCATGCCCGAATCCCGGAAACCGAGGAAGCTGACGCTGCTCAGGCCCAACACGTCGGCGGCGCACATCAACTCCGACTCACGCCGTTCGCCAACCGAATCGAAACCGTCCAGGCAATCGGCGTCCAGCGTGCCGGACTCGCCGCGCGTGCCGCACAGGTAATGGATATTGACACCTTTGTCGGCGTAATAGGCCAGCGTGCCGCCCATGCCGAACGACTCATCGTCGGGGTGGGCCAGCACGACCAGCATGGTTTTATCTTTGTAATTCCCGTTTTGCTCGTTCATAATAACTAGATGCACTTCTTTCTAAGAATCTTTCATATATTGATGTGAATCAGGTCAAAACATGATTGCTATCGGCAGTAGGGGCGACCACGGATCATCATTCTGATGATGACGTCGCCCCTACTTTACGTACTCCGTTTTGCTGTATTGGGTCGAGTTGTGTTTGCGGTTAATACACTGGCATCTCCGGGTCGACCTCTTCTGCCCAGGCATTGATGCCGCCTTTCAGGTTCTTGAGTTTGCGGAAACCCGCCCCAAGCAGCAGTTCCAGCGCCCGGGTGGAGCGCGTGCCGCCCTTGCAGAACAGCACGATGTCCTCGGCAGTGTCGAGTTCAGACATGCGTCCGGCCAACTGCCCCAAGGGGATTAGATCGGCGCCTTCTAGTTTGGCGATCTGCAACTCGTGCGGTTCGCGCACGTCGATCAGGTGGATTTTGTCGCCGTGAGCCAGTTTAGCGGCCAATTCGGGGGCGGTGATGTCCCACTGCGCCCCGGCTGAACCTTCGTCGTGGTCGTGCATGGGCACGCCGCAGAACTCTTCGTAGTCGATCAGTTCAGTGATCTCCGGGTTCGGGCCGCAGACCTTGCAGTTGGGGTTCTTGCGCAGCTTGACGAAATCGAAGGACATGTCCAGGGCGTTGTAGAGCAGTAGCTTGCCGCGCAGCGGCGTGCCAATACCCAGCAAGACCTTGATCGCCTCGGTAGCCTGGATGGTGCCGATCGTGCCGGGCAGTACACCCAACACGCCGCCTTCAGCGCAGGAGGGGACAAGGCCTGGAGGTGGCGGCTCGGGGAACAGGCAGCGGTAGCACGGCCCTTCCTTGGCATCGAACACGCTGACCTGGCCCTCGAAACGGAAGATCGAGCCGTAGACGTTGGGGATGCCGAGCATTACACAAACGTCGTTGACCAGATAACGGGTGGGGAAGTTGTCCGTGCCGTCGAGGATCAGGTCGTAGCCTTCGGCGATTTGCAGGGCGTTCTCCGAAGTGAAGAGTTCGTTGTAGACTTCTACTTCGATATCGGGGTTGATGTCGAGCAGGCGGTCACGGGCCGAGTCGACTTTTAGGTCGCCCAGGCGCGCGGTGCCGTGGATGACCTGGCGCTGCAAGTTCGAGAAGTCGACCACATCGTAGTCGACCAGGCCGATGTGGCCGATCCCGGCCGCGGCCAGGTATAAAGCCACCGGTGACCCGAGGCCACCGGTACCGACTACCAGCACGCGTGCTTCCTTTAACTTACGCTGCCCTTCCAGGCCGACTTCAGGAATCAGCAGGTGGCGGGAATAGCGTTTGATCTCTTCATGGGAGAGATCGACTTTTCCGTTGACGTTCATGTTCATACTCGTCTCCAAAATAAACACCATTGATAGCTGTTGGGAGAGAAGGTTTCTGCGGTGCAGCCGTTAGAAAGTCCGTGGTAGGGGCATAGCATGCTATGCCCCTACAGCTATGATTATAAAACCTTCGGTGCCAACAAGATGTTCAATTATTTATTCCTTTACCAAATCACTCAACTGGCGCAGGAGCTTGTCTTCGCGTGTCACACCGTGGTTGACGTGCAGCGGATGGCCTTCCAGGTCGAGGATGAAGGTGGTGGGGACGCTCATTACGCCCCATTCCTGAGCCATCTCGGGCTTCTCGGCGGCGTTGACCTCCAAAACCTGCAAGTGTTCCGCGCCGAGTTGGGTTTGTAGTTTCTCCAGCGCCGGGCGCTGCACGGTCTTGCAGGGTGCGCAATCAGGGGTAGTGAAATATAGGATCGCTGGGGTGCCCTTGTGGTAATTGGGGATGTGGCTGCTTGCCAACTGGCCGCGCCGTAAGATAGCCTTGCTTGCCAGCCAATAGAGGCCCAGGCCGATGCCCGCGATTGCCAGCGTCCATACTAATCTTATGAATACTTCTGTCATGGCTGGTTGGCCTTTACTTTAGGGCGTGCGCCGGGGAAGGTATCCGCGGGCGGCGACTTGGCAAAGCCGGGTACATTCAGCCGGTTGAGCCAGTAGTAAAACGCGCAGCCCACACAGAACCCGCCGAACAGGTTCAGGGCAGCCAGGGCAACCACGAACCAGACCAAGCCCCAACCTAACGCCGTCGCTTCGGTCAATAAGGCAATCGAAGCGCTTAACATGACCATGCTGCCAAAGCCTTGGGCAAAACGGTGCGGTTCGGGGTTATCTAGCAATACGTCGGGCTTGACCAGTCCGAGTGGTTTAAAAATCGATTTGTACAGCGGGCCGAAACCGGGGCGCTTGAACAGCGTGCCTACCAGCATCACGGCCATGACGATCACAGCCAGCCAGGGTTGATCCAGGATAAAGGCCAATACGTTCAAGCCGATGACGAAAGCCTGGTTGGTGCGTAAAGCTGAATGATCTACTTTCTTCAACTCGGTCGTCATCATCCAATCCTTTCTACCCACCCGCAATACTGGGGATGATCATCAGGCGGTCATCTGCTTTGATCTCGGTTTCCACGCCTTGCAAGTGGCGCACATCCTCTTCGTTCAGGAAGAGG
Source organism: Anaerolineales bacterium (assembly GCA_016935415.1). Classification (GTDB taxonomy): domain Bacteria; phylum Chloroflexota; class Anaerolineae; order Anaerolineales; family UBA11579; genus JAFGRA01. Next base: position 20,278 of record JAFGRA010000229.1, read on the forward strand.
TTGACAAAGGAGCGCAGTTCGCCCGCTTCGGTGAAAATGTGAGTGGCAATCGCCGGGTACTGGGCGGTCAGTTCTTTCAAGGCCTCACTGACGTTGTTGCCTTCCACGTTGATCTCGCTGACACCGTCGGTATAAGGCCGGAGCGGCGTCGGAATGCGTAATGTTGCCATCTTACTTAACCTCCAAAAATTTCAATATGATGTGGGTATGATTTATCCGATAATTTCGCTTTATAAAACGCAAAGCGGAAGCTCTGCGTTTTATGGATCGAGCTACTTATCTGCTTTATTCTACGGTCTCGATGACCTGGATATGTTCTTCTGCGAACTCAGTGCGGTCATCGGTCAAGCGCCAGGAGCGGCTGCCGGCAGCCTTGCCTTGCTGGATGCTGGTGATGATGTAAGAGAAGAAGGGCAGTGCCCATTCCCGGTCGAACTCTGAGGCCTGGTTAGGGTGATCGGGGTGCGAATGGAATACGCCGACGATGTCCAGGCCGCGCCGGGCGGCTTCCATCTCACCGGCCAGCATATCTTCGGCGGTGATCAGGTAGCGGTTGTGGCGGGCTTCATCCTCGCGCGAGTTCTCCAGGGGGAGGATGTCGCTGACTTCGCGCTGGTCGCCGTTCACGCGGCCCAGCATCAGCCCGGCACCTTCTTCGGGATAGGCTTCCTCACCGTGTTTGTGGATGGCCTTCAACACGTCGGCAACGATTTTGAGCTGCATCAGGCCTGCTCCCAGAAATCGGCGCTTAAGTATTTATAGCCGCCGTCGGGGAGGACAGTGACGACCACGCCGGAGTCGAGTTCGGCGGCAACCTGCAAGGCGGCCACAGTGGCTGCGCCGGAAGAGACACCAACGAACAGGCCTTCTTCACGTGCCAGGCGGCGCACCATTTCGTGAGCGTCCTCAGTTTCCACTGGGACAACGCGGTCGTGTACGTGGGGGTCGTAAATACCGGGGCGCTTGGCGGTTTCCATATGCTTCAACCCTTCCAGGCCGTGGAATGAAGCGCTGGGCTGCACGGCGATGCTTTTAATCTCGGGATTGATCTCGTGCAGGTAGCGGGTGACGCCGGCCAACGTGCCGCTGGTGCCCAATCCGGCCACAAAGTGGGTGACCATCCCGGCGGTCTGTTCCCAGATTTCGGGGCCAGTGCTCAGGTAGTGGGCCTGCCAGTTGGCGGGATTGTCGTACTGGTTGGCATAGAAGTATCTGTCGGGTTGGGTTTCGGCCAGTTCGTTTGCTTTGGCAATCGCGCCGTCCACGCCTTCCAGCGGATCGGTGAGCAGTAGTTCCGCACCGAGGGCGCGCAGGATCTTGATGCGCTCCGGGCTGACGTTGGCGGGCAGCGCCAGCGTGACCGGGATGCCGAAGGCCGCGCCAAGCGTGGCGTAGGCGATGCCCATATTGCCGGAGGTCGA
>JAFGRA010000030.1 GCA_016935415.1 Anaerolineales bacterium
CGCCTCAATCGCCCGCGTTGTGAAAAAGTCACCCGGCGGCAATTGGATGATGATGAAGGTGATGATAGACACGATAAAGAGCGTGGGAATCATCCCTAGAATGCGTCGCCCTATGTAAGCTAACATAACCGGCTCCTCGGAAAAATAACCACGGAACGCACAGATGACACGGCTAAATCCTGTTTTCGTCCCCGTTGATGTGGCGACTTACAGAAATTTTCAGGTGTTTTTCGTTGCGGGCTACGCCCGCAACGAAAAACACCTCCCTCTTATGCAGCGTAGCACACTTATTGTTCGATCCAGAACTGGGGCGGGTCCATGGTGCCCGGCGTGAAGATGATCCAGTCGGATGTGTGCTGTTCCATCACGTTGTGGAAGTTGTTCTTGACCACCGTCAGCGCCGGCGGTTGGCCCACCGTGCCGATGCAGAACAAGTTTTCGGTGGATTTTCGGACGATCTGCTTGCCGATTTCAGTTTGTTTGGCCGAGTCCACCGTGACCTTGTACTGATCGTAAAGGTCCTGTACCTCTTTGAAGATCGGAATCGGTTGCTCGCCTAGTTGGCCACCAGATTTGTAATAGGTGCCAAAGGCTGGCCCCATCCAGGAGCGCTCATCGAAGGGGAACTGATAGATGGGATCGACCATCGGCACCAGACCACGGTCGGTCTCCCAGGTGGCGATCATGACCTCGTTGCTGTTGGCTCTAGGCCAGTAAATATCACGCGACATCGTTTGCAGTACTGTTTTTAAGCCGATATCGTTCCAGTTCTGGGTGATCAATTCCAGCGCATCCATGTTAGCGCCCGAAACGGCGTCAGTGCCCTCAATAACCAGTTCCACCGTCGAACCATCAGTAAACTGATAGAAGCCATCGCTGCCTTTTGTCAACCCGGCTTCTTCCAGCAAAGACTGAGCCTGCGCCGTATCGTACTCGGCATAGTATTGCTCAATGTCCGCCTGGAACAGGGGGGAGTCACGGACGACTGTGGTATTGCGCGGGATGGCCTGGCCCAAGAAGGAGACTTCGTTGATCATATTGCGGTCTATAGCTACTGACAGCGCCTGCCGGAATTTCAGGTTTTGCAGCAGTTCGCGATACTTGGCATCAGGATAGCTCTGGTTGGGGAAGAGGGTGATGGTGGAAGCTTGCGCCGTGGGCCAAATCAACAAGTGGTAATTGCCTGCTTCCGCGTTTTCCTGATAGACGGTGTATTGACCGAAGCTGATGCGGCGGTGCTGCATGTCCAGATCGCCTGCAATGGCCATCAGGTTGAGGGCATCGCCCCCCTCGACCAGGGTGTAGTGAATCCGGTCGATGTAGGGGAGTTGCTTGCCCGCGGGATCGACTTTCCAGTAGTAGGGATTGCGCTCGGCGATCATTTCTGTGGAGCCGGCTTCCCACTGCGCTACCCGCCAAGCGTATATGACCGGCAGCTCGGGGTTGAAGTTGAACGCTTTTTCTTCAAACTGCTCGTAGGTCGCGCCAGTGGTGTGCTTGGGGTGGAATTTCTCCAGATAGTGCTTGGGGGCGAAGAAGCCAAAACGCTCGAAGCCCAGCGGCCACTGGCAGCCGTGGAAGGCCAACCCGGTGGTCTCGGCCAAGCCGTTTGGCCCGGCAAACTTGAGCTTGATGGTGGTGTCATCGATCTTTTCCAGTTGCATCGGCTCGCCATTGACCACCCATTCGATGTGCCGAGAAGCTGTGATGTTGGTGTCATTCTCGATGTCTTCCCACCAGAAGATAATGTCGTCCACGGTGAAAGGCGCGCCGTCTGACCACTTGAGCCCCTTACGGAAGTAGAGCGTGAGTTCCTTGCCGTCATCCGACCACTTCCACGACGTTGCCAGGCCAGGCTGGATTGGATCCTTGGGATCGCGCGGCCAGCGCAGCACGGCATCGTAGATGAGGCGGCCCAGCGCGTGAAAGTCCGCCACGCCGAGGAAAGCGCGGTGCCATGTACCCCCATACTCTCCTAGCGACTCGACTGGTTGGACAACCAGCGGCTCTGCGGGCAGGCGTTCCTCTACCGGTGGAAGGCCCATACCTGCCAGCATAGGAGCTTCGCTGTACTTCGAGGCTGGAATGGCGGTAGGTTGTGCTTCCTCTTTGGATGGAGCGGCAACCGTCTCTTTGGCAGGTTCGGATGTTGGTACCGGCGTCTTACAGCCGGCCAACACTGCCCCCGCGGCAGTCAAAGCGCCCAAGCGCAAAAACTCGCGTCGGCTGATTTGTCTCTTGTGCATTTGTTTCCCTCCTGTTGAATACACTTACATGACTTTCTTGAAGTAATCGTTTGTGTCGCTTTACAAGCCTCTGTTAGTGTCGTTACCTTTAAATACCATCATCCAGTTTTCACCTCCATACCCGGAAAGGCCGCCTCGTTACCTGGCTGAAACCGATGCGTTGAACAGAAGAGCCTGCGAGGCTTTTTATCCGGCGTGTAGACTTTGACAAAGTCAGGCCTCATTAGATTTTATAGGATTTATGGTGCACTGTTGCGTACGATCAGTTCGGTCGGCAGGACAATCTCCTTACATTCCTCTGCATGGCCTCCGATCCGCTCCAGCAGCAATTCCATCGCCTGGGTTCCTAATTCATAGCGCGAGGTACGGCATGTGGTCAATGCCGGGGTCACCAGCGCCGCCAACGGGATATCGTCGAAGCCCACGATAGCGACGTTATCGGGAACTGCAAGACCTAAATCAATACAGGCCTGTAACGCGCCGATGGCGACCAGGTCGTTGAAACAAAAAAGCGCGGTCAGTTCGGGGTTGTCGCCGAGCAGTTCGCTGGCGCTCACCCGCCCACCTTCTACTGTAGGGGCACAGTGCTTGATCCACCGGGAAGACGGCAATATGCCCGCTGCCGTCATCGCCATACGGTAGCCTTCCATCCGCCCGTGGCCACTGTGCGAAGTCGGCGGCCCGGCGAGGAATCCAACCACCCGATGCCCGCTATTCAACAGATGTTGGGTCGCCATCTGCCCACCGGCGACGTCATCCAACATCACCACGCCGACACCGCCCCGTTCATCGGCAAACTCCAACCGCCGGTTGACCAGCACGGCGACTGGATGGCGGCTGATTGCCTCTTCCAGTTCGTCTTCCGCCAGGCGCGAACTGCACATCACGACGCCGTCCACGCACTTTTCCTCCAACGATTGCAAGACAGCCAGTTCGCGCCGGGTATCCTCTTCGGTATTGCATAACAGAACGCTATAATTCCTGGCGTAGGCCACATGCTCGGCGCCACGCACGACTTCGGAGAAGTAAGGGTTAGAAACGTCAGGAACGACCAGGCCGATAGCGCCAGTGCGTTTGGTGACCAGACCGCGCGCGACGTCGCTGGGGCGGTATCCCAGTTGTTTGATGGTGGCCTGGACGTGTTCGCGAGTCTCCGCGCTGACGTCATCTTTGTTATTGAGCACTCGCGAAACGGTCATCAACGAGACGCCGGCCTGGCGGGCAACATCGGCCATTCTGACACGGTGAGTCATGAGCGAACCCTCTTTTCTGTTAGCGTTACCGGTAACGCTAACAATATTGTATAACCGATTTTTACGATTGTCAAGACATCTACGGTATTGCGGCGATTCTCATCGACCCCAATAGCCACATTCCCGCGCCCTTGCGGACAGTTTTGGAGAACTCCAACCTGCCGATCATCGGGCTAGGGACAGGAGGCTACGCACTCTTCGAGGATCTCGGGTTGCAGATCGGTACGAACGGGAGTGAGAGTCCACTCCA
>JAFGRA010000230.1 GCA_016935415.1 Anaerolineales bacterium
CATGGGCTACGCCGGTGTGGAAACCGCCTCACTGCCTGAGAGAGTCACCCCGCAGCAGGCCGCCAGCCTGTACGCCGAACTCGGTTTGAAAGTATGCGGTTCGCACGCTCCTTTGCCACTCGGCGATCAAAAGAACCAGGTGCTTGAAATGCTGGATGCGCTCGGCAGTCCACGCTTGATCTGCCCCTGGATGCCGGTCGAAGATTTCGCAACCGTCGACGGCATCAAAACCATTTGCGAACAACTCAACGAGGCCAACGCCGTTGCTAAGGCGCACGATCTGGCCTTTGGCTACCACAACCACTGGCAGGAACACAGTCTGGTCGATGGCCACCGGGCATACGAGTACATGCTCGATTTCCTCGAACCGGACGTTTTCTTCGAAGTCGACACCTACTGGGCCAAGGTCGCCGGGAATGACCCGGTCGCCATGGTCAAAAGCCTGGGTGAGCGCGCCCCGCTGCTGCACATCAAAGACGGCCCGGCCACGCGCGAAGACGCCATGACCGCGGTCGGCGATGGCGTGATCGACGTTCCCGCCATCATCAAAGCTGGGGAAGGTGCCACCCAATGGCTGATCGTTGAGCTGGATCGCTGCGATTCCGACATGCTGACCGCCCTCGAGAAAAGCATCAAATATCTTGTGGAGAATGAATTAGGTCATGGACGATAAACGGAAAAATCAAAGATTTTTCTCCAACATTGGAATCATCGGCTGCGGCAACATCAGCAATATCTACCTCAAGAACCTCTCCGTGTTTGAGGGTGTGCATTTGGTTGCCTGCGCCGACCTGGATATGGCACGCGCCCATGAAAAGGCCGCTGAATTCGGCATCGAAGCCTGGCAAACGGACAAACTGCTCAACAGCACCGAGATCGACATCGTTGTCAACCTGACCGTCCCCAAAGCGCACGCCGAGATCAATTTCGCCGCGCTCAACGCCGGTAAGCACGTCTATACTGAAAAGCCGCTGGCAGTAACACGCGCAGACGGCCAAAAGACACTGGCGCTTGCCAAAGAAAAAGGGCTGCGCGTCGGCGGCGCACCGGATACCTTCCTGGGAGCCGGATTGCAAACCTGCCGTCGCCTGATCGACGAGGGCGCGATTGGCATTCCGGTAGCAGCGGTGGCATTCATGCAAAGCCGCGGCCCCGAAGCCTGGCACCCCGCTCCAGAGCCGTTCTACCAGGTCGGCGGTGGCCCGATGTTCGATATCGGTCCCTATTACCTGACCGCCCTGGTCAACCTGCTCGGTCCGGTTGGTCGCGTGACCGGTGCGTCGCGCATCTCCATTCCAGAACGCAAAGTGGGTAGCATGCCGCGCCGCGGTGAGAAATTCGTTGTCGATACACCTTCTCACGTCGCCGGGCTGCTGGACTTCGAAAGCGGGCCGATAGGAACGATCATCATGAGCTTCGACGTCTGGGCGCATAACCTGCCGCGCATCGAAATCTATGGCTCAGAGGGTTCACTGCAAGTCCCCGACCCCAACACCTTCCGCGGGCCGATTTTCTTGAGCAAGGTTGGTGAAAGCGAGTGGACAGAAATCCCCGTAGACGCTGGCTACACGGTCAATAGCCGCGGTCTGGGTGTCGCCGATATGGCCGCCGCAGTGCGCGAAGATCGTGCACACCGCGCCAACGGCGACCTGACCTACCATGTCCTGGATGTCATGCACGCCGTCAATGATGCCTCGCAGGCAAGCCAGCACATCGAGATCGACAGCCAATGCCCCCGTCCGGAACCCATGCCCGGTGGTTTTGCGTTCGGCGAATTAGAGGAATAAGCATTTCACTTGACACTAATTTTTCATTTCGAGCGGGCAAACCATAGATTTGGAGCGAGAAATACCTGCAATAACACTTGAACGCTGAAGCTGCTAACGCCGGTAAATGACAAGCATCAATGTATCAATTAAGTTAATTGATACAAAAAGCGGATGGCCTCAAAACCATCCGCTTTTCAATGGTCTTCGATTGGGAATTATTCTTCTATAACAACCCGTTCACGCAGCGGCAGCCATTCCAGAACACGCTGGATTTGCGCATCCCAATACTTCCACATGTGATCGCCCGGGCCTTCTTCGTATGTGAAGTTCAGGCCTAGACCGTTGGCCTGTTTACGGAAGCTCTGATTCTGTTCGTACAGGAAATCTTCCGTTCCGCACCAGGCGAAGAGCGGCATATCCTTATATTGCGACTTGGCTAGTTTTCCGGCGAGGTGCAGCAAGTCCATCTCACTGCCCGGCATTTTATCCAGCGGGCCAAAGATACGCGTTTTTTCCGCCACCCATTCCGGTTCTTCCCGGTCAGGAGTATGTGCCATGTCCACCGCCCCGGATAGGCTGGCCGCCGCTCCAAAGCGGTCGGGGTGGCTCAGAGCCAGCTTGAAAGCCCCATAACCGCCCATCGACAACCCAGCCGCGAAGGTATCCTCGCGCGCCATCGAGAGCTGGAAATACTCGTGCACCAGTTCCGGCAATTCCGTACTGATGAAAGTCCAGTAGTGATTGCCCTGTGCCATATCGGTGTGGAAACTGCGATCCACGGCAGGCATTACCACGGCGAGGTCATAAGGTTCCACATAACGCTCGATCGACGTGCGCCGCTGCCAGATCGTATTATCGTCCGATAGACCGTGCAGCAGGTACAGCACCTGCGGCGCTTGCGTGCGTTCCACCAACGTGCCATCCAACAACCGCACCGGATCAGGTAAGATCACGTCCATCGAACAGTTTAAATCCAGAACGTGAGCGTAGAAATTGCAATGCAATAGTGCCATTTTGTTCCTCTTTTTCGTGGTCAGGCTGGATAAGCGTAAGTGAAGGTATATCGTCCAGCAGGGAGGCAATACACTGCGGCACCATCCTCATGCCCAATGTACTCTACGCCTGCAATCTCTCCGACCGGTTTGCCGCGCTCTTGTATCTGTACACCTTCCGGCGCAGGCACATATACGGTCGCAGTCGTATTTGGCGGCACATTGACCGTCCATTGGAAGTCGTCACCCGGGTTTTCCCAGGCACTCTCAATACAGCCATAGGGCGATTCGAGGCTGGCTTTGACATGGCTCAACCCGCCGCCGGGCTGCGGGCGTAGAATAGCGTGCTTGTAGCCCGGCTGCGACGGATCGATCTCGATACCGGCCACCACCGAATACAACCAATGCCCCACCGAACCATAGGCATAGTGGTTGAAGGAATTCATGCGCGCATCCTGGAAGCCCTTATCTTCTGTCCAGCCGTCCCAGCGCTCCCAGATCGTGGTCGCGCCCTGCGTAACCGGATATAACCATGAAGGCCAATTCTTCTGCATCAGCAGGTCATAGGCCACGTCCAGGCGGCCGTTCTCGGAAAGTGTATGCAACAAATAGGGCGTTCCCACAAAACCGGTCGAGAGGTGCATATCGCGCCCTTCGATATCAGCAACCAGCACAGCAATCGCCTTGGGCCGCAATTCTTCCGGCAGCAGGTCAAAATACAGCGCCAGGATGTAGCCGGTTTGCGTCTCCCCGGCAACTACGCCATCGGCGCTTACGAAACGCGCGATGAAAGCCTGTTTGATGTCTTCCCGTAATTGAGCGTACTTCTGAGCATCCTCGGTTTTACCCAGGACTTCAGCAATGTTCGCCATCAACTGGGCACTGTAAGCATAGAAAGCCGTACCGATCAGGTCTTTGGGCGTCTCGGCATTGATCGACAGCCAATCGCCAAATCCGTGCCAGATATCCTCAAGGTCAGGGTGGCAGCGAATCAAATCTTTGCTGGTGGTTACCAGGAAATCCATATAAGCCACCATTGAATCGTAATATTTCTCCAGCAAGCGTTTGTCACCGTAGCATTGATAGATCGTCCAGGGACAGATCACCTCTGCATCGGCCCAGGCCGGGCCACCATCTCCGTTACGTTTCTCAGGTAGTGGCGCTGTGATCGGGATAGAGCCATTCTCCGACTGTGCATCGGCCAGGTCTTGCTGCCACTTGGTGAAAAAGCCGCCCACCTGCATATTGAAAACCGCCGTGCGGATGAAAACCTGGGCGTCTCCCGTCCAGCCCACACGTTCATCGCGCTGCGGGCAATCGGTCGGCACTTCCAAGAAATTGCCTTTCTGTCCCCAACGGATATTATGCTGCAACTGGTCCAGCAATGGCTCGGAACACTCAAATTTGCCAATTGGGGGAATATCCGAATGCAGCACAACACCAGTCAACAGATCACGCGGCGGTGTACCGGGATAACCTTCCACTTCGACATAGCGAAATCCGTGGAATGTGAAATGCGGCTCGTAAACTTCAGGGCCATCCCCGCGCAAGGTATAGCGGTCTGTAGCTTTAGCAGAACGCAAGTTTTCCAGATAGATGCGCCCATCATCATCGAGGATTTCACCGTGCCGGAGGGTAAGTGTCGTCCCAGCTTCACCTTCCACCTGCATACACACCCGGCCAACCATATTTTGACCAAAGTCGAACAGCCAACGCGTCTCACGCCGCAGTTCCACCTTAACCGGTTCGGCCACCGGTTCGAGGGTTTCGATACGGCGTACGGTCGGACCGTTTGTTGCTACCAAAGCAAGCTCCGGCTGCTTGAATACCTGGACCGGATGCCAGTCTGCATCCACAAAACCGGCCGTATTCCAACCATCCATCTCCAGACGGGCATCGTAGCTTTCACCCATCAACATATCCGATTCGAGGATCGGGCCGAAGCTGTATTTCCAGGTTCTGTCGGTCAGGAAGGTTTCTTCACTGCCATCGGCGTGGGTTACCGCCAACTGGGCATAGAATTTTGGCCGGTCGCCGTATTGCTGGCGAGTCAACCAGCTTACGTGGCCACAATACCAACCATCGCCCAGAATCGCGCCCCAGGCATTGCTGCCCATGGCGAGCAGTTTGGTGACATCGTAAACCTGATACTGCACGCGTTTGGCATACTCCGTCCAGCCCGGCGCGAATACATCTTCACCAATGCGCTCGCCGTTCAGGTAAACCTCGTACACACCCAGTGCGGTAACGTACAAGCGCGCCTGGGCAACCGGCTTATCGATCTCGATCTCCTTGCGCAGGCACGGTGCAGGGATGGTCGTATATTTTCCACCCACCAGGCGTGCCCCTATCCACTTCGCCTGCCAATCGGACGGTTGCAGCAAACCCATCTCCCACCACCCCGCCTGGCTATACGCAGTTGACTCGCCAACCTCATCCCAGGCACGCACCTGCCAATACACTCGCTGGCCGGATTCCAATTCCGGCCCGGCGTAAGGCACATGCACCGATTGATCGCTTTCGACCTTACCGCTGTCCCACAGCAAGCCGGTTCCCGCCTGCAATGCTTCCTCAGACTCTGCTGCCAGAATCTGATAAGCGGTCTGGCGTGCGCCGCGCTGGGTTGAAGCAAGTTTCCAACTCAGCCGTGGTCGTAAAATATCGATCCCCAGTGGATTTTCTCGATATTCACAGGTTAATCCATTTACATGCATAGTCATGCGACTTATTCCTCCCTTACGCGCCGAGTTTTTCGATTGGTTTTACATTCCCAAATTGAGGCGCAGGCCCGCCGGATGGTGCGGCCCACCCCACCGCATTGGCAAGCACTTTACGGACGGTCTCATTGTAGTAGATTGGGTAGGTCTCGTGCCCGGGCCGGAAGTAGAAAATCTTTCCAAGCCCGCGATGGTAGCAGCACCCACTGCGGAAGACTTCACCACCTTCGAACCAGCTTACAAAAACCAGCGTATCCGGAGCAGGAATATCAAAACGTTCGCCGTACATCTCGGCATTTTCGAGTTCGAAATACTCACCCAGGCCCTGGGCAATCGGATGGCCGGACTCGACCACCCAAACACGCTCCTTTTCGCCTTCTTCGCGCCATTTCAAATTACAGGTAGAACCCATCAGTCGCTTGAATATCTTCGAGAAATGTCCGGAATGCAGCACGATCAAGCCCATGCCATCCAAAACGCGGGCGTGCACCTTGTCTACGATCTCATCGCGCACATCCCCATGCGCCATATGCCCCCACCACAGCAGCACATCGGTATCCGCCAGGACAGCATCGGTCAGGCCGTGTTCGGGTTCGTCCAATGTCGCCGTGCGCACATTTGTAAAGCCATGCGCTTTCAGGCCATCAGCAATCACGGTATGGATACCATTCGGATAAACCTTGGCAACCTCTTCGTGTTCTTTCTCATGTCGGCCTTCATTCCACACAGTCACCTTTATGGCTTCAGTCATCAAAATCTCCTATTCATTGTAAGTGAGTGGCTTAATAACAATTCCAAAGCAGGCAGTTTCCCCGAAGTACTACACTGAATGTTGGTTCTAATGCCAACCCAAAATATTGGGCGTGTAAAGTCAAGATCATTTTCCCGTTGTCGATTATGATTGGAAACTGACCGTCATTTTTATGACCGTCAGAATGATAACCAGTTTGGTTCAGAATTTTTCAGCAGATATAAACGGTCAATTCCTAAGATAGCATGAATTATAAAGCGTTGAAAACCAAAAGTAAATAAAGAATGAAGGCAAAAATATGACACAAACAAAAATCGCAGTTGTTGGGGCCGGGATGATGGGCACGGCCTTATGCTGGCCTTTGGCCGATAACAGGCACGCCGTCCATCTGGCAGGTACGCCGCTCGACCGGGAAATCATCGCCAGCATCCAGGCAAACGGTACGCATCCGAAACTGGAGCGCCAGCTCCCGGATGGGATCACAGCCTATCAAGATCACGATCTGGCAGCCGCTCTGGAAGATGCAGCACTGATTGTCAGCGGGGTGAGCAGCTTTGGAGTGAATTGGTTTGCCGAAACGGTTGGCCCACATTTACGCCCCGATGTCCCCGTGATCGCCGTGACCAAAGGGTTGGAAGACGCCCCCAATGGCGATCTAACCATCCTACCGGCGGCCACCAACCAGCGTCTGCCGGATAACCTCAAAGACCATATTAGCCTGAACGCCATCGCCGGGCCGTGCATCGCCAACGAATTAGCTGCTCGCCGCCAGACCTGCGTGGTCTTCTGCGGCCAGGAGCAAGCCGCAATCGACCTTCTGAAGGAAACGTTTACCACCGATTACTACCACGTCTGGACATCCTTGGATGTCGTTGGCGTAGAAGTGTGTGCCGCCTTGAAGAACGCCTACGCCATGGGGGTTGGCTTGGCCGTTGGCATGATGGAAACGGTCGGGTCGGATCGGTTAGCCAACATGTATAATCCGCAGGCGGCGCTCTTCGCCCAGGGCTGCCTGGAGATTCAGCGCATGGTCGAACTGCTGGGTGGCAAGAACGACAACCTGTTCTATCTGCCCGCTCCCGGCGACTTGTACGTGACCGTATTCGGTGGGCGCACCGTCCGCCTGGGTAAGCTGCTTGGCAAGGGCCTGTCCTTCGCAGAAGCCCGGGAGATCATGGCCGGGGATACCTTAGAAAGCGTCGAGATCATCACGCGCGTGGGCCGCGCCTTGCCAAAATTAGAAGCGCGCGGCCTGGTCGATCCAGGTGGCTTCCCGCTAATGAAGCATCTCGATCAGATCATCAATCACGGTGCCAAGGTGGATATCCCGTGGGAGGCGTTTTACTTTTCCATATGATAACCTTAGACAACTGATATACGGGCATCTCTTTACGACCCGGCGGCTAAAGCCGCCAGCAACATAAATAATTATCGGATTGTCTTGCAAAAATCCTCAAAATTGTTGGGGCGCAACACGCTGCGCCCCAACAGTTATTTCAATCTTTAGTTGCAGGCAACTTCAGTTGCCGAGTCATACAACGACGTCCCGCCAACCGCTCCTTTTTACCCGGCCTCGAAAAAGAGCCGGCCCTCTCTTAGCCCGCTTCCCAGGGCGGTGTACCGCTCCCGCCTGCCCCACGCAGAGAAGCCTGAATTGGTTCGGCCAAATCGGGCATCAGGTCGGCCACTGCGGCCAGCAGGCCAAAACAGCCGGTGATCATCATGTCACCGAATGGTGCAGCAAAATACGGGCGCAGCGAAGAGGCCAGCATCATATTCCGGCGCGGACCGGTCACTACAATTTCGTAATCGTCAGCCGGAAATTCGAGCGGCTTTTGTTCATAAACCAGCGCGCCGTGCCCATAATCGCCAAAAACCTCTTCATGGGTCAGGCTGCCACCCGCTAATGAACGGATCAAGCCGTCCAACTTAGGCACATCCACCAAACCGGTGTGGTGCTCGAAAACGCCCTCAATCCCGGTTGGCCCCAGCCGAAATGCCAGCGTGTGGAAGTTGCCCACATTGGCGATCAGCACGCGCTCGCGTGCGCTGACCCGCGCGTCGAAGGTCGCGCCCAACACCGCCGCCGGAGCCGTATCCATAATCACCAACGGAGCATCTACATCTTGCGCCGAATGCGCAACTGCCTGGAAGCGGGTCATGATCTCCGGTGGGTTACCGGAGGTAAAGGCAAAGGCACTCAAGCGGTTCTCAGCCTTGATGCGCTCATCCAGGTAATCGAAGCGGAACTGGCGGTCGGAATAGCCGGGTGGGGCATCGCCGTGATCGAAAACGGCCACCGCCACTGCCGCCAGATCGTCCAGTGAGACGCCAAAACGCGCAAACGCGGCTGCAATCGCTGGGAAATCGAAGTCCTTCAACTCGATGCGCTCGACCGTATCCGGCAGCCCGGCGGCCTCATCTTCGCTGACCACCTCAATGCCCATCTCTCTAACTGCGTCCAGGTCATCATCGAAGCTCTGGGCCGCGCTGGGAGTAGCATAAACCGGCAACCCGGCCTCGATGTGCGCTTCGGCTGCCCAATGGCTGGGGCCGCCTCCCATAATCACGCCAGTCAGCAAAAGTGCCTGCCCGCGCTGTGTGGCCGCCTTAATGCGGCGATGCACGATCATGGTTGGCGAAGGTACGATCAGCTTGAAACCGTTTTCGATATCCAACCCCGAATCATACAGAAAAATATCTTGTGTACCGGTACCGACATCAACAGTAAGAATTTGCATAGCCTACTCCACTGGGTGAGCGTAATTAACCCTTCCAGAAAATCAGGGATCAACGACGTTTATTATACAATTTTTCTCATCCATTCTTCAACCTGGGAAGAAGTCGATTAAAAATTAAAAGTTTGTCGCTGCAACTCCGTTTTCACGTTTCTCTATTCCATCCCAATAACTTTTCCGGTACAATGCATCTTACCGAGTGATACCTGATTATCAAATATGTGCGAAATGGGTTAAAAATGTCCCGTATTTTTAGGACATTTGACCGTAAACAAGCGCCGGTAAAGTAATGTAAAATTGGGCTGTAATGGGTAACTGACCGTTGTACTTAGAATTTGTAGGATAGCTATGAACGGTCAGTTCCTTTGGTAAATGCCTTGGCAAACATTAAGCTTTCATAAACCCTTTCGGCATTTACTTAGCGAGCTAATTTAAAAAGAAACACTGGACGTGGAGAATCCCGTACGCCAAACTTGGATTCCTCTAGCGCCAGTTTTTCCAATTCAATGGACAAAGGAGGTGGTTGCTGCATAAAAACGTGTTACTTGCTTGTATTTCACCGTTTAGTAAACGAAAATCGCTAGTATTCTATCTAAGGAGAATGAGAATGAGAAACAAACAAATCTGGATAGCGCTCGGCCTGTTAGCACTGCTTTCTTTGGTGGTGGCAGCCTGCGGCCCAGCAGTACCTGAACCAACGCCTACCACCGCAGCAGCAGAAGCAGAAGAAGATGAAGCCCCTGCTGAAGTAGACGAAGCACCCGCCGAAAGTGACGCTGAAGCACCTGCGGAAGGCGAAGCCATGGATGATGTATTCACGGTCGCCTTCATTTACATCGGCCAACCCGGCGACTTGGGCTGGACCTACGAGCACGACCGCGGTCGGCTGATGCTGGAAGAGGCCTTGGGCGCCTCCGTCGAGACTATTGTCGTCCCCGACGTTCCCGAAGGCCCTGACGCCGAGAAAGCCATCCGTGACGTTGTTGTCGCCGGAGCTGATGCAGTCTTTACCACCAGCTTTGGCTACATGGACCCCACCCTGACCGTTGCGCAGGAATTCCCGGATGTGTATTTCGAGCACTGTTCCGGTTACCAGACTGCTGACAATATGTCGACCTACTTCGGCCGCATCTACCAGCCGCGCTACCTTTCCGGTATCGTTGCAGGCAGCATGACCGAGAACAATTTCATTGGCTACGTAGCCGCTTTCCCGATTCCCGAAGTAATCCGCGGCATCAATGCCTTCACCCTGGGCGTGCAATCCGTCAACCCAGACGCAGAAGTACACGTAGTATGGACGAATACCTGGTACGATCCGGTCAAGGAACGCGAGGCAGCTGAAGCGCTGCTCGACGAAGGTGCAGACATCATCACCCAGCACCAGGACACCACCGAACCCCAGAAGGCAGCCGCCGAGCGCGGTATGCTGAGCATCGGCTATGATTCCGACATGGCCCAATTCGTCGGTGACACCGTGCTCACCAGCCCAATCTGGAACTGGGGTCCGTACTACATTTCTACCATTGAAGCCATGCAGAATGGCACCTGGGAAACCCACCAATATTGGGGCGGCCTGGAAGACGATGTTGTCGAACTGGCACCGCTTAGCCCAGAGGTTCCCGAAGACGTGGCCGGGCTTGTCGAAGCTGAGAAAGACGTACTCGTCAATGGCGACACTGACGTGTTCTGCGGCCCGATCCTCGATCAAGAGGGCAACGAAATGGTGGCCGAAGGCGAATGCATAGCCGATGGCGATATGCTCGGCATGAACTGGTTCGTCGAAGGTGTAATTGGCACCATCCCCAGCGAGTAATCCCTGTTTATCAATTCCAGCCCCCCTCAGAGAGTCCGCTCTCTCTGGGGGGCTTGTAAATAACAAGGATTTTTTAGGCGAAAATCTTTGTTTTCGCCCATAATCCGCCCAGGAGCACGCATGAGTGAACATCTAAACCTAAATGCAGTCCAATTGCGCGGTATTACTAAACAATTCCCCGGTGTAATTGCCAACGAAAAAGTCGATCTAGACGTCAGGTGCGGGGAAGTATTGGCGCTGCTCGGCGAGAACGGGGCGGGGAAGACCACCCTGATGAACGTGCTGGCTGGACTTTACCAACCCGAAGAAGGCCAGATCCTGATCGACAACCAGCCGGTGCAGTACAGTTCCCCGCGGGACGCCATTACGCACGGTGTCGGCATGGTACACCAGCATTTCATGCTGGTCGAAAGCCTAACTGTCGCCGAAAATATCATCCTGGGGATGAAGCCCTCCGGGCTTACCCTCGACCTTGAAAAGGTCAGCACTGAAATCGAAGCGCTCTCCAAGCGTTACCGTATCCATGTCGACCCCAAGGCCTATATCTGGCAGTTGTCGGTCGGTGAGCAGCAACGCGTCGAGATCATGCGCCTGCTTTATCGCGGCGCTGACGTATTGATCCTCGACGAGCCAACCGCTGTGCTCACCCCCCAGGAAGCGGAAGAACTGGCTGCCGTATTACGCCAGATGGCCTCCGAAGACAAAGCTATCATTATCATCACCCATAAACTCGACGAGGTCATGGCCTTTTCAGACCGAGTGACCGTGCTGCGGGCGGGCAAAGTCGTAGCCACCGTCGAGACGGCCGAAACCACGCGCGAGGAGTTAGCCCGGCTGATGGTCGGCCGCGAGGTCTTCTTCCACATCGAAAAAGAAAAGGCTCAACTCGGCCCGGTTGCCTTGAAAGCTGAAAACCTGGAAGCCAACAACGATAAAGGCTTACCGGCACTGCACGCCGTGTCCTTTGAAATTCACGCCGGAGAGGTCTTGGGTGTGGCCGGCGTATCCGGCAACGGGCAGCGCGAGTTGGCCGAAGTGCTCACCTGCCTGCGTCCGGCGACCAACGGCAAAGTATTCGTTGGCGACCAAGATGTCACCAATTGCTCGCCGCGTCAGG
>JAFGRA010000031.1 GCA_016935415.1 Anaerolineales bacterium
ATTTGCCCGCCGGTCATACCGTAGATGGCGTTGTTGATGAAGATCACGGTGATGTTTTCGCCGCGTGCGGCGGCATGCATGATCTCGGCCATGCCGATCGAGGCCAGGTCGCCGTCACCCTGGTAGGTGTAGACCGTGCGGTCGGGAAGCACGCGCTTGATGCCGGTGGCCATCGCCGGAGCACGCCCGTGGGCGGCTTCGACGAAATCGACGTTGAAATAATCATAGGCGAACACCGAGCAGCCCACCGGGGCCACCCCGATGGTTTGTTCACGCAGCCCCATTTCATCCAGTACCTCGGCCACCAGCCGGTGAGCAACACCGTGTGTGCAGCCCGGGCAGTAGTGGGTGACGGCGTTGGTAAGCGCTTCGGGGCGCTGGTAGATGATTTTTGGTTGGGTTTGGGTCACCATTATTTACCTCCTTCTACGATTTTTTCCAGCCGATCCAGCCATAATGTTCGGTTGTTGCCGTTGACGGGGGCATCGTTGGCGGCCACGCGCTTGATCTCGTCCATGATCTCATCCGGGAAAGGTGTGACCCCGCCCAGACGGCCGTAGAACTCGACCGGGATGCGGCCCTCTACGGCCAGGTTGACGTCATCCAGCATCATGCCGGTGTTCATCTCGACCACCAGGATGCGTTTGGCGCGTTCGGCGATGGCGGCGATCTCTTTCTTGGGGAAAGGCGCCAGCGTGATCGGGCGGAACAGACCGACCTTGATCCCCTCCTCGCGCGCTTCGCGCACGGCAGAAGAGGCTACGCGCCCGGCGGTGCCGAAACCGATCACGACGATCTCGGCATCGTCCATGTAGTATTCCTTGTAGCGGACTTCATTCTTTTCGATTTCCATCCAGCGCCGCAGCAGGCGGATGTTAGTGACTTCTTCATCGTGCGGGTCGATGTAGATCGAGGAAAGCGATTGTGCCGGGCGGCCTTCCGCCCCGGTGATGGCCCAATCGGGGTATTCGGTGGGGAGTGCGCGCATCGGTGGCAGTTCGGCCGGTTCCATCATTTGGCCGATGTTACCGTCTACCACGATATTGACGATCGAGCGGTATTTTTCAGCCAGGTCGAAAGCCAAGCTGATGTAGTCGACAGCTTCCTGCACACTGGCCGGGGCCAGCACCAGGGGAAAGTAATCCCCATGCCCGCCGCCCTTGACCATCTGGTTGTAGTCGCCCTGGGAAGGGGCAATATTGCCCAATCCGGGGCCGCCGCGCATCACGTTGACGATCACCACCGGCACTTCGGTCCCGGCGATGTAAGAAATGCCTTCCATCATCAGGCTAACGCCCGGGCTGGAAGAAGCGGTCATCACGCGTTTGCCGGTGCAGGCTGCGCCGTAAACCATATTGATCGCCGCTACCTCACTCTCTGCCTGAACGAAAGCGCGGCCGAGTTCGGGCATGCGGCGCGCCATGTATTCCAGGAATTCGGTCGAGGGCGTAATCGGATAACCGAAAAAGCCTTCGCACCCAGCGCGCACCGCGGCTTCGGCGAAGGCCTCATTGCCTTTAAGTAATTGCTTCACTATACTGCCTCCTACACCGCAGCCTGTTTTTTGGGTTGCGGGGCCTCGCGGAATACGGTCAATGCCGCGTCTGGGCACACGATGGCGCAGATGCCGCAGCCAGTGCAGCCATCGGCCGCCAGGTGGGCGGGGTGATAACCCTTGGGTGTCAAATGCTCCATGTCCAATGCCAATACATCTTGGGGACAGGCTGCAACGCATAACTCACACCCTTTGCAGTAGAGTTGGTTTACTTCTATCCATCCCTTTACGGGCATAGAAATACCTCCTTTTATAATTGGGGGAATTTGAGGAAAATTACCAATAATTCTGCCTAATCCGATAAACTCTGCATATATTGTTTGATTTAATGTTCCCGCTTTTGGCTGCTTTTGAGTAGTGTCAATCGTCATATTCTGATAAGGACAACCGTCCTAACAAAACGATAGACAATAATTACAAAAAAACGTATTATAAGGGTATCAAGGATGGTCGGCCCATCCAAATGACAGTTGATTGTCCAGAGCAATATTTTTTCAGAAGGAGGAGTTGATGCTTATGAGACTTGTCCGAACGTTTATCTCCGTTATCCTCCTCTTGTTCATTATTCCCGGCTGTGCGGGCCAGCAGCCGATCCTGGTTGGTGTATCGATGGAATTGACTGGCCGCCGCGGTGATCTGGGTGTTGAGGCGCGCGATGGCGCTATTCTGGCTGTTGAACAGATCAATGCAAATGGGGGTGTCAATGGCCGCCCAATTGAATTGCTGATCCGCGATGATAAGGGCGATCCAGAACTGGCCCGCCAGTTGGATGCTGATTTGATCGATGCCGGTGTAGTTGCCATTATCGGTCATATTACCAGCGAACAAACTGCAGCTGCAATTGATCAGATCAACGCAGCCGAGGTTGTGTTGATCAGCCCGACCTCTTCCAGCAGCTACTTCAGCAATCAGGCTGATTATTTCTTTCGAGTGACTCCCGGTACCGATTTTTATGGAGAAGCCCTGGCAAAACACATTTATAATAATCGCGACATTCGTGAGATCATTGGCATTTACGATATAAGCAACCAGGCTTTCACCGAAGCCTTATGGTTTTCTGCCAAAGAAGCATTTGAAGCTCTGGGTGGAGATGCGAGCCAGGCATTTACGTTTTTTTCTGGCGAAACAGACCTTAAGGAATTGATGGAATTAGTAAGCGAGGATGAACCAGAAGCCCTCGTATTTATTTCTTCACCGGTAGATACGGCGCTGATGATTCAATATGCTCGCCAACTTGGGATCACAAGTCGATTGTTTTCTTCGACCTGGGCGGGATCGCAAGAGTTGTTAGACAAAGGCGGCGCGGCAGTCGAGGGTCTTGAGTTGATCTCTGTTTACAACATGGCAAACACTTCTCCGAACTTTCAAGACTTCATCGATGATTTTAAGGCCCGTTACAATCGAGCACCGGGTTCCACGGCGGCTTATGGATTCGAAGCTGTAATATTATTGGTCGAAGGGCTTAGGCAAACCGAAGGTCAGGCTGAAGGTCTGCCGGAGGCACTGACTTCAATCAAGAATTTGGCAGGCGTGCAAAGCGGCATCTCCCTAGATCAATATGGGGATGTAAGCCGCGATGTCTTCATCGACGCGGTCATCAATCGGCAATTCGTCACCATCGCCACCATTTCCACAGAGGAGTAAGTTATTGAATTTTAACCGCCCAGAGAGACTATTGTGAAGAGACCGCAATCGATCAGAACTGCATTGATCCAGTTTGTCATCGTCCCGCTTGTTGTGGCTATGCTGATCTCTTTTGCGGTGCTCTTTTTCGCCGGAAGGCTGCTGCGAGATAGTATCCTTGCCCGTCAAAGGCTTACCATACAGACGCTGGCTGTGCAAAGTGAGCAATTTATTGCTGAAACCGACAATCTGATGCAGGCGTTGAATATCTTAAATTCAGATGAAGAGCAGAAAAATCAATTTGCACATTTCTCCCAGGTGCGGAATACGTATGCACGCTTTGATGCCTTTTACATCCTGGATGAAAACGGAACGGTAATTCTGGAAGATTCAGATTCGTTTTCCTTGCTGGGACTGGACCTGTCTGGCGAAAACTTCTTTATGGAAGGCCAGTATTCTCAAACGACCTACTATTCGGACCCATTCATATCCTTGACCAGCGGGCAAGCCACGGTGACCGCCGCGATTCCCATGCAGGAGAATGGTGGGTTTAGCGGGGTGTTGGTCGGGGAGATTAACCTGGAGGCGTTGCAGCAAGCGATTGAAGGTGTTGATCTAGGGGAGGGCGGAAC
Source organism: Anaerolineales bacterium (assembly GCA_016935415.1). GTDB lineage: Bacteria > Chloroflexota > Anaerolineae > Anaerolineales > UBA11579 > JAFGRA01. The sequence goes on from JAFGRA010000031.1 coordinate 3,811, forward strand.
TTCATTCATCATCGACCAGCAAGGTGCCTTGGTCGCACACCCCAATAGCGATTGGGTACAAGAACGCCGCAACTTTGGCCATTTGCCAATCTTGACGGAAAACCTGACCGCCCAAGATACCTACAAAGTTTTTTATGATGAGATTCAGGGTGAGTGGGTGATCGGGAGTGCTGCCACGATTGCTGAGAACTGGTTGATTGTGGTGCTTCAACCGGCGCTGGTTGCATTCCGTCCGCTGATCCTGCTGGGGCTGGTTTCTATCACACTGCTTGGATTAAGCTTCGTGCTCTTTTTGTCATTGGAATTGCGCTACCTGAGTGGGATTATCAGCCCGATTTCCTTGCTGGCCGAACGGGCTGAAGCGCTTGCAGAGGGTGAATATGAAAACCTTCCTTTGGCGCGCATGGGTGAGTATGAGGAAATCGTCAGCCTGGGACATAGCTTTACGCAAATGGTCGATGCGGTGCAGGAGCGTGACCGTTTCCTGGAGCAGCGCGTGCGGGAACGCACCGCTCAACTTGAGGACCTCAATAAAGAGTTGGAGGCGTTCGCGTACTCGATCTCGCATGACTTGCGGGCGCCGCTGCGGGCCATCAATGGCTACAGCAAGATCCTGGTGGAGGATTATGCTGATAGCTTGAGCGAGGAGCACATCCAATATCTGGAGAAGATCCTCGATCAGAGCAATAACATGGACGATCTGATCAATGCTTTGCTGACCTTGTCGCGTATGGGACGGCGTGATTTGAAGATCGAAGCATTGAATTTGAGTGAAACGGTGGAGAAACTATTCGATGGAATTTTTCATGAGGAAAGTGACCATGAGATTGATTTTACTGTCTCCAGTACGCCTGCTGCGCAGGCAGACGACCACCTCATGACGGTGCTGTTAACAAATTTGCTTTCCAACGCGGTCAAATTTACGCGTGGTTGTGTCCCCGCAGTGGTTGAGTTCGGTGCGCAGGATCAGGAAGGTGAAGTGGCTTATTATGTCCGGGATAATGGGGTAGGCTTCAATATGCAGTACGCCAATAAACTCTTTTCGCCATTCCAACGCTTGCATACTGCCAAGGAATTTGAGGGCACCGGGATTGGGTTGGCAATTGTACGCCGGGTGGTAAAGCGGCATGGCGGGCGCGTGTGGATCGAGTCGGAGGAGAACGAAGGTACCACCGTTTACTTTACCCTGGGGGATATGGATGGGAAAGTGTGAGTGTAAAAAAGTAGGTGCGCAACTTAGCAAGCTTTGCTTGCCCTGCACACCTACACGTAACGCACTTCTTGCTGTAATTGTCTTGAAAAAAGAATGAACCTACACCAGGAATAAGATCGCCACGCCGCTTAAGGCAACGATTGTGCCAACCACTACTTGCCAACTGAAGCGTTCCTTGAAAATAAAATAAGCGATTGGCAGCATGAAGATCGGTGGCAGTGCCTGGAGGGTGCTGGCAATGCCCACGTCGGTGAGTTGGACGCCCACCAAAGAGAAATAAACGCCGATGAATGGCCCGGCCAACACACCCAGCGAGATGTCGCGCAGGGAAAGCGGGTTCTCTTTGATGCGCATGAAGGTGAACCCGACCTGGCCTTGCAGGATGGTAACCAGCCAGATGAGCACCATTGCAGTCAGCATGCGCATGATCTGTCCGGAAAGCGCCGGGAAATCGCCGCCGACCAACCCAAGCTTGGCGGTTACCAATCCCAGGGCCTGTCCCAGCATACCGAGGAAGGCAAAGAAGATGCCCAGACCGAAGCGTTTGCGTTCCTCGTCCGGCAGCTTGCCATTGCCGCGGTTACGCTCTGCTACCACCCAGGCAATGCCCAGCACGGTAACGAAGATCGCGACGATCTGGAGCGGGGTGAGGGTTTCACCCAGAAACAACCAGGCGAACAGGGCGGCGATCACCGGCGAGAAACTGAAGATCAGCATGGTCAGGCGGGCACCAAGCAGCAAGAAAGCCTGGAAGAGGGCGGTGTCGCCCAATGCCAGCCCGATCACCCCTGACAGCCCCAACCAGAACCAGCGGCGCGGCTCGGCATCGAGGGGCAAGGGGGTGCCGATCGCTATCCAGTGCACGATCAGTAAAAGCGCGACCGTGAGCAGTAAACGGGTGCGGTTGACAACAATAGAACCAACTTTTTGGGTACCCAAGGTGAAAAAGGTGGGACCGATTGAAAACATGAGCGATGTGAGTAGGGAGGCGAGTTCGCCAGCGTAAGGGATGTGCATATGTATTCCTCTCTGAGAATCGCGGTAGTATATCATGGAAAGCGCAGAGCGCTTTCATAAGCAAGTCGTAAGGCGACTTGCCTTGGAACGGGATTCAGATCAGTACGGGTAAATTGATTTTGCATTCGTGCAACCTTTTTAACTCCCTGACGTATAGATATGTGAAAAGACATTGAGAATTTAGTCAAAAGGAGAATAAAAATGAACGACCAAAACAAACGATTATTCCGCTCGCGCGATGAACGTATGGTTGCCGGTGTGTGCGGCGGCCTGGCTGAATACCTGGGCATGGACCCCACCATCGTGCGCCTGCTCTTCGTGCTGGTCTTCTTCTTCGGTGGCTCGGCGCTGTTGATCTACCTGGTTATGATGATCGTAGTTCCCGAAGAACCCCTTCCCGGTGGATATACCCCGGAAGTGGTCGAATCCGAAGTAATTGAAGAAGAGTAATCTGACAGTAAGTTTGTTTGCCACATCCTAAACCTCGGCATTTGCCGGGGTTTTTGCTACCTTGACAAATAGATAAACTTCGATATAATGAATATAGATAATTATCTATATCTTATTGGTTCGAACCTGGAGTGATGAAAATAACGTGAATACTGTAGAATTTGCCAAAGCCCTGGCCGACGATACTCGCCAAAAGATCATGGCATTGTGTTGCTGCCAGGAATTGAGCGTCAATGATATTGTTGAGGCTACCGGTGTATCCCAACCGACGGTTTCGCACCACCTCAAGATCTTGAAGAGCGCCGGGTTAGTAGATTCCACGCGCCGCGGCCAGCAGGTGATTTACAGCCTGAACCAGAAGCAAGTGGCGCTGGCCTGCTGCCAGGTGGCCGAGAATTTCGCACCGGACCTTGACTTGAATATCCTTGATACTTAACGGCGAAACAGGCTCTTTTTTTACTAAATTATATCGATAGATATAAATACTTCTATGTGTTGGAGGTCGAGATGACGACAAAAACCAAGCAAGAACAAGATCAGGTAGACGATGTGCGCGTGCATGTCCGAGAACATTATGGCAAGTTGGCAGCCGAACGCGTTCCGATCGTGCAAGAAAGCTGCTGCGGCCCCAGCGCGGAGTCAGGTTGCTGTGGATCGGGTGGAGAATTGAGTGGGGAAGCGATGGCTCACGTCAGCAAGCTGTACCAAAGCGCGGATGTGCTCGAATTGCCGCCCGACGTGACGGAGATGTCATTCGGCTGCGGTGACCCGGTCACGTTGGCAACGCTCAACCCCGGCGAGACCGTGCTCGATTTGGGTTCCGGTGGTGGCATCGACGTTTTCCTGGCGGGTAAACGTGTTGGCGAAAGCGGGCGTGTGATTGGTGTGGACATGACGGCTGAAATGATCGAAAAAGCGCGTGCCAATCAGGCCAAGGTGGGGGCGACCAATGTCGAATTCCGCCTGGGCGAGATCGAACACCTGCCGGTGGCTGATGACAGCGTCGATGTGATTATCTCCAACTGCGTGGTCAACCTCAGCCCGGACAAGCCGCAGGTTTTCAGGGAAACTTTCCGGGTGCTCAAATCCGGCGGCCGTCTGGCAGTCAGCGACATCGTCACCGATGGTCCGCTCCCGGACGAGATCAAATCGAGCCTGAGTGCCTGGGCTGGGTGTGTAGCCGGCGCGCTGGATGTGAAAGACTATATCGCTGCCATCGAAGCCGCTGGGTTTGTCGATGTGCAGGTCAAGCCGGTTTACTTCGACAAAGCGATGGTCGATCAGGCCGTTGCTGATCTCGATCTGGAAGACCAGGTGGACACAGACAATGATGCCGTGTACAAAAGTGCCTTCAGCGCCAACGTCACGGCCCACAAGCCGTAACATTACCGTTTTTTGAACACTCGCCCTGGTCTGTAATGCCAGGGCGAGTTGCTTTTAAGCTCCGGCCAGTACGATAAGAAATTCTGATGGTAAATCTGAATTTGCGGATTTCTATAAGCTTAGCTTATGGATCGGGGATTTGATGGGGAAAAGTGTATCCCTCGGCCTGCTTTTGTGTTAACAACCATACGGACTATTACAGGAGGTTGTAATGCCATCAATTGCAATTATCACGGATACCGATTCGAGCCTGCCGTTCGATTTGACCGATCGGCACCATATCACCCAGGTGCCGATCACCGTGCACTTTGGCGAGGAAGTTTTTGCTTCTGAGTTTGAGATCAACGAAGCCGAGGTATTCGCCCGCATCGATAAAGAGGGTACGCTGCCGACCACATCGGCCCCTTCTCCAGGGATGTTTGCCGAGGCCTACGAAAACGCCTTCAAGGGCGGCGCTGATGAAGTGGTCTGTTTGACGGTGAGCGCGGCGGTGAGCGCGACCTATGCCGCTGCCGTAGCCGCCGCTGAGATGTTCGCCGGCCGCCAGATTACCGTGGTGGACACGTGCGCGCTTTCCATGCAACAGGGTTTCATGGTGTTGGCTGCCGCTGAAGCTGCGGCCGCTGGAGCCAACACGGTCGAGATCGTGGCCGCGGCCGAGGACATTCGGACTCGCAGCCAGTTGTTCGCGGCGCTCTCCACATTGAAATACCTGGCGATGAGCGGGCGCGTCGGCCACCTGGCGGCGGGCATGGCGAACCTGCTGCAGGTCAAACCGATCCTGACCATCCAGGATGGCAAACTGGATATGCTTGAAAAAGTGCGTACCAAAAGCAAGGCCTGGAAGCGTGCTTTCGAACTTTGCCAGCAAGCGGTGAACGGTAAGCCAATCGAGCGCATATCGATCGTGCACGTGAACGCGTTGGAAGATGCCAAAGATTTCGAAGCCCAGTTACGGGAATACCTCGATTATCCCGAGGACGTGATCTTTGCCAACTTGACTGCCGGATTGTCGGTGCATTCTGGTGCAGGGTTGGTCGGTACGACGTTCGTGATTGAAAAATAAGAACGCCTCGGCGGCTAAAGCCGTCTGCAACAATAAAAATATTGTTTTGCTGTGGGGGAACTAGCTTCAGTACTTACAAAATTTTCAAATGTGTAGGGGCGGGTGTCATCATCAGAATGATGATCCAAACCCGCCCTTACGAATAATTCTGTGAACTTATTATTGCGATCTCATATCTGCGTGGGAACTTGTTGTTCCTCATCCCCGTTCACGGCCTGGATCATACCTTGCTTCAAGTTCCACAACTTTTGTGATAACGAAACGTGGTAAATGTGTGGGGTCATCAGGCGCTTGACACCGTGGTCGAGGCGCTCCATATCGTGCTCGCGCACGGCGCGCATTTCTTCAATGGACGGCAAGTCATAGACGACTTTGCCATTAACCATAATGTCGACCAGCAGCGGTTCCACGGCGCTGATCTCATCCCGGGAGATTGTGCGGTATTTGGTGTGGTTGCTGGGGTGGTGCAGTAGCAGGGTATCCGCTGCGGCTGGGTCTTCTTCGGCCAGGGCTAACAGGTCAGCGGTGGCTTTCTGACGCTCATCGTACAGCCGCCAAATCTTTTTATGCGCCGGGTTGAGCGTCTTTTCGCGGTTCTCCGAAATTTTCAGGGTGGGCACCCAGGCATCATCCTCACAGATTGCAACCAGCTTATACACACCATCCAACGCCGATGCCGGGTCGGAGGTGATCAGGCGCGTGCCCACGCCGTAAGCCAGGCGGTTGATGATGTGGTCGGCATCCATGCCGTAGCGCGGCGCTTCCTCCTGGATCTGGGTGATGATCTGCCAGATCACCAGTTCGTCCAGGGCGTTGGATAGCACGATGCTGGTGTCCGGGAAACCGGCTGCATCTAACTGCTTGGCAGCCTGGATGCTGATGTAAGCCAGGTCGCCGGAGTCCAGCCGGATGCCGACCGGCTCGTGGCCCGCTTTGCGCAGTTCCTCGAATACTTTGATGGCATTAGGTACGCCGCTTTCCAGCGTGTCGACCGTGTCGACCAGCAGCAGGCAGTCGTCCGGATAGATGTCGGCGTAAGCCCGGAAGGCTTCCAACTCACCCTCGCCCAGCGCCATGAAGACCTGCACCATGCTGTGGGCGTGGGTGCCCTTGGGTGGGTAGCCAAGCACCTTGGAGATGCCCACATTGGAAGTGAAGTCGGCCCCGCCGATCAGGGCGGCGCGTGCCCCGGCGCTGGCACCACGATCCTGGGCGCGCCGCAAGCCGAACTCCAACAGCAGGTTGCCGCGCCCAACCTCGCGGATGCGGGCGGCCTTAGTGGCAATCAGCGTCTGGAAATTGAGATGGTTGAGCAGTGGTGTTTCCAGAATTTGCGCCATCGCCAGCGGACCTTGCACCACCGTCAGCGGCACGTTGGGATGCACCACGCGTCCCTCTGGGATAGCCTGCAAACTGATGCCATCGAAAGTGCCGTTGGCGGCCAGCCAATCCAGGAAATCATCGTCGAAGGTGCGCGCCCCGGTGCGTCCGGTCTGGGCACGCAGGAACTCGATCTCTTCCGTCCCGAAACGCGCTTCCGCCATCCAATCCAACAGCCATTCCAGCCCGGCGTTGATCGAATACCCGGCCTTGTGCGAGCCGTAGTCCGGGTTGCGGCGGAAGAAGTGCTCGAACAGAGCATCCTTTTCGTGCAGTCCCCTGTGGAAGTACAACTGCGCCATGGTGAGCTGGTACATGTCGGTATACAGCATCCCCTCGGCAAACTTGCGTTCGGATGATTTCATCGGGGTGGTTACCTCTTTTCTGGGATAGGTCTGCCCAAATTATACTGTGAACTTCCCCTCTCTTCGATAGACTCGGGTACTGCTTGTGTGTGTCACAAGATTGTCACAGCGCTATAACAGGCCTTGTTACATCGATCGCGTAGACTGGGATTGCTTGGGGCAATCACTTCATCAATGCGCGAACCGGTGATTATGTAGACTACCGGTTGATTTTGAAAGGGATCAGAATATGGCAAACGACAGGCAAATTGGGGGTGCGACGTATACGAATGACGATGAGCGTTTCGCAGCGATAGAACGCGCGATGCAGGAAAATGATTATGCAGAACATGGCCTGGTCGAGGTATTGATTACCGCCCAGAAGGCTTTTGGCTATCTGACCGAAGATATATTGACCTTCGTTGCAGAAAAGTTGCGCGTGCCTCCCAGTCGGGTATGGAGCGTGGTGACGTTCTACGATATGTTCAAGTTGGGAGGGACCAGCACAACGGAATGTCATATTTGTAATGGTCCGACATGCAGTGCGGCCCGCGCTGGGGAAATCCTCGCCGCGGTTTGCCACCACGCCGGTATTTCTCAACCGGGACAAACCAGTGCAGATGGGCGTTTTACGGTCAAGGAATCAGCATGCCTGGGGTTGTGCGACCAGGCTCCGGCTGCTTTGGTTAACGATAAAGCCCTGGTTAAGCTTACACCTGACGATGCCGTCGCTATCCTGGAAGGCAAGGGACAACCCCCAGTCGTCCAGATCAGTGGCGAACCGCGCATTCTGACTGGGCCGATTGGTCGGATTGCGCCCCTCGACCTGGATGCTCATCGAGCGGAAGGTGCTTTTACTGCGTTGCAAAAAGCGCTGTTCGAAGTCACACCTGAACAGATCATCGCAGAGGTCAAAGAATCCCGCCTGACCGGGCGGGGCGGGGCCGGTTTCCTGACCGGGCTGAAATGGCAACTGGGGTACGATACGCCTGATATGCAGAAATACGTGGTGTGCAATTTCGACGAGTCCGAACCAGGAACCTTCAAAGACCGGGCCTTGATGGAAGGTAATCCCTTCCGGGTGATTGAGGGTTTGATCATCAGCGCCTATGCCATCGGCGCAATTAAGGGCTTCATCTTCGCGCGGGGTGAATAGGCCGCGGCTACCAAGCTGCTGTGTTCAGCCCTGGAAACGCTGTCCGCTGCTAAACTGCTGGGAGATAATATCCTGGGTAGTGATTTTAGTTTCGATGTGGAAATCCGTCACAATGCCGGAGCCTATATTTGCGGTGAGGAAACTGCACTGTTTGAGGCCATCGAAGGCAAACGCGGCTACCCGCGCTTGAAGCCGCCTTTTCCCACCCAGGCCGGGCTGTTCGGCAAGCCCACCGTGATCAATAACGTCGAGACACTGTCTGTGATTCCAAGCCTGGTGTTGCATGGTGGGGAGTGGTTCCGTCAGTGGGGCACGAGCCAGTCGGTCGGGTTGAAATTGTTCTGCCTGAGCGGAGATGTGCGGCGGCCTGGGGTGGTGGAAGCGCCCTATGGCGTAACGCTGCGTGAATTGATCGAACGTTATGGCGGCGGTTTCGATGGCGCCCCGCAGGCTATTCTGGTGGGTGGGGCGGCTGGAGGCTTCTTGTCGGCGCACAGCCTGGATATTCCGCTGACCCATGAAGACCTGCGCCATTACAACGTGCCGATTGGTTCCGGCGCGATCATGGTCTTCAACCAGTCTGTCGATATGTGGTCCGTGTTGGAAAGGTTGGCGCATTTCTTCGTACACGAATCCTGCGGGCAATGTGCACCTTGCCGATTAGGCACCAAGCAAATTTACGATCTGTTGGAGAAGATCAACCATGGGGTGGGGACATTTGCCGACGTGCGCAAGATGGAAGAAGTAGGGCAGGTGGTCAACAAAAGTTGCCTGTGTGGGTTGGGCAAATCCGCGGCTAACCCGGTGGTCACTTTCCTGCACAATATTGAAACTACCGCTCAACAAAAAACGCACCAGGATGTCCACGCCCACCGGCACGCCCATGATTAGTGTGTTTACGGCAAAATCCTCAACAGACCTTTCCCCATTGGCAGCAATTTGTATGTAGTACTCAGTCATTCTGGAATTGATGGATAAAGCTGCTTGAGTTTGATGCGTGCATCATTTGCTCGGAATTGCCAATTGATAACGGCCTTCCTTTGGTTGCGTTCCTTGGTCACAGCCTCAACCTCCTGGGTCAAAACAACTTCATTGGAGATATGTTTTTGTAGACGGCGATTGTAGACACTCCATTCAATTTCTGCCATGTTCAACCAACTGGCATGTTTCGGTGTGTAATGGAACTCCAGCTTTCTCAGAATACGCAAGGCTTCGGCAGGCGGGAAAGTCACGTACAAAGCTGCAGCTTTATGCGTATTCAGATTATCCAAGACCACTCGGATCAGTTCTGCTTCTGGATGCAGTTCATCCACCAACCAGCGCATACATTCGGCAAATTCTTGCCGTCTCCTGCGTTGTGTGATCTTGACCTGCCTTTGGCCGGTCAGCGGTTCAAAGCAGATGTGCAGATTGCGCACACCGTTGCGCTTGTATTCGTAATCGTAACGTGCTTTTCTGCCTGGCTTGGCAGGAATTCGCGGGCGAGTTTCCTCGATCAATTGCTTGAGGCTTTCGTCAAAGCAGATCAAGGGACGTTTGGGGTCTTGCCCTTGTTCGTATTGATCCAATACATCTTCCATGCAAGCCACATACTCCGCATCGGCTTGTGGAATGCACCACATGGCTTTCTGCCACGGCTTTAGTTTGTTTTTTTCAACGTCTGCCGCACGGTCTCATAGGAGATGCTTTCCACGACCTCCAACTCAACCAGTTTACCTGCCAGCAATCGCAGCGTCCAATGCGCATGTCCTTCAGGTGCTTCACTGCATGCCGTCGCAATCAAGACCGCTTCTCCACGCCCATCCAGTTTGCGAGCTTGTCCAGGTCTTGGATCCTCATTCAATGCGCTGTCCAAACCACCTTCTACGTAACGTTTGCGGATCCGCTCGACTGACACTCACGGCTCGCATGATCTGGGCATCCTGCATGCCCTGGTCGGCCTTCAGCAGGATCAGCGCCCTTTTGAATTTGCGGGCTTTCAGTGTGCCTTTGCTGGTTAGTTCTTGCAGTCTTTGCCGTTCTTCTTCTTCCAAATTGACGTGGTATTTCTTCCTTGCCATCTCAGAGCCTCCTTTGCTTGTGCTCTAATGGTGCAAGTTCCTATCCATCTTTTTCTCTCTGACTGAGTAGTAGTCTGCTGAGGGATTTTGTTATTCTAATTAAATTACCTGCACATCACACTTCCCATAAATTCTCAACGCAGTATTTTTATGTGAAAAGCTTGACAATCCCGGCACTATCGCCTAAAATGCCCCCCATGATTACAATTCGCGTCAGCATCTTCACCAAAAAAGGCAAAAAATCCACAACTACCGACCGGTAGTCTGGTTGTGATTGCTTGCCTGCTGACCAAGTAGAAGAGAGTTCATCCCTCACCAGACCCGGTGAGGGATTTTTTGTATACGGAATTAACTTATGTTGAATATATTGATCGTCTGCGAAATGAAAAGCAAAGCCAAAAAGAATCCGCCGGATGGACATCTGGTCTTTTTTGCTTTGTGTTGACCGCAACAGTTTATGGCAACCAGGCAGGCTTACCAGATGATCCGGTAAGCCTGCTTTTTTATTTTGTCCGAGTAATCATAATCAAAAAGGAGTAAATCATGACGGATGTAACTTGTATCGAGTGTGGGGGCCAAGTGGAGTTGGAACAAGACGTGATGCTGGGCGAGATCGTGACCTGCCCGGACTGCGGCGTGGAGTTGGAAGTGATTGAGCTTGATCCATTACGCATCGAAATGGCACCGGAGATCGAGGAAGATTGGGGAGAGTAGAAAAGGTGCAGGATGCAGGTGGTGCTGCGAGTGTGATCTGTGGCCTGTAAATTATAGATTGCAAATTGCAATGAACGCTGTGTCTTATATCTAGATGGAATAATAATGATTGCATAGCCTCATCCTTGCCCCTGCCCCTTTTCAAGAGGAAGGGTGGCCCTAGGCCGGGAAGGGGTTTGAAAAGGAGAAATAACATGACTCATATCGGCATACTGTATTCGAGAATTCGAGTTGAGGAGAAGCTTATTATCCAGGCGCTGGAACGGCGCGACCTGTCCTATGAACTGGTCGACGTACGCGAAGTATCCTTCAACCTGGAAGATGGGCACGACTGGCAGCGTTTCGATGTGATCCTGGATCGCTGCGTCAGCCAGTCGCAGTCGCTGGCGGCGCTGCAAGTACTGGGCACGTTGGGTGTCCCCTGTGTGAATGAGGCGAACGTAGTCGCCTTATGCGGCGACAAGCTGCAAACCACGCTGGCGCTGACCGCGGCGGGCGTGCCCGGGCCGGAAACGCGCGTGGCCTTTACTGCCGAAAGTGCCCTGGAAGCGATCGAAGCGATGGACTACCCGGTGGTGCTCAAGCCGGTGGTCGGCTCGTGGGGGCGCTTGCTGTCCAAGATCAACGACCGCGACGCGGCCGAAGCGATCCTCGAACACAAGGCCACGTTGGGTTCTTACCAGCATTCCATTTTCTACATCCAGAAATACATCGATAAGGGCGGGCGCGACATTCGTACTTTTGTGGTCGGTGATGAAACCATCTGCGGGATCATGCGCACCTCAGAACACTGGATCACCAACACGGCGCGCGGCGGGCAATCGGCCAATTGCCCGATCACGCCGGAGATCGACCGGCTCTCGTGCCTGGCGGCTCAGGCTGTAGGCGGCGGCATGCTGGCTGTCGACCTGATGGAAACCGCTGACGGCCAATTGCTGGTCAATGAGGTCAACCACACGATGGAATTCCGCAACAGCATCGAGCCGACTGGTGTATCCATCCCAGACCGCATGATCGACTACGTGCTCTCCGTTGGGCAGAACACCGAGCGGCAACTTACCTGGCAGTCCAACGGGCGCACCCTGATCGGCGTGCGTGGGTAGGTGACTGATGACGACACGCGTAAGCATCATCGGTGGCTCGGGCTACACCGGCGGCGAACTGCTGCGGTTGTTATTGCGGCACCCGGAGGTGGAGGTGGCCCAGGTGACCTCGCGCCAGTATGCCGGGAAGTACCTGCACAGCGCCCATCCTAATCTGCGCAGTGTGACCACGCTAAAGTTCACCACCGTGGACGCGCTCGAACCTTGCGACTTACTCTTCCTGGCGCTGCCACACGGTGAAGCCGCTCGCAATATTGAGCAGTATGCCGCCATCGGCGAGCGCATCATAGACCTTTCAGCCGATTTCCGGCTGCGCGACCCGGCGCTGTACGAGACCTGGTACGGCAGTGCACATCCGGCTCCGGAATGGCTGGAACGCTTTGTCTACGGCTTGCCCGAACTGCACCGGGCGCAGTTGCGTGGGGTGCAGTACGCCAGCGGGGTAGGCTGCAACGCCACGGTCGTCAACCTGGGCTTGTGGCCGTTGGCCTGCC
>JAFGRA010000231.1 GCA_016935415.1 Anaerolineales bacterium
AATCCTGGCGTTGCCGGCCCTGGTATTGTGGTTTTTGGCGCCCAAGGTCCGCCGGCGGCGGTTGGCGAGCCAGGTTCCTGTAGGAGTGACCCGATGAGCGAAGTGGACAAAAGTAAATTGGAAAGCTACGGCCGCAGCGAACATTACCTGGGCGAGGCCGGCGAGCGGTACTTCGCCGGGCAGAAAACCGGCGGGCAGCTTTCGGTGCAGTGGAACCTGCCCTTCTGGCTGCCCCATCTAAAACCAGCCGGCAGCGTGCTCGATTTCGGCTGCGGCGGTGGCTACCTGCTGGCCGGGCTGCCGGTGGGTTCCAAAACTGGCGTTGAGATCAACCCGGCTGCGCGCCAGGAGGTCCAGCGCCAGGGCATCGATGTCTATCCATCCCTGGAAGACATCCCGGGTGGGCGGGCCTTCGACTGCATCCTTTCCAGCCACGCCCTCGAGCATGTGCCGTCCCCGCTCCTGGCCCTGAAGGCCATGCGGCCTTTGCTGCGGCCGGATGGGAAGCTCCTTTTGCTGCTCCCGCTGGATGACTGGCGCGCCCGCCACCACCACCGCTATCATCCCAACGATATCCACTTCCACCTGTATGCCTGGACGCCGCAGAACCTGGGCAACCTGCTGGTCGAGGCTGGCTTTGTGCCCCAGGAGGTGCGGGTGATCACCGACGCCATGCCGCCGCTGCCCATCGCGCGGCGTATGCTGCCTTTCCCCTGGCTGCGGAAAGCCACCGGCTGGCTGGCCGGCGCGGCGCTTAACCGCCGCCAGCTTTGGGCAAGCGCTGTCAAACAAGAGGCCTGATGCGTATCGCGCTGTTCTGGCTGGATTTTTTGCACTATCACGTGGCGCGCATCCAGGCCGCCGCTTGCCTGGCCGGGCAGCGCGGGGACGAGGTCTTCCCGATTGCCATCCGCCCCGGCGCGCCGGAGTTCCCGGTCCTCGGCTACCAGCATTTGCTAAATGGGTCGCTGCGCGTGCTGGCGGATACCGTGCAGGAAGACATGCATTCGCCACGCATGGCCCGCCGGATGGTGGCCGCTTTGCAGGAGATCGACCCCGATGTGGTGGCGATCGCCGGTTACGACAGCCGCGTGGCGCTGGCCGCGCTGGGCTGGTGCCGCCGCAGAGGGCGTGGGGCGGTTTTGATGACTGACAGCCAGCAGCAGGATTTTCGGCGCGTGTTTTGGAAAGAGACTCTCAAACGCCGCCTGCTGGCTGCCTTCGATACGGCCCAGTCGGCAGGAAGGCTGCAGGCCCAGTACCTGAATGCCCTGGGAATGCCGCCCGAGCGTGTCTTTCGCGCCTACGATGTGGTGGATAACGATTTCTGGTCCGCCTGGGCGGGCCGCTGCCACATCCAACCCCAGCAGCGGCGGGAAGAGTTCGGCCTGCCCGAACATTATTTCCTGACGGCCTCCCGCCTGGTGCCCAAGAAAAACGTGGCCGGCCTGCTGCGGGCCTACGCGCGTTACGCGGCTGGCGAAGAATCCCCCTGGCCGCTGGTGGTTGTGGGCGATGGGCCGCTGCGCGCTGAACTGGAGGCGCTGGCGCAGGCGCTGGGCCTGGCCCGGCAGGTGCGCTTCCTGGGTTATCTCTCGGCTGACCAGATGGCTCCCATCTATGGCCTGGCGTCGGTCTTCATCCTGGCGAGCGGATATTCGGAGCAGTGGGGGCTGGTGGTCAACGAGGCCATGGCGGCCGGGCTGCCGGTCCTGGTCAGCCGGGTGTGCGGCTGCGTCCCGGACCTGGTCCTGGATGGGGTGACCGGTTATGCCTTCGACCCATCCGACGAAACTGCGCTTTCTAACCTGATGGTAAAATGCAGCCGCGGCGAGCTGGATCTGCGCGGGCTGGGGCAGGCCGCCCAGACGCATATCCAGGCCTATTCGCCGCGGGTTTTTGCTGAAAACCTGCTCGCGGCTGCCGAAGCGGCCAGCGCGCATGCCCGCCGGCGGCGGTTCCATTTCTGGCCCTTGCCGCTGGTGCTTCCATAGAAATCCTTGTTTTATTCTTGTATCGTTTTGTGTGGTCGACACCCGTCGACCACACAAAACGAACAAAGCCCGCAGAACTGATATGAGCGATAAAATCAATTTTTTACAGGCCATCCCGTACTACATCCGCGCCACGCAGACCGGCGGGCCGGCCCCGGTGGCCCACCGCCTGAGCCAGGCGCTTTTGTCGCGCAGTGCGGTCACTGTGCTCACGACCAACGGCGAGCTGGACCGGGATGTGGCGCTGCCGGGCGTGGCAGATGTGCTGGAAGTCGACGAGCAGGGCGTTCCGGCAGTTTACCTGCGCCGCTCTCGGCGCTGGCTGCCGCCCACTTACTATTACGCGCCGAAGCTGTCCGCCTGGCTGGGATCCCATTTGAAAGAATTCGACGTGGTGATCGTCCATGGAACATGGACGTACTTCAGCTGGAAGGTTCCGCAAATGTGCCGGAAGCTTGGTAAGCCTTACCTGGCCTTTCTGCACGGCAGTCTCGACCCGTGGGCGCTGAATTACCGCCGCATCAAAAAGCTGCCTTACTGGCACCTGGTGGAGAAGGGCAGCTTAAAGCGGGCGGCGGGTATCATTGCCCTCAGCCAGGATGAAGTCGCGCAGGCGCGCGCCATGGGGCTGTCGCAGCCGGCCTTTATCGCTCGCAATGCCCTGCTGTTCCCGCTGCCGCGCCTGGATCAGCCCCGGGCGCGCATTGCCCAGGCCTGGCCAGAAATGGCCGGAGCGCCCTACGTTTTCTTCATGTCACGCCTGCATCCCAAAAAGGGTCTGGATATTTTGCTGGAAGCCTGGGCGCAGCTCACAAACCAATACCCCGGCTGGCGGCTGGTGATTGCCGGGCCAGACGAAAATGGGTATTTGCAGGTACTGCGCCAGGCGGTGGACCGGTTGGGGCTGCGGAATACGGTCCGGTTTGTGGGGCTGGTTTCGGGCGATTTGAAGACCGCTTTGCTGCAGAACGCGGCCATCTTTACCCTGCCCTCCTACAGCGAGGGCGTCCCGACTGCGGTGATCGAAGCGCTGGGGTATGGCGTCCCGGTCGTGCTGACCCCGGGCTGCCACCTGCCCGAAGTGGCAGAAGCCCAGGCCGGGTTGGTGGTCGCGCCGGAGGCCCCGGCCGTGGCCGCCGGCCTCGAGCGGCTGATGGCTGACGCTGACCTGCGCCGGCAGATGGGCCAGAACGCCGAAAAGCTGGCCCTGACCGAGTTTGACCAGATGAAAGTGGCGGCAGGCCTGGTTGATTTTTGCCAGGGCCTTTTGAAAGATTATCTAAAGAAGTAAAACAGCTTAATATTATGTTTCCCAAAACCAGTCGAGTCTTGAAGTTCGAAGAAATTCAGGTAGGCGATGAAGCAGCCTTCAGCCGCTTGATTACGCAGGAAGATGTGCAAGCCTTTGCGCAGTTGACCGGGGATCTAAATCCCCTGCACCTGGACGAAGGATTTGCCCGGCGAGTTTCCTACGGTAAGCCGGTTGTGTATGGTATGCTTTCGGCTTCGTTCATTTCCACGATGATTGGTATGCTGATGCCGGGGCAAGGGGCCTTGTGGACCTCGCAAACGTTGGAATTCATCCATCCAGCCTACGTGGGCGATACGCTTCAGGTGAAATCCAGCGTGAAGCAGAAATCTCCCTCCACCCGCACGCTTGTCCTGGATGTGGAGATAACCAACCAGATGGGGCAAAAGCTGGTGACTGGTGAGGCGAAAGTAAAAATGCTTGTTTTAGAAGAGGACGAAAGCATGTCACAAAATAGCCCAAAAGTTGTTTTGGTCATTGGTGGCAGCCGGGGCATTGGCGCGGCAAGCGCTCGCCGCCTGGCGCAGGATGGTTACACCGTCATTGTAAATTACCATCGTTCCGATATAGAGGCAAAGCGCCTGGTGGCGGAAATTGAAGAAGCCGGCGGCAAGGCGCTTGCTTTCCAGGCAGATGTGTCTTGCCGTGAGGATGTTGAAAACTTGCTGTCCCGAACCCAGGCCGCCGCAGGCAGGGTCGATATGCTGGTGTTTTGCGCCGCCCCGGAGAGCGCTTTAAAGCCTTTCGAAGATCTGCCCTGGGAAGCGATTCAACATCAATTGGATGTGCAAATCAAGGGCGCTTATCACTGCGCCAGCGTATTTCTGCCAGGAATGCTGGAGCAAAAAAGCGGCGCCATTGTCTTTATTGGCTCAATCGCGGCGGATGGCGTTCCCCCACTTCATCAGTTAGATTATGTCGTGGCAAAATCAGCTCTCTCCGCGCTGGCGCGTTCCCTGGCCGTTGAGTATGGCCCCAAGGGTATCCGGGTCAACGTGGTCTCACCCGGGATGACACTGACCGAGCGAACCTCCCACTTGCCGGAAAAAGCACGCCTGTTATCGAAAGCAAATGCGCCCCTCCGGCGTTTGGCCGAAGCGAAAGACGTGGCCAATACCGTTTCGTTCTTGTTGAGCCCCGCTGCCGAATATATCACCGGTGAGACCATTCGTGTCGCCGGTGGGATTGTCATGCAGTAGGTTGTTCAGGTAGACCTCGATGAAGACATATTCTCAGATACAGGAAATCCTAAACGCGGATCAGGCGCTTATCGGCGGGCTCCCGAAGTTACGCCTGGTGGTCCTGCGAAATATCACCCTGGAACCGATTGAACCCTATTTGCGTTATTTTGCCTATCTGGCCGGTCTGAATGCCGAAGTGCATTTTGGAAATTATGATAACGTGTATCTGGAGGCAGTCGAAGAAAATTCCAGTCCGCTGGCGTCCCAGGCGGACGCGGTGCTGATCTTTACCAAACTGGAAACATTATCCTGGGGTCTGGCAAAAGGATATAACCAGTTCGATATCGCGCAAATTCAAAAAGAGAAGCAGCGCCTGGCGCAATACATTCATGATGTATTAAGCGGAATCCGCGCTAAGACCCACGCGATGATCTTGTGGCATGGATTTGAAATGCCAGTTTATCCATCGCTGGGAATCTACGACAGTCAAAGCGCTTTCGGGCAGACGGCTGTAATTCACGACCTCAATCAAATATTAAAAGACAGCCTGGCTCAACACAGCAACGCATACTTTGTTGATGTAAACGTTAGCTTGATCAGATTGGGGATGGCTCGATATTATGATCCCCGTTACTGGTATCTTGCTCATTCGCCTTATACGCGCGAGGCCCTGGCAGAGATTGCGGCGGAAGATTTCAAATACATTCGCGCCCTTAAAGGGAAAAACAAGAAATGCCTGGTGCTGGATTGTGATAATGTGTTATGGGGAGGTGTTGTGGGCGAGGATGGGTTGGCCGGCATTAAACTTGGCAAAACATACCCCGGTTCCATATATTATGAATTCCAACAAACTATCCTGAATTTATACCACCGGGGGATTATCCTGGCTTTGTGTAGCAAGAATAACCCGGCGGATGTTTGGGATGTATTTCAAAAGCATCCGGATATGGCGCTGCGCGAAGAACATATTGCCGCTGCTCAAATTAACTGGCAGGACAAAGCCACGAATTTGCGTCAAATCGCTGCGGATTTGAATATTGGCCTGGATAGTATTGTTTTCGCAGACGACAGCGAGTTTGAGATAAATCTGATTCGCCATGAATTGCCCGAAGTGACCGCTTTACATTTACCGGTAGAGAGGGCGTTGTTTTCTAGTGATGAACTGATTTCACCCGGCTGGTTCGACACCCTGACAATTACATCCGAAGATAAGTTTCGCGGCCAGGCATACAAAGCAGAAGCATCCAGAAAACAGATGCTTTCCAATGCGACTGATTTGGATAGTTATTATCGGTCGCTGGAGCTTGTCGCCGAAATTCGCCTGGGGGATGCATTCACCATTCCGCGGATCGCGCAGTTAACCCAAAAAACCAACCAGTTCAACCTGACCACAAAAAGATACAGTGAAGCCGAAATTCAAGCTTTTGTGGAAAGCGATGACAACGATGTTCTGTGCTTGAAATTAGGTGATCGTTTTGGAGATTTGGGTATTGTGGGCGCTTGTATTGTGCAGTACGAGGACGGAAAAGCCCTGATCGACACCTTCTTGTTCTCTTGCCGGGCGTTGGGGCGAAAAGCAGAAGAGGTATTATTAAATACCTGCCTGAGCCTGGCAAAAATGCGCGGCTGCAGCACAGCCATAGGGTTCTACTATCCCACCAAAAAGAATGCCCAGGTTGAAGGATTTTACCCTTCGCAGGGGTTTGCGGGCCTGGAAGACCTTGAGAGTGAAGGGAAATCCTACCAATATAACCTGAACCATTACCAGAGACAAAATCCTGAATTTTACAGGGATATCCGTTTTGACGGTTTTCCTAGCACGGAGAGAATATGAGTGAGAGTTTAGAGATTAAACAGCGAGTTTTTAAGGTTGTAAGTAATGTGATGGGTGTGCCACTTGGCTTGGTCGATGTAAATTCGTCGCCTGATAACATCGAAGGTTGGGATTCGCTGAAACAGCTTAATCTGGTGCTGGCCCTTGAAGAGGAATTTGGAATTTTCTTTGATGATCAGCAGATCGTAGAAATGCTGAACGTTGAACTGATTCTGGTAACACTGGCAGAGGTATTACAGTCCCAATGAGGAACAACTTTTCCCTGGTCTTTCGGGCGCTTAAAACACCCTGGAAAGTCTGGAATTATATTACCAGCTTCTATTGTTACCCGGCTGCGCGTTTGATCTTCGCGCTGAATGATATTCCCTGGGGAAATAGCTGGCGATTTTACGGTTTACCCATCGTTCAGAAGAATCGGGATTCCGAGATAAAGATTGGGGATAATTTGCAGCTGCGTTCGAGCGTGAGATCCAATCCTTTTGGAGTCAACCACCCCGTGATTTTATGCACATATCAGGCCGGCGCTGTTTTGGAGATTGGCAGCCATTTTAGTATGAGTGGTGGGGCGATTTGCGCGACGGAACGAATCAAAATTGGAAACAATGTAACAATTGGCGCAAATACAACCGTCATGGACAGTGACTTTCACCCATCTAATCCTGAGGAACGCCTGCGCAGTCCTAACAAGGGTCAATCTGCTCCTACTACGATTGAAGATAACGTGTTTATTGGCGCCAGTAGTTATATTTTGCGAGGGGTTACAGTGGGCTCAGGGAGCGTGATTGGTACGGGTAGTGTCGTCACGACGGATGTGAAACCAGGAACGATCGTTTTTGGAAACCCTGCCCGGTTGGTAGGAAAAGTTTAAACTTGATAACAAATTTGAAAACTTTAGAATGAATATTCTTATTCTTGCCCAACATTACTACCCTGAAGAAGTCAGCGGCGCGGTCCTGGCGACCGAGCTGGCTGCTGATTTGGTTCAACGCGGGCACACCGTTAATTTCGTTACAACCGCCCCTTCTTATCCATTAGGTCGCGTTTTTCCTGGCTACCGCAATGCTCTTCTTTCAAAGCGAGAAGAGCAGGGCGTGCGGGTTTTCCAGGTCTGGTCGTATATCTCGCCGAGCCGCTCGTTCTGGGCGCGCGCGCTGAACTTTGCTACCTTCGCGATGTTTGCTGTGTTGGGCGGGCTGGCCGCTGGCAGGCCCGATGTTATTTTCTCCTACTCCCCGCCCCTGCCGCTTGGTCT
>JAFGRA010000232.1 GCA_016935415.1 Anaerolineales bacterium
ACGTCGCTGTGCAGGCGCTGCATGGTGGCCTCATCGATTTTGGCGGTGCCCAATTCCGGCCATTCGTAGATATATTCATCTGGGGCATCGATTCCCAGTAAAGTTTTCAACCCCTGATAGGGTTTCATTTTGATGCCGGTGGCATTACTTTCTCCAAGCACGATTGGAACGCGGTCAGGCTCCTCGTGATTGATGGCGGCCAAAACGCGTTGGCGCGGGGTCATGAACATGGTGGAAGCTCCTTTACGAAAAATTTAATTGAATTTTATCACGCCCAAACAGAGACTTGATTTCAAGTGACGGATGTGGCGACTAGGATATAATTAATGGCATTATTATTGTTCTCGGCTGCGAGAGGTTGCTATGGAATCAAGCAAGAAAGTGGTTATTGGTGTTGGCATTGCTTTAGCAGTGATCCTGGTGATCCTATGTATCTGCCTGGGCCTTTTTCTCTTGTTCGGCGGCGGTGCGGTTTGGAGAGGGGCAAACGAAGGCCCGCAAGAGATTGAAATTTCGGTTGATGCTCCGCATCAGGTAAAAACAGGGGAAGAATTTACGGTTGAGGTTACCCTGGAAAACCTGGCAGATGATGCGCAGTTGCTCTACTCGATTGATTTCACCGATGATTATCTTCAAGGCATTGATGTGGTGAGCACGTTCCCGGATTATGAGGAGATGAATGCGTATGAGATGGGGGATTTCCGCAGTTACATGTTCGAGCGTGAAATCGACGCGGGGGAAGAGCTTGTTGTGCGCATTCAGTTGGTCGGACAGGCGGAAGGGG
Organism: Anaerolineales bacterium; assembly: GCA_016935415.1. Taxonomy (GTDB): domain Bacteria; phylum Chloroflexota; class Anaerolineae; order Anaerolineales; family UBA11579; genus JAFGRA01. The sequence goes on from JAFGRA010000232.1 coordinate 785, forward strand.
CTTATTCTGGTGAGATGGATGTGTGCGTCGATGATGGCTTTCGCTGCGAGACGGTAACCTTGAGTACGCTTGTGCAGCCCTGATGATCGATTCCCAAGATGCACCTGCACAACTTCCCGGCTACCGGGAGGCATACCGCTGGGATATGCGCGTCCACCGGCGGACACTGATCCGCGTGAGTTTGCTTGGGCTGCTGGTCGTGCCGCTGGTTTACATTGGATTCGCGCGCCTGGCTGTATGGATTTCGCCGCAGGTGCGACTCAGCTATGGTTTCGAGGGGCGACAGATATTTTGGACACTACTTGCGATTGCCTTGGGAATGGTGTTGATGGTCGTTCTTCATGAAGGAACACATGGGGTGTTCATGATTCTATTTAGGGCGAAACCGCAGTACGGGGTTGATTGGGAGCACGGCGTAGTCTATGCGACTTCCCATGGACATGCCTTTACGCGCAACCAGTTCATCGTGGTGGCGTTGGCTCCGGTATTGGTGGTTTCTGGACTGGGTTTATTACCATTCATCTGGCCGCTGCCCGGTCCGTTGGTAACGGGGTTGTTGACCATGTTAGCGTTCAATTTTGTGGGTGCGGTGGGCGATGCTTGGATGACGGGGATGTGCTTGCGGTACCCGGCCAGCGCACGCGTGGTGGATGAACGGTATGGGATTAAGGTATTCATGCAAGAGAAGGAATGAAATTATAGCGAATAATTGTCTGGTACAATAAGAAACCTTGCGGAGTTACGGCCCTTGTGGAGGAGTGGGGCAGGCTATCATCTTTCGTCGATGCAGTCCGCAAGGTTTTTTATTGGTCAAAGACATGTTTCTACGTTAAAATAAGGTCCTATGGAAAAAATTGTTGGTATTCGTTTTCAAAAAATTGGAAAATTGTATCATTTCGATGCAAAGGATGCAGAAGATATCCAGCCTGGTGATTTTGCTGTCGTCGAAACCAGCCGCGGCAGGCAGATCGGCCAGGTGATCGCTTTTATCGAGGACCCGCCCCAGCCGCCTAAAGGTAGTTGGAAGCACATTCAGCGCAAGGCAACGGCGCGTGATCTGCTCATCAAGCAGGAACTGGAGCAGAAGGAATTGGCCGTGATGGTTGATTGCCGCGCCAAAGCATCTGAAATGGACTATGAAGGGGTCAAGATTGTCAAAGCAGAATATAGTTTTGACGGAGACCGTTTGACTTTTCTATACAGCAGTGAAGGCGAAGAAGATATTAATCTGACGCGCTTGATTAAAGCGATGCAGAAGGATAACCGCGGCGTACGCATTGAAATGCGCCGGATTGGCCCGCGTGATGTTGCCAAGATTATTGGTGGAATGGGGGCGTGCGGGATGGCGAATCGCTGCTGCTCCAAATTCTTGACCGAATTCAGTCCAATCTCGATCCGCATGGCAAAGGCACAGGGCATTTCTCTGGACCCATCTGAGATCACCGGGATGTGCGGGCGGCTGCGCTGCTGCTTGATCTACGAGTACGAGCAGTACGTCGAAGCCCGCAAGCAGCTTCCCAAGCGCCGCAAGCGTGTACTCACGCCGCTTGGTGAAGGGAAGGTGCTCGATATTATCCCCTTGAAGCAGGCTGTGATCGTGCGCCTGAGTGACGGCGAAGGTACTGTGAAGGAATTCTTGAAAGACGAGATTCAGCCGTGGGAAGAACTCAAGGCGCTGGAAAAGAAAGCCCAGGAACCGTGTGATAAACACGAAAATGGCGAATGCGACTGCGGCAAGGGCGAAGCTAAAAAATAGGCTGTGCTTTGCTCAATATGATCGATGACCGGTTACTTTTTAGGTAACCGGTTTTTATTTGCTTTGTGATCTCTGTTGAGTTGTGGTAAAAATAATTATAACCAAGTATTACAAAAGGAAAGATATGGAATTAGAAGCGTTAACCGAAATCCCGGATTTGCCAACACCGCCCAAGCGGGTTGTCTCGCTGGTACCTTCGATCACGGAGAGCCTGTTCGTGCTTGGCTTCGGTGAAACCGTCGTTGGCATTACCGATTATTGCATCTATCCTCAGGGACAGCTTAATCATCTGCTGCGCCTGGGTGGGACCAAGAACCCGGATGTCGAGAAGGTTGTTGCCTTGCAGCCTGATCTGGTTTTTATGGATAAAGATGAAAATATGCGCGCAACCGCTGAAGAATTGCTAGAGGCTGGTGTTCGGATATGGGTCTCTTTCCCGCACACAGTCGATGCGGGTTTGGATTTGCTGCGTGACCTGCTGGCGATTTACCATACCGACCGGGCAGCAATGCAAGTGGCGACCTTGCAGGCCGCGTTGGATTGGGCCAAGCGAGCGGCCGAGAGTCAGGAGCCAAAGCGCTTCTTTTGCCCGATTTGGGCAGATGAAACCGATGGCGTGCAATGGTGGATGACGGCCAATGAGGATACGTATCTGAGTGACCTGTTGACCACTTTGGGGGGCATCAATATTTTCGCTGAGCGCCAACGCAGTTATCCGCTTTCGGCAGACATGGGGTTGACGGAAGCAGAAGACCCTGGCGAGCGCGACACGCGCTTCCCACGCGTGATCTTGGAAGAAATCCTGGCGGCGGAACCAGAAATTATTTTCTTGCCCAGCGAACCCTTTGCCTTCGACCTGGCGCATAAACGCGCTTATATGCAGTCGATGAGTACAACTCCAGCAGCGAAACATAATCGCATGTATCTCGTTGATGGCTCGCTGCTCGCCTGGCCCGGGGCGAGACTGGCAAAAGCGCTAAATGAATTGCCGCGGTTCTTTGAATAGGAAGTGAGGGGAGACGAAGCCGGTGTTGAAAAGTGGGTTGCCTGCCACTGCCACATCGCGGTCTAATTCGAAAATTTTTTCTGACGGCTAGTTGACTGAAGATAAATTGACTATCAGACTATCCTGACTGCCCGACTGTCCTAGAACAATTCCTCCATCATCGAGCGATAATTGTCTGTGCGGTACACGTTATGCAAACCGAATAATGCTGCGGTGGCAAATTGGGTACTGCACGTATATATGACCGGATGACCGGATGCGTAATAGAATCCGCCAATTTTATTGGAATCATCGGCCTGCGTGCACTGCATGCGCAGCAAGAATCCCCCGGCTTTGCGGCTGGCATTAAGGTAGCGGGCCTTTCCGTAGCGGCAGTAGAGAATCAACCAGATGCGGATCGCCTGGGCGGTAGCATCAGTAATATGTTTTGGGAATAAGGTGTCGGGGAAGTGACCTCCCTTGTGCCAAATTCGCTTTTTGTACGTCATGCTCAGTGAACCGTCGCGGTTTTGGGCTTTCAGCAGCCAGTCTCCAGCCCTGCGGGCAGCCTCGCGATAACGCTCTGCTTTGGTGATGAAATAGGCGTAAAGCAGTCCTTCGGTTGCCAGACAGTGGGTATGTGTATCGATCCAGGGCGTGTGTTCTGCAACGCGGAATGAGCCATTGCGATGTTGCAGATTGAGTACCCAATCACACACATTCAGTGCGGCGGATTCGAAACGTTGATCCTCGGTGTATTGGTAGAGCTTGAACAGGCTGATGGCATGTTTGGCGTGTAGGCTGCCGCGGGGATGGTGAAGTGAGCTATCGATTTGTTCGGCTTTTTCAGCGTCGGGAGAGTATGCGGCTTGAAATGCACCATCTTCAAACTGCATGTTCAGCAGCCAGTTGCCCATCTCCAAACATGCTTCAAGCATCTTGGGATGCTTTTTCCAGGTATACAAATCCAGTAGGCCCTGCAAGCAGACGGCAGTATCAAAGCTGTTGAATTTCGGGAGAATTCGATATTCGTCATCCTTCAATCCCTGGGGAACGGCCCCCTGTTGATCGTACGTGGCAGAATGATTTTGCGTTTTTAGGATGAATCTGGCGGCATCCTGGGCCGCGGTCAGATATGCTTCGTCCTGTTTCCAGCGATAAGCATTTAACAATAAACTGATGGCATAGCCGCTGACTTTGCTGTAGACAAAAGTATAACTGTGTGCCTGCCAATCGTAACCCTGATAGTAGCCTCCGTTGGGAGCTTGCTGGGGAGCAACGACGCGCACCTTGGAATCGGTTAGCCAATCAAGCGCCAGGTTGATGGCAGAAGTAGGAGCAGCAATTGTCATACTTGTCATCCAATCGTATGTGGTGCTGGTCAATAAAAGTATTGAAAAATATCTGGTTTGAGTGGAACTGTTCGTGGAATGATGCCAGGGTTAAGCAGGGTGATATCAGAGCTTGTTTGTGAGAGCTGTTAAATATGAATAGTCGAATTTCCCTGCTGCTTTAGGGGTTAGTTGAAATGGCTGCGTATTATTTAAAAATGGGCATTATTATTTTACCAGAAATATCGGTATCAAAATGATCTTGTAGCGGCTGTTGGATAGGTGAGATATTTTTAATATTAAGGTACTTGACTTAATTGGAGTGAAGCTGTAATATTAACATTAATCTGAATGATCTGATAAATGTGCAGGCTTATTAGAAAGAGACGCGTGGTACTTTATGGCCCGGTCCCGAAATAAATTCAATCTGATCGAATTTCTATCCGAAGACGAGAACTGCGGTAATGGGGATGATCCTGAACGCGCTCCCTCTCTGAGTGAATTAAGCAAACAAACCGGGGTTAGCATTTCCACTTTGCGCGAGCAATTGGAAGTTGCTAAGGTTTTGGGATTCGTCGAGGTGCGGCCGCGAACCGGCATTCGCCGCCAGCCGTATACTTTTGCGCCCGCCGTGCGCGAGTCGCTCTCTTATGCAATTGCCCGCGACCGCGCCAATTTCGACGCGTTTGCCGATTTGCGCAACCACGTGGAAGCCTGCTACTGGCACAGCGCGGTACGCTTGCTCACCGATAGGGATAAACAGGTGTTGCAGAAACTGGTTGCCAGTGCCTGGGCAAAATTGGAGGGTGAGCCGATCCAGTTACCACACCGCGAACACCGCGAACTACACTTGTTGATCTTCCGCCGCCTTGAAAACCCCTTTGTGCTTGGCTTGATGGAAGCCTATTGGGACGCGTACGAAGAAGTTGGTTACAGCCGTTATCACGGCTTGGAATACTTGCGTAAAGTCTGGGAGTATCACCAGCGTATGGTCGAGGCCATATGTGCTGACGATTACGACACCAGCTACACGGAGTTATTGCAGCATATGGACCTAATACATCTAATACCTCGGTTTGAAGATCGCAATGATTGAATAGGTCATTGCGATAATTTTTCTATAAAGGAGAAGTCATGACAGTTGAACCCATAGTAAAAGAAGTCCAGTCGGAAGCCCGGCGAGTGGTCAACGATTTTTCCATGACCGTCGGTACCAAGAACGGCTCCGGCAGCCAGACCTCGAATCTGACCTTACTACGGGCGTTATTCAAGATGGGCATTCCAGTATCCGGAAAGAACCTGTTCCCATCCAACATTCAGGGATTGCCTACCTGGTATACCATCCGTGTCAGTAAAGATGGTTACACTGCACGTTCTGAAACCAATGAGATCGTGGTGGCGATGAACTTCGATACCTTCCAACAGGACCTGGAGAGTGTCGTGCCGGGTGGGGCATTCTATTACGCCGACGATATCAAACTGGCCGTTACTCGTGACGATATATCGGTATACCCCATTCCGGCTAAGCAGTTAGCCAAAGATTCGGACGCGCCTTCGAACTTACGTGATTACGTAGCCAACATGGCATATGTTGGGGTATTAGCGCATATGTTGGGGATTGATATTGAAATGCTGCGCTTGGCCCTGGATTTCCATTTCAAGGGCAAGCAAAAAGCGATAGCTCTTAATATGGGCGTGATCGAAGCGGCAGCCGAATGGGCTGCTGAGAACCTGGAAAAGAGTGATCCGTATTACATTGAACCGATGGATGCCACCAAAGACTTGATAATGTCGGAAGGCAATGTGGCCGCAGCTTTGGGATCGATTTATGGCGGTGTGCAATTTGCTTCCTGGTATCCGATCACCCCGGCATCCAGCTTGGCCGAAGCATTGACCGCTTTGTTGCCAGAACTGCGTTGCGCCACCGGCGAAGAGAATTGCAATACCTACGCTATCGTGCAGGCTGAAGACGAACTGGCCGCGATTGGGATGGCGATTGGTGCCGGTTGGTCCGGGTTACGTTCGATGACATCTACCTCCGGCCCCGGCATCAGCTTGATGACTGAGTTCGTTGGATTAGCTTATTATGCCGAGGTGCCGGTTGTGCTCTGGAATGTGCAGCGTGTTGGTCCGAGTACCGGTTTGCCAACCCGCACATCGCAGGGTGACCTGACCCAGGCTTATTTCCTGGGGCACGGCGATACTGAAAACGTGATCTTGTTGCCAGGCTCGGTCAACGAGTGTTTCCAGTTTGGTTGGAAATCATTTGACATCGCCGAACGTTTGCAAACACCGGTCTTCGTGCTCAGTGATCTTGATTTGGGCATGAACCACTGGATGACCGAGCCGTTCGTCTATCCAGACCAACCGATGGATCGCGGTAAGGTGCTCTGGGAAGAGGATCTGGAAAAGATGACCGAGCGTTGGGGGCGTTACAAGGATGTGGATGGTGATGGTATTCCGTACCGCACCGTATTGGGTAACCGCAGCACTAAGGCAGCGTATTTTGCGCGCGGCACGGGACATGACGAGTACGCCCAGTATACGGAAGATAGCGAAGCCTGGGAGAAAGGTATGGCGCGTCTGAAACTAAAATTCCAGACCGCTAAAAAATATATGCCCCAGCCGGTCGTCGAGACGATGGATGGGGCCGAGGTCGGCATCATCGCTTTCGGCTCTACCGATCCGGCTATTCGGGAAGCGCGCGATAAGCTGGCAATCGATGGCATCAAGACCGATTATATGCGCGTGCGTGCGGTCCCCTTTGTCGATGAGGTACGCCAATTCATTGAAGCCCACGAGCGGGTTTATGTGATCGAAATGAACCGTGACGGGCAAATGCACCAGTTGCTGAACCTGGACAACTGTGATATGTGCCAGAAACTCGTCTCGCTACCCAAACATGACGGTATGCCGTTGAGCGCCCGTTGGGTGAAGGAAGCGATCCAAGCCGAGGAGCAAAAATAATATGTCAACCAGAGTGAATGAAGTTGGATTGAACAAAAATGATTACCGCGGCAAGCCAAGCACCCTATGTGCCGGCTGCGGGCATAACTCGATTTCAAATCAGATCATCTCGGCGTGCTATGAGCTGGACGTCGTCCCAGAGAATATCGTCAAATTCAGTGGGATTGGCTGCTCGAGCAAAAGCCCAACCTATTTCCTGGAACGCAGTTTCGGTTTCAATAGCTTGCACGGACGGATGCCCTCGATTGCAACCGGGGCGCTGTTTGGCGATGTGACTGTAAAAGGGATTGCGGTCAGTGGTGACGGTGACACAACCAACATCGGGATGGGGCAGTTCAAGCATGTGCTGCGCCGTAACCTACCATTGGTTTACATCGTTGAGAATAACGGCGTGTATGGATTGACCAAGGGCCAGTTCTCGGCAACAGCCGAGCGCGGCTTGCAACTGAAAGGCCAAGGCATCAACCCCTATATGGCAATCGATATCGTCTTTGAGGCCCTGGCATCAAACGCGACCTTCGTGGCGCGCTCTTTCGCGGGTGATTCCAAGCAGGTTAAGGAACTGATCAAAGCTGCCCTCAGCCACGATGGCCTGGCGATCCTGGACATTATCAGCCCGTGTGTGACCTTCAACAATCACTACGACTCGCGCCACTCCTATAGCTGGGGCAAGGAGCACGAAGAACCGCTGCATGACTTTACTTACGTGCCTATTGAAGATGAGATCATTTTGCAAGAGGAATTCCCACAAGGTTCAACCATGCAGGTAGAACTACATGATGGTTCCTCGATGGTCTTGAAGAAATTGGATCGCGACTATGATCCCACCGACCGCTGGCAGGCGATGCAAGTCGTCGAAGAAGCCAATCGTGAGGAAGTGCTGCTGACCGGCTTGATCTATGTGGATACCGGCCGCCCCAGCCTGCCCGATCTGTTCAACTTGCCGCGTGATCGTGCCCTCAATCGTATGAAGGAAGAAGATTTGCGCCCGCCCGAGGCTACCATTCACGAAGTCAATCAGATGATGTTTTAGCCGTAAAAAATAGTTTATAAGATTAGAATGAGAGCGCCTCTCGTGGTGACACGGGAGGCTTTTTTTGTGTAAAATAGATGATAATCACGAATTGGAGGAACGCACAAATGCTCAAACTTATCCCCATGACCCAGGACATTTATGATGCGTATATCGAAAATCAACTTATGGATTATGCCCAGGAGCACGTGAAAACCGGCAATTGGAAACCGGAAGAGGCGTTGGAGCGCGCCAGGGAGCAGGTTTCCCAATTGCTACCGGATGGACTGCAATCGGAGAACCAATATCTGTATTCGTTACATGATGATGAAGCCGGAGAAAACGTGGGCATGCTCTGGTTTGCCGTGCGGGAGCAAGGAAACACGCCAGAAGCCTTTATATACGATATCGTGATCGATGAGACCTATCGCCGCCAGGGATACGCCTCAAGCGCTCTGGAGGTCATGGAAGCGAAAGTGCTGGAACTGGGCATCCACAAGATTTCCTTACACGTGTTTGGGCACAATTCCCCGGCAATCTCGCTCTATGAAAAGATCGGTTTCCAGCCGACCAATATTATGATGAGCAAGGAATTAGATGACTAAACTGGGGGTGTGAAATATGGAAGCGCGTTTGTAAATTAGCCGAATTCTCACCCAATCCGCCGGATATTGCCAGCCATCCCGGCGGCTATATGATCACCGGCCCGGGCTGCTACCAGTTGGAAGCCATAATCCAGGAGTTCAGTGTGAAAATTGTATTCGAAGTGCTGGATGAATGATCTGAATCGATACACCCTAATGTGATTCTGCTCCCATCCAATCTCCGGTAGGGTTCTTTTCCCCGGCGCGGATTGGTACGGCGATGCGGTTCTCTGCCGGGGGAATCGGGCAGGACCACATATCGTTGTAGACACAATAGGGGTTATAAGCCAGGTTGAAATCGACTAAAAGTCTGCCGTCGGGAAGTTCTTCCGGTTCGAGGTAGCGTCCAGCGCCGTAGGTGATCTCGCCGGCCTGCGAGTCGACGAAGGGCAGGAAGTAGCCGTGTTCGTTGACGTAAATCGTCAATTGGGCTTCCGTGCCATCTACTATAAAACTGAACTTTCCGAAGCAGGCATAGGTTTGTACGTCGCCGGTGGAAGTCTGCATTTGAATGTGTGCTTGCTCTGGGAATGGGGCAACTTCTACTTCCAGGCGCAGCGCCGGATTTTCGGGGAAATAACTCAGACCATTGAAGGCTTGCTTCTGTGCCGGGGTCAGCGGGCTGTGTTGGTTATGGGCGAAAAACTCGTCTTTTGATTTGCGAAATTCAGTCAATGAACTCATCATTGTTTATCCTCAAGTGATATTTTTCTAACCTAAAGACGTGCCACAAGAATAGGGTCTTACCCTTAAAACTAAAAGGCCTTCCATCTGGGAAGACCTTTGAATGTTCAGTTTGTTCAGGCAAAGAGAGCGATTATTTTTGGGACGATGATGTTCAAGATCAAGCCAAGGATGAAGAACTCGCCCGCCCGGCGGTTGAAGAACATTGCCCAGCCGACATACCACAGCGGCCACACCGGCCAGTCTTCAGGCTTGGTCGCTGGTTTCGGTTCGGAATAAACTTTCCAGGTTTCCAACAAGCGTGGGATGGCCAGGAAAGAAAGCAAAACCCAGGGACCGGTCAGACGGAAAGTCACCAGGCCGATCACCAGTACATAGAAAGTAATGAACATAATCTTATTGAGCAGTAGGGCGCCTTTTTCACCAAGCAGCACAGGAACAGATTTTACGCCGACGCCTTCATCGGCTGTGATCTTGTCGGTGTGCTTGCCGATCAGCACAGAGGCTACGATCAGGCCGTAGGGCAGGGAGGACAACCAGATGGCGGGGGTGATCTCACCGGCAGCCGCGAAGGCAGTTCCACCAATCATCAGCGGCCCCCAAACGATCAGGGCGGTCAATTCTCCCAGGGCGAAGCGTTTGAGGAAGCCGGTATAGGCCAAACTGAGCACGAGGCCGGAGACGGCAAAGGCGATGATCGCCGGTCCGCGCAGGATAGCCAGATAAACCATGATAGCAGCGTCGATCAGATTGAAAATCAGGGCGGCGACCAGCAAGGTGTTGGGGGTAACCAGCCCGCCGAGGATGGGGTGAATGCCATATTGCGTACGGGGGTAGTTTTCGGTATCGATGCCGTTGCGGTAGTCGGTATAATCGTTGAGGATATTATTCGAGGCATGGGCGATGACCACACCGAGCACGCTGAGAATAGCCGGGAGCCAGGCAATTTTGCCGTGTTCGGCAGCCAGCAGGGCGCCGATCAATCCGGAAGTGAAGGTCATCGAAAATACGCTGGCGCGCGTGATGATCAGCCACTTGGTGACCGCGTCGGTGCGTTCTGGATCGAAGTTGGATACATCACCGGTGACCAGGGCGGTGCGCCAGCGTTCTAAGAGCGGAGGTTGGGATTTTACACTTGTCGTCATTTCTTACTCCATAATTGTGATATTTATTACCAATTTAGTAATAATACCACGAGTGAAGCATTCAGGAAGGAGGAAATTGACCGAATTATTTCCCTGGTGGAAAGCGAGTTTCGTTCTTTTGCAGCTTGCCCAAAATTGCCTGACTGATGTCGATATCGGCCTGATTGGCAAAGCTAAGGCAGTAGATCATTATGTCGGCTAACTCTTCGGCAATCTCGCGGCGGTTGTCCGGATTGGCCTGGTAATCCAGGCTTTCACGAAGCGTCAACCATTGGAAATGTTCCATCAATTCAGCGGCTTCGATGGCAATGCTCATCGAGAGATTTTTAGCGGAATGAAATTGCTCCCAATCCCGGGCGGCTACGAATTTACTGACTGCCTGGCGCAGGTCTGCCAGGGTGGTTTTATCATCGGTGGGGAAGGATATTGTATCCATGTGAACGCTTTTTCTCCTCATTGGTGGGCAGCACCTGCCACGAATCTTTCCGGCAAGTTTACCAGATCGTATCAGATTGGGAGTAAGTGTTCAAATCCAATTGATTGGTGGAGCGCTAAAGGCTATAATTGACGACAGGCTGTTTGTTGTAAATTAATTATGATTGTGGTCAGTTGCCTTATTCACTTAGATGACTTAAGCTATAGGAGTTGGCATGATCGACATGAAATTCCCAATGGTAGATTTGCACCGCCACATTGAGGGCAGTGTCCGCCTGGAAACTATTCTGGAACTGGGACAAAAATACGATTTGCCCTTACCGGCCCAGGATGTTGAGGGCCTGCGTCCATATGTCCAGGTGACTGAACCACAACCTGGCGTAATGGCGTTCCTGGCGAAATTCAAATGGGCAGTGGGTATTCTGGTGGATTATGACGCCTGCCGGCGGATCGCGTACGATAACGTGTTGATCGCTAAGGATGAAGGTATCGATTACATCGAACTGCGCTTCAGCCCGGGGTTCATGGCCGAGCCGCACAGCCTCGACCCGGTGGGGGTGGTGGAAGCGGTTGTGGACGGCGTCCGGCAGGGTGCAGATGATACTGGCGTAAAGACCAATTTGATCGGAATTATCAGCCGCACCTATGGTCAGGAAGCGGGGATGAAGGAACTACAAGCCTTGCTGACTAAGAAAGATGACATTGTGGCTTTAGATCTGGCCGGAGATGAGGCTAATTTTCCGGGCGAATTGTTTGTTGAACACTTTCGGATTGGGCGAGAAGCAGGCTGGGAAATCACCGTGCATGCTGGAGAGGCGGCCGGAGCGGAGAGTATCTGGCAGACGATCAAGGGACTGGGGGCGACGCGCATCGGCCATGCCGCGCGAGCGGCCGATGATGTTGATTTAATGAAATACATTGTTGATAATGGGATTGGGATTGAGGCCAACTTAACCAGCAATGTACAGACGATGACAGTAGGTGATTACGCTGCCCACCCATTAAAGGTGTTTTTGGAGATGGGGATGTTGGCGACGATCAATACCGATGATCCGGCGATCAGTGGGATTGACCTGCCATATGAATACAACCACGCTGCCCACGCTGCTGGATTGAATGAAAAACAAATCGCGCAGGCACAGCGCAATGCCTTGGAGATAGCTTTTTTGAATGCAGAAGCGAAAAGTGCTTTGATGGCGGCGAAGAGCTGATCTGTCCGATCTGAAAAATACACTACCGAATGCTAATCGTTGACGACTATTTCTGCTTGGGGGAAATACACAGTGAAAGCTGAACCCATTCCGATTTCGCTCTGTACTTCAATATAACCTGCATGTTGTTGAACGATTTCCTGGCAGATCGCTAGCCCAAGACCAGTGCCGGGGATGGAGGACTGGCTGTCCTGTTCTCCACGGAAAAAAGGCTCAAAAAGGTGTTTCAAGTCCTGGGGAGAAATACCTGCGCCGGTGTCTTCAACGCGGAAACAGGAGAGCGCCTGACCATCTTTTTCCTGGCTAAATGTAATGATCGTAACCATTCCAGATTTGGTGTAATTGACGGCGTTTGTCACCAGGTTCAAAACCACTTGCGTGATTTGGTCGCCGTCTGCCCAAATGGGAGGGAGGTCACTTTCGGGGATGAAATCGATTTTCAATCCTTTTGCATCGGCGCCTAGTTCACTGATTGCGATCACATGCGCACAGATCTCATTGATGTTGACTTCTCTAAATTCATGGATGCTGGTTTGTAATTCGAGCCTGGAGAGATCGAGGGTGTCTTTTACCAACTTGGTAAGCCGCTTGGCTTCGCCTTTGAGTACGCTGAGATACTGGTCGACCTTGGTGGGATTGCCGTGTTCAAACATTTCCAGATACATAGAAATGTTGCTGATTGGCGTGCGCAGTTCATGCGAAACGTGGGAAACGAACAATGATTTAAGCGTGTCTAGTTCTTTCAAGCGTTCGTTGGCATCTGCCAATTCCTGGGTGCGGGCTTCTACACGCTGGTCCAATTCTTTGTTGACCACTTTCAGTTCGCTGAGCGTGGTTTCGTAAACACTGGCTGCCAGCCAGGAAACAAAGGCGAAAATGAAGAAACCAACTGCGCCAATGAAATTCATGGTGTGACCGCTGTAGAAGGATAGACCCAATAGCCCGAGGCCGGCAACAAAAGCGGCATAGAAGCTGGCAGCGGGGCTGATGATGAAGCTTGCCATCATGACCGGCGCGATCATGAAGAATAACGAGCGGCCTTCAAGTACTTGTTCGGGAGTATCACTGAACAGTGTGCCCGCGATAAGTAAGATTACAAAAAGAAAGCTGCCTAATTGCACACGCCGTTTAGCAAGGAGGTAAATTCCAGCTAAAAGCAGCAAAACGGGAGGGACTGACCAGAATATTAGCGTTGCCCCTTCCTGTTCCTGAGCTTGGAAAATGACAGCGAGGATGAGGATTAAAACGGCGAGGAAGCTCACGACAAGCAGGAATATATTAAGCAGTCTACGCCGACGGCTATTATCATCCTCCTGAATGCCGCGCAGGATACTTTCAGTTATGTTTTCGGTATTTCGCATTAGTGTACCTAAACCTGTTCTGTAATCGCTAAGGCGCTTTGAATGGCTGTTTCGATGACCAAAGTGGGCATATAGAGGCTTTTACCGATCCAGAGGAAGGGGTGGACATCATTGGCGTGTTCGATTAACCAGGTGCGTCCTTTTTGGATTGTGTCTGCGGGTATATTGCCACCGTGCTGTTTCCAAATTGCCAGTGCCTGGAGGGCATAAGCGGTTTCTTCGGCCGTTGGTAGATAAAATCCCCAGCCGCCTTGTTCGTCCTGGTTTGCCAGCAGCCAATGCGCGGCCGGATCGCTTAGTTCAGAATCATACCCGGCGGCCGCGATGACGGCATGGCTGGTTGTATAGTAGGGAGAAATGTGCCACTTATCGTTCCAATATGAATTCTCCAATCGCGAGGCGCTCAAGTAATTGCGCACTGTGGTAACGATTGGGTCGTTTTTGGTGAGGCCAGCTTGTCTGAGTGCACTGAGGACGTGCACGTTGGTACTGATCGAAGCATTGGCTTCGATGCGATAGCAGTAAAAATGCGCCGGTCCTTGGAAAGATAGCAACCCCTCGATATCGACAGAGCGTCCAAACATGGTAAGTGCATCGTAGACCATGGCGGTGGTGTCACCGTCGGGAACCGGAAATTCAGAAACGGCCGACAAGCCCTTGGCGTTCCATTGCTGTTCGAGGAAGTCCAGCAGCGGTTGGCTGGCAGCAATGATCTCGTCGGTCAGTTCTCCGGTAATGGCAATATTCCATAGGCTCCAGGCGGTTTCGAAGACGTCGATGGGGGCAATATAAGGTGCCATGCCGTTATCGTCCATAACCCGATGCAAAAAATTGAGTGTCAGATCGGATGATTCGTTGGAGACGTTTTTGAGATACCAGACCGTGGCGGCTGGAGAGCAGCCGATTGAGCCGTTCGATTCTTGGAGGTCATCCAGGTCGAGCAAATCGTATTCGTCCTCCTGGAGCATTTCCGAAGAGAAGACCACTGTAGATTTGCGGTTGACGAAGCCCTGGGGGAGCGCAGCAATTTTTGCGGCGCGTTTTTCTCTTAGGATTTCAAGGTAGGGATAATTGCTATGCAGCAATCCCAAGTTCTGGGCTTCATTAAGCAACGAGGGAGCGATCATTTCGAAGCCAATCGTCTCTCCCAGAGGGTCGCTCTGCAACACCAAGGCATATTTATTGATGGCGTGAACGGCCTTTTCGAGGCGTTGCCGGTCATGTTTGTCGGACTGGCGCGCAAGTGTTACTGCCGCGGCCAGGGTATTGATGAACCGTTCGTGGCTGTACGGTATTTGGGCTTCCCCCCAGCTCCCGTCTTCCAACTGGTTCTGTCGTAGCCATTCTAACGCTTCTTTGCCGATCTCAACGCCGTCTTCATTCAGACGGGCGAGCCAGGCAATGTCGTAGACCGATGGGGAAATCATCCCTTTTCCCTGACCCATTTTTTGGAATGAGTCAACGATCTGATTTTGCAAGTCTTTGGATACCATGTCGCTTCCTTTGCTTGAGTGTCAGGCCCGCCTTTCGTCCTGGTCGGATTGCACCTGGGGGAGCGGATACCAAATCCCGTTCACCTTGGTGCCAATACCCAATGTTTTTCCGTGATTGATGTGATAAAAATCCCGCATATGCTGCCAGCTTGCAGGACTCATTTCGGAGTAATCCGTTTCATTTCGGCGGGAGTAGATATGGTCATAGAGGATTGTGCGGAACTGCTCCTGACTCATATACAACGTCGGGCTGACGGTAAAGTAAAGGTCCTCCATCCCAGTAGCTACGAGCGGCATATCGAAGCTTGAAAATTTATCGAAGCCGATAAAGATGTCAACCGGGGGGACGTAGACGCCGTAGTAGGCTTGCACGATTTCGTTGCGATGCGGCACGCGTTTGTACCGCTTGTAAAAATCGATTGCAAAGCGAGCGACCATTTCGGAGGCGTCGTGAGCGAACAATCCGAAGAAGAGTTGGTGTGCTTTGTGGTAGGTAGTTTTCTGGCTAAGATTATTGAATTGGGCGATGAGATTGGCGTATTCCGTCCCGGAGAAATACTTTTCATAATCTCCATAGAAGTGGACTTGGACTTGGTATTCAGCGTAAAAGTCGAGGAATAGGGGGTGGTAGGTTAGGCGTGAAAAACCCTCTACCGCCAACTGTAAATAATCCTCGCCTCTTTCCAGCAGGTCAGGGCCAAAGGAAGGCACCAGCAGGTAGGTGATGCCATGGTCGAAAAATAATTTAAATAAATCGACGTATGCCTGAGCGACTGTATCGAGATAGCCAGCTTCAATGTCTTCGTAATCTGTATTGGCGTGTTCCAATGTGAACCAACGGCGAGTTCCGTTGATCGGACACGTGCATACTGCTGGACCTTCTCGCTTAACAATCTCCTTGACGGCATCGTTGGATAAACGAATGAATTCTTCCATGTCCATGGTTTACTCACGATGTTTATGTAGAAATAGATGATATGATTGTAAATATGTGCTCTTAATATAGTTATTGTATAGCGTTCGCCACCATTTGGCTACAATTAAACCGCATTCTTGCAAAACTGTTAAGGGAGACCAATTTATCTTTTGTATAATCAGAATATCTTGTTCATTAATCGATGGGATGAAATATGAAACCACAAGCGTTGATAATCGAAGACGACAAGAATATGGCGAATGCCTTCGCAGAAGCAGTGACTATCGCGGGTTACCATGTGCAGGTTGTCAATGATGGCCTGGTGGCGCTGGATATCATTAAGGACCGGCCTTTCCATTTTGTGCTGCTGGATCTTCATCTGCCGGGAATGACCGGTGAACGCCTCCTGGAGCAAATTCGAGAGATGCCGCATATGGCTGGTGCCAAGGTGATCCTGGCGACTGCCGATGACCGCAAGGCAGAAGAACTGCAAGGTGTTGCCGATCTGGTCTTCTTAAAACCGGTTGGCTTTACCCAATTACGAGACATTGCCCGGCGGATGATCGCCCTGACCGAAAACGAGGAGAATGGGGCAGAGGCCACATCCCAAGACTGATTTCTAAGAAGTGTGAAATCCCATTCAAAGATTACAAGACTAAAAAAGAGGTTACGCTTGATAGCCTCTTTTTCTTTATGAAGCTAAGTGTGAGCCTTTAACGTGTTGAAGAAAATAACCGGACAAATCACCGATACTTTCCGCAGCTATCCGGGTAAATTTTGGGTTTTGATGGGGGCCGCATTCATCGATAACCTGGGGAGTTCGTTTCTTTACCCCTTCTTTGCTTTATATACGACAGATAAATTTGGGGTGGGAATGACAGAAGTGGGGAAAATGTTTGCTGTGTTTGCGCTGGCAAATCTGGTAGGAAGCCTGGTAAGTGGGGTGATGATCGACAAACTAGGGCGTAAATTCATGATCGTGTTTGGATTGCTTGCCAGCGCGCTAAGCAGTCTGATGCTGGGTTTTGTAAATCAGTTGAGCGTGTTCTATATTGCTGTCGGGCTGGTTGGATTGTTCGGCATGGCCGGAGAACCTGCTCAACAGGTGATGGTTGCCGACTTGCTGCCGGAGGAAAAACACACCGAGGGCTACGGCTTATGGCGGGTAGCTTTCAATCTGGCAATGACCTTCGGTCCTATGCTGGGCGGATTGATGGCGATGCATTCTTATTTACTGCTGTTCATCCTGGATGCGTGTTTCAGCCTGATTACCGCTTTGGTCGTTTTGATCGCGTTGCCGAATACACAACCAGCACCAGACGCGGATGCTCAAACAGGTACTGATGAAGACACCAACGGCGGTTATGGCGTTGTGCTGCGGGATGGGGTGTTCTTGTTGTACGTGGTCGCGGTGATCTTGCTGAGTCTGGTGTATGTGCAGCTAAGCAGTACCCTGCCGGTCTATTTGCAGGAAAATCACCAGATAACGGCAGAGCATTATGGCTATATGCTGGGGTTGAACGCAGGCATGATCGTGCTCATGCAGTTGTGGTTGGCGAAGAAAGTATCCGGTTTTCGGCTGCTGCGTTTGATGGGAATCGGCGCGGTTTTTTACACTGTTGGATTTGCGCTGTTTGGCCTGGTAAGCGGCCTGATATGGTTCTTTGTGACCATCATTGTGATTACAATTGGAGAAATGGTGATCGATCCGGTCGCGCAGACACTGGTAATGCGTTTTGCACCCAAGAATATGCGCGGCCGTTATTTATCGATTTATGGCATGAGCTGGTTGATCCCTTATGCCGGCGGGCCGTACTTGGCCGGTTTGATTCTTGATAATTATGATCCTGAGATGGTCTGGTACTTGGCCGGAGGATTGGCCTTGTTTGCCGGACTGATCTTTATCTGGCTGGACTATCTGACGCGCCGACGGTTTGGCGAGGAGGCGGCGAAGGAGTTTCCGGTTTTAGACGATTTGGTGGTTGCGGATGACGTATAGCACGCGTGTACTCCACAGCGTAAACGAATGCGAATCTGCCTGGTGGAATGAATTGGGAAAGGGAACGGGTTTCACAAGTTGGCGCTGGTATCAATATGGGGAGACCGTTCTGGCAAACAGTCAGCCGTTGTACATCGTTGTGGAGAAAGATGCTAGACCAGTCGCCAGAGCCACGTTTTGGGTCAAGCGCGTGGATGCACTGCCAATTGCTTCGAACCTGCTTTATCATGGCATGAACGCGGTTTTTAACCGTTGGCCTTTGTTAAGTTGCCAATCGCCCTTGGCAAATGCGAGCGGCTTGTTGCTGCCCGATGGATCGGAGCGGGAAGAAATCTTCGGCTTGCTAATGGGTCGGGCAAACGCAGCGGCCCAGGAAATTGGGGCTTCGTTCCTGGTTTTGGATTTTATCAGTGCCCAACAAGCAAAGCAATTGAATCATAGCGGGAAGTTGTCCGGTGTAGATATGAACGAACCAGGCACGATTTTGGAAATCATCTGGCCTGATTTTGATGCTTATCTGCAAAGCCGCTCCAAAAGTGTAAGTAAAGATTATCGCCGGGCAGGGAATAAAGTAAAGCGCATGGGCGTCGAGATTCGCGTCGAAGCACGTGTGACTGATATTGCTGCGGCTGCCGCCCTGATCCAGCGGCACGATAAAACCTACAAATCGCCAACGCTCCCCTGGTTGGAAGAGATGCTGCGGCACATTGACCTGGTCGATTCGATCTGGCTGGGCGCTTACGCCGGTGAGAAATTGGTTGGATGTGGGCTGTTGTTGGGGGATAACGACACCTGGGTGGCAACCGCCCTGGGACGTGATTATGATTACCCTTATGTGTACTTTGCGCTGGGATACGCCAGCATTCGTAACGTGATCGAACGCGGTGGCAAATATCTGCGTCTGGGAACGGGTACCTACGATTTCAAAAAGCGCCTGGGATGCGAATTGGAAGCCAACGACCATGTGGCTTTTATGGCACAGAATAAATTGGTGGATACATTCTTTAGAAAAATAGCGGCCAGGCTCGTCGGGTGAGCGTTGGGCTGAGATTAACCAAAAAGATGGCTGCAACGCCATCTTTTAGATTGTATTCGGTGTAGATTTTACTGGTCTTCCAAAATGTCCCAGATTTGAATGGATAGATCATCGCGGGTGGCGAACGTGTTGCCACTGGGACTAAAAGCTACTTTCCAGACGGTGCCTTTGCACTGCATCCAGGAAAGTTGTTCCCCGGTGGAAGACTTGAATATCCAGGCTTTGCTGGGTGCCCGGCTGCCAGCCACATAGTCCCCGCCGCCAGCACCTAACCATTTGCCGTCTGCGCTGTAGGACAGCGTCCCCACTGCTTTGGAGCGATAAATGTTATTTACGAGTTGGCCGGATTCCGTGGAATAAAAACGGATACCGCCATAGGTTTCAAATTCCCCGTATCCCAGCACGAGGAAGTTGCCATCAGAGGTGAACTCCATAGCTTGCCCAGCCAGGCTGACGGTAGGCTCGAAGATTTCCGAGATCTTGACCCAACCAGCGGTTTCCCAGATGTTGACATTGCCCATGAATTCTTTGGTGGCAAGCAAGCTGCCATCCGGGCTGAGGATCAAATAGTTGAATGAGGATTGGTTATCCAAAACCCTGACTTTTTCCCCTGTGGTGTAGTTCCAGATTTGAATGAGGCCATCCGAACTACCGGCGATCAGATACGGTTTGGTGGGGTGGAAAAGTATGGCAACAAGATTGTCTTTGAGCGTGAACTGCTTTTCTTCCTGCCAGGATTGAATGTTCCAGATGTGAATGATGGTTTCATCCCCGCCGGTCGCCAGCAAATCAGTCTGGGGGCTGAAGGCCACGGCCTGTACGCTTTCTTTGTGTTCCAGCCGGGCGACTTCTTCTCCGGTAACCATATTCCAGACACCGGCGATGTATTTCCCGGATAGACATCCGGCCGCCAGCCATTTACTGTCTGAACTGAAAAGCAGGCTTTCTACATTCTCGGTGTTCGTGATCCGAAATTTAGCCGTTCCGGAATTCGCATCCCACACACCAATTTCCCCATTGGCGTTACTACAAGCCAACCATTTGCCGTTAGCGCTAATGGTCAGGTCGTTGCCAGTTCCGAAATCTTTGATTTCGGCCAGTCTGCGAGGAATGCTCAGCAATTCTCTCGTTTGAGACATATTGCCTCCTTAGGATGCCGCCGGTAAAGGTAGACTACCTATCCGGCATGTGGGGACGAACTGATTTATTTTACAACATTTAACGTCGGCGTGCACGTGTTAATTACCCACGCTACGCGTCTACCGCCCGGCGGGCTGCCATGATGTTGCCGTGGGGCGCGATAGTGGGCGTGACACAGCCGGTGCCGAGTACGAAACGATCACCGCCGGTGGCCTGGATGGCAGCGTTGGCTTCGGCGCGCACATCGTCCGGGGAGCCGTAGGTCAGCGTATCCCATTGGCGGATGCCGCCACATACGATCCCTTCGAAACGCTGCTTGCCTTCCGGCAGGGAAGGTTTGGTTTCCAAGTCGTGCCAGTTGATGATCTCTACCGGATAATCGGTGACCAGGTCGAACATGACGTTGTTGCCATGCAGGTGCAGCAAATTCAACCAAAACCCATCAATGCCTTGGAGAATTTCCAGGTCGTAGACGCGGCTAAAGGTCTTGAATTCTTTTTCTGACAGCATGCCGTACTGCCCCCACTGCACGGCATAAAACAGACCGGCGATGCCGGTTTCTTTTGTGGCCTCGACAAAATCCTGGGTGTACTTGGCGATGGTTTGCAGACCTTCCTTAAGGGTGTCTGGGTAACGCCTTAGATGATAGAGCAAAGTTTCTTGCCCGGCCATTTTGTTGGCCTGCCCGATGGGGCTGAAGATGGTTTCGATCACGGGGACATCAGGTCCGAGCGTTTCCACGATTGTTTTGAGCGCCTCGATCTCTTTCGCCAGTTGGCCTTTGCGGGGATCAAGTGAGGGTAATTTTGTCCAGTCTTCCGGCTCGGTGATGATGCGTTTGACGTATTTGCGCGTCCCTTCGGTGCTGCCGACCCATTCGTCGCCCAGCCCCCAGTCTTTGACGAAGTAGCTGGATGCGGGAGTCACTTTAACGATGTCGAAATCGTAGGTTTTCTGGAAGTTGATAACGGCTTCGGCCAGGGTTTCCGGGCTTTGATCGTCGACTGGAAAGTGCCGCCACAGCGCGACGGGCGGACGGTCGAGTTTTTCACCGGCAATGGCTTTTTGCATGCGTTCGCGATGATTCATCAGTAAAAGTCTCCTTACAATAATGCACTATCTAATTGTCTAAGAAATGTGAATGTACTTATGTCTATGTGGTTGCTTTTTTTACCGCAGAGGACGCGGAGAAGCGCAGAGAAATTATAAATACAAATGGGTGGCATATTTAGAATTCGCGATGCTTTGTAGAAGTAAGGTTTTTTATATTATCACTAAACCTCAGCGGACCTGTGCGCTCTCTGCGGTTAAATTTTTAGGGCACAATCTTGGTCAAATACTGTTGCTTTTGGCCGCTAGTTGCGCCAGGGCAACAGCGCCAAGTACACCAGCCCGGTCGCCAAGCCCGGGAGGCACGATGTAGGTGTCAATGTGTTCCAGGATGGCCGGGGCTTTGACGTAGTTGTTCAGATAGGCTCGCGTCTTCTGGCGGATGAGCGGGAATATGGTGGGTTGGTGCATTACGCCGCCTCCCAAGATCAGACGTTGGGGGGAGAGCACCAGCACGATGTTGGTCAGTCCCTGGGCGATGTATTCTGCTTCCAATTCCCAGGCGGGGTGGTCGGTGGGCAGGGTTTCACCGCGCTGGCCCCAGCGTGCATCCAGGGCTGGCCCGGCGGCTAGGCCTTCCAGGCAGTCGCCGTGGTAGGGGCAG
>JAFGRA010000233.1 GCA_016935415.1 Anaerolineales bacterium
AGCCCAGCGCGCCCAGCCCGGTGAGGGCAATGGTGCAGCGCCAGCCAGAGCCGCAGTAGCTCACGATGGTCTGATCGAAAGCAGGCAGGTAGGCGTAGCTTTCACCCAGTTCATTCAGCGGGATGGTGACCGAGCCGGGGATGTGCCCCTTTTCTTCGGTCTCGGCGATGGTGCGCACATCCAGCAAGAACGGCGGGGTCTCGACCATCATCTCATTTAGGGCTTCCAGGCTGATGGTCTGGTAGGCTTCCATGCTGCCCAGGAATGCGCCGAAAGCGGCGTCCAGGTCTGCTTCGGTCGCCATGGCCGGTTCTTCGATCACTTCTTCGGTTTCCGGTTCTTCGACTTCAACTTCTTCTGCAGGGGCTTCTGCTTCTTCTTCCGCAACAGGAGCTTCTGCTACGGGGGCTTGACCGCAGGCTGACAGTACAAAACTGAGCAGCACGAGCACAGTCAGGATCCATTGAAACTTGCTCTTCATATCTTTCTCCTTATCGATTGATAATTTACGATCTACCAATTTGGGTTAATTGCCGCTGTCGATCAAGTCGATGGCGGGAATTTCTTCAACAATCACGGGTTGGTTGGCATCCAATTCGCCTTCGCTGACCTTATCGGCGGTCAGGAAAATGTCGGCGTTGCCGTGGCAGGCCTCGCAAGATTCGTTCTGCGGGGTTTCGAGTTGGATGTTGTGTGGGGTGGCATACACCCAGGTGGGCAAGGCATCGAAATTTTGCAATTCCTCACCGGTATAGAAGGAATAGCTGTTCGGGTCGATTGGCACGTGCCGGACGGGTACATAAGTGTATGGCCGGGTTGCGCTCAGCAGCGGGTTCTTGCCGATGTAGAAAGTCAAGTATGTGCCGTCCGTCTTGTAGAACGGGTTGCCGGTCTCTTCGCTGACTTCCAAGTGGCAGTTATCGCAGCTCGAATAGCTGACCGAGTGGCAGGTCTGGCAAGACAGGTCATCGGCGTGCTGGGTATGCATTTCGACGCCATCACTGCCATCGACCACATTGGGGTGGCAGTCGGCGCAGGCTGTACCGACCGCTTCGTAGCGGTGGGCTTGCGCCATGTCGGCGGCATCTTCGGCGTGCATTTCAGCGCCGGTGTGGCAGTCGACACAGGTCATGCGGGCCTGGCGGAAGTGTACGTCCGGGCGCACGTCCTCGTTCTTGCCGAGGTATTCATTGCCAACGCGGCTGCCGTGGCAGGCGGTGCAGTTGCGGGTCATCGATGGCGTGGCATTGAACATGTGGCCTTCGATCAGACCGCCGCCCACCGAAGCAGGCTGGCTGACGTGACAGTCGCCGCAGGTGGTGTGGCAGCTTTCGCAGTGGTTGCCGAACATTTCCTGCAACTCGAAGTGATCTTCAGGGACGCTGCGGGCATTGATTGTTGTCCAGTAACCGCCCTGCGTGCTGTGCAGGCTGTTGGCAAACGTGGCGGCCTGGTCTTTATGGCAGGTCTCGCATATATTTTCTGCGGTGCTTTCGCTCGGCCGCGCGATCAGACCTTCATGGGCGGTTTCCTTATCTTCCGCCTGGACGCCGCTGTGACAGAAGGTGCACTGCATTTGCCCATGCACGGTAGGGATGAATTCCTCGGCGCTGATCATTACTTTTTCCCAAGGCTCCAACGGAGCCACTTCACCCCCTCAGCCTTCACCTTCGTTCTCTGAAATAGCTTCTTCTTCAGGTGCGGCCGTATCGATCAATTTGTCTTTGTCAGCATGGCATTCGACACAATAGTCGACGGTATCAGGCTTTTGGGCAACAGAAGCCAGCATTTCATCAATGCTGACTGTTTCACCGGTGGGGTCGTCCGCTTCGGTGGTTGCCTCTGGCTTGGCAGCCTGCCCACATCCAAACAATAAGAAGGTCAGGCCAACCAGGCCGAACAAGAGGGAAATTATTCTTTTCGCATTCTTCAAGGGGGTTACTCGCTTTGCATGCATGATTTTGACAGTCCAGTAGTTTGTGAACGCATTCACTTTCAGTATAATCAATTTAGTAGTAAAATCAATATCTATAACAGGTTTTACTTATAGTTTTTGCTTTTGTATATCAATAAGCAGAACTTATGGAAAAGCATAAATAAACTATTGTGTTGCCGATAGTTCACTGTACAATAGAAATACAGATCAAGTGAAGTGGAGTAACCCATGTTAGATGCCCATCAATTGAATGTTTTTATTGTCGCCGCCGAAACCTTGAATTTCACCAAGACGGCCAAGCACCTGCACATGACCCAGCCGAGTGTGAGCCAGCACATCCAGTCCCTGGAAAGCGGTTTTGGGGCCAAGCTCTTTGAGCGCAACGGCCGCCACCTGGAGTTGACCGATGCTGGTTTTGCCCTGGTGTCGATGGCGCGCGATTTTGTGCAGATGTCGATTCGCATTGAAGAGACGATGGAATCGTTGAAGGGCAAGATCTATGGGCATTTAATGGTGGGGTGCTCGACCACGCCGGGAAAATATATCCTCCCGCAGTTGTTGACCCAGTTTCACCACCGCCACCCGCACGTCAAGGTGACCTGTCAGGTAACCAACCAGCGCGCCTCGATTGATATGCTTTGCGAAGGGCGCGTGAACTTCGCCCTGACCAGCACCAGCCGCCACCTTTGCAGCGATGCCGAGTTCCGCCATTTCATCTGTGATCCGGTGGCATTGATCGCGCCGTTGGATCATCCGTGGGCACAAAAGGACTTCATCGAACCGGATGAATTGTATGACGCTAACTTCATCATGCGGGAGGAGGGCTCCGGGACCTTCAGCGCCGTTCACGAGGCGCTTATGCAGTCGGAGATCGATATCCACCGTTTGCAGGTCTTGCTCACGCTGGGTAACTCAGAAGCGATTGCCTTATCCGTGCAGGAAGGGTTGGGGGTTGGTTTTGTATCCAGTATGGTCGTCGACCGGCTAACACACGATAAGGTTGCCAAGGTTAAGGTAAGAGGTCTGGAAATTTGCCGCGATATTTTCATCGGCCGTCAGACACGCTTACCTGCTTCTGCTGCCCAGATCGCTTTCTGGGAATTCGTGCAGGGTGTCGACCAACCGTTTGCTCAAGCAGAGGAATTGGCCCTGGATTATTCTTGAATTAGCGGTAATGTGCGATTGTGGGAATTCTTACAAAACATTTACACGGCAATTATTGACAAAAGTGGTCCGATTGAGTATCCTCAAATGAGGAGAGATTATGGATATATTATTTCGCATACATTCGGATACGCGCTGGCTGGTCGTCCTGGTTGGCGTAGTTGCCCTGGTTAAGTTCTTGATTGGCTGGCTGGGCAAAGGTAAATTCCAGAAATTCGACCGCATCCTGACCAGCGCCTTCAGCGGCCTGGTCGATTTGCAGGTCTTGCTGGGTCTCGTGCTCCTGATCTGGTCGGGATTGGCCGGTTCCGGTTTCCCGCGCCAACGCCTGGAACACGCATTCATTATGATCATCGCCGCCGTGGTTGCCCACCTGCCTTCCCGCTGGAAGAGCCTGGACGATACCAAGCGTTTCCGCAATTCGTTCCTGGCAATCTTGGGGGTAGGTGTGTTGATCTACCTGGGGGTGGTGCTGCTGCCCGGCGGGATGGTGCGCTGGCAGTTCTAAGGAGAGAGTGACCGGGTATAGGTCACTTAGTAATCAGGCAATTAGCAATGAACTCCCCGGTGAAAATCGCCGGGGAGTGTTTAGTTTGGACATTTTGTTGAACCGTTATGGAGATGTCGTTATGGTTTGTAGCTGTCAACGATCAGTGTCTTGGGAACCTTACTCAACCATTGTTTGTCTGGGGTTTTATAATTTCCGGGAGGCAAGGTTGGCTCGTGCAGTTGTTGCAATCGGAACCCATTGTCCAACAGGCCATTGATGTATGTAGATATTTTGCGGTGGTAGGCGCCGACTGCGCCGCGGATGCCATCGCCGCCGGAATTCCAATAGCCTTCTTCGGTATAGCGAATTACCCGGCAGGCGACGAAATTTCCCTCAGTGTCAGTTTCTACCTGGCTTTCTGGGATTTGGAAGGGGGCTTCGAAACAGGGGTGTAAGATCGAGAAAATGAAGCGGCCTCCTGGCTTCAAGATGCGCTGCACTGCTTGGTAGGTTTGATTTAGATCAGGGATATCCATAAAGGCCAGGTTGCTGATGACCAGATCGAAAGATGCTTTGCCCAGCTTTTTCAGGCTTTGGGCATCGTCATTCACATAATCAAGGTTAGAGATCTCGGCTGAACGCGCTTTGGCTAGTGCCAACATTTTTGTGGAAAGATCGACCCCGGTTACGATAGCCCCATGCTGTGCCAGGCTGCGGGCAAGGTGACCTTCTCCACAGCCTAGGTCACAGACGCGCAGATCCTTGAGATCGGCGGCGATTTCCAGCAAAATATGGACGGTAATGGCAAAGTGTGTCCACGAATTTTCCAGGCCCCACCTTAAGAGGTCTGCATATTGAGCACTGATCTGATCATATTTAGGCGTTTGCATATTTCCCTGGCTTTCTGCCGAATTGTGAGGCCTTGAGACCTATTGCACAAATTCCTAGTCCGGCAGGTCGTTCAGCACCTGCTGCATACTGGTCTTATATTTGCGCACGGCTTTCCGGAAAGAGATATTTAGACCGTTTTTAAGTATTCGCGGATCAGCAGGGCGGCGGTAGCGCCTTCTCCGGCGGCGGAGGCGACCTGCTTGGTGCTGCCGGCGCGCACGTCTCCGGCCGCGAAGATGCCCGGCAGGCTGGTTTCCAGCATGCCCGGGGCGCGCCCGTCGAAACCGGGCAGCACGCGGCCGTCGTGCACCAGGTCGTGCCCGGTGATGATGAAGCCCCATTGGTTGGTCTCGATGCCGGTCTCTTTGAGGAAATCGGTATTGGGCATCTGGCCGATGAAGACGAACACCCCGGCCGGGTCGATCACTTCCGATTTATCCGTTCGGCTATTCTTGAGCTTGACTTGCTGTAATTTGCCGCCTTCGCCGCTGAATTCTTCTACTTCAGTGTTGAATTTGACCTCGATTTCGTCGTGTTCCATGATCTTGTTGATCAGCACCTGGCTGGCGGTGAGTTCATCGCCGCGCACCAGCAGGGTAACCTGATCGGCAAAGCGCAGCAGGAAGAGGCCTTCTTCGGTGGCACTGTTGCCGCCGCCGACCACGACCACAGATTTACCCTTGTAGAAAGGGCCGTCGCAGGTGGCGCAGAAATGGATGCCCGCCCCGATGTATTCCTGTTCGCCGGGTACGCCCAGGTGGCGGTAGCGGCTGCCGCTGGCAACCAGCACGGCACGCGCGCTGTATTCGCTGCCATCGGCGGTGTCCACACAATGGTAGTTGTCGTGGCTGTGGACGCGGGCCACATCCTGCGCCTGCAAGATTTCAACGCCAAAACGCGTGACTTGCTGCTGCAACTGGTCGGCAAACTGCATTCCACTGACACCTTCGGCGAAACCGGGCACATTATCCAGCTATTGTGTGGTGGCGGCCTGTCCGCCAATGGCAGCGCGCTCGATCACCAAAGTGTCGATGCCTTCGCGGGCGGTGTAGAGCGCGGTGGTTAGTCCCGCCGGGCCGCCACCGATCACGATCAGGTCGTAGTGGCTGCGCTCTGCTATGGTCTTGAGGTCCAGCTTTGCGGCCAGTTCGGCATTAGAGGGTTCGGTCAGCACACTGCCGTCCTGGAATTCGATGGTAGGGATGATGCGCTTGCCGGCGTTCTTTTCCATCACGTATACTTCGGCTTGCTGGTCCGCTTCAATGTCCACCCAGTCGTAGGGGATCTGGTGCTCGCCCAGGAACTG
>JAFGRA010000234.1 GCA_016935415.1 Anaerolineales bacterium
CGAGGCGGTGGTAATCCCCACGGCGTAAGGCCGCCGTACTCTTGCGGACGGCAGTCAGGCGGCGCACGTAACCGCGCAGGTCGGTATTCCACTGCGATTCATCCCAGGGGAAAGCCTGGCGGCAGTGCGGGTCCTTGCCGCCCTCGATGCCGATCTCATCGCCGTAGTAGATCACCGGCGCGCCGGGATAGGAAAACATGTAGAAGAATAACAGCTTGGTCTTGGCAACATTACCTTGCGCCATCGTGAAGATGCGCTCGGTATCGTGCGAACCCAGAGTCAGGTACATGGCGTGCACGTTCTCGCGCGGATAGATATGCAGCAGACCCTCCACCCGGTTGGCAAACTCTTCCACATTGTTGTCCATCCAGATCAGGTCGAGCATCGCATCCCGCAGGGGGTAATTCATCAAGCCATCGAAATGGTTATCGCCTACCCAGCGCGGGTCGGCCGTCCAGATCTCCCCAACCAGGTAAGCGTCCGGGTTGACCGACTTGACCACCCGCCGAAATTCCGCCCAGAAGGCGTCATCGTCGATCTCGCCGGGCACATCCAGCCGCCAGCCGTCGATGCCCTGCTCGATCCAGTAGCGTGCCACATCCATGATCAGTTGGCGCACCTGGGGGTTATTGGTGTTGAATTTGGGACAATCCTTGATTCCCCACCAGGCGCGGTAGTCATGCGCTTCGCCGGGTGAATAGGCATCGATCGGGAATTTGTTGACGTGGAACCAATCCACGTAGGGCGAAGCCTGGCCGTTTTCGAGCAGGTCATTGAAAGCATGAAAGCCGCGCGCGCAATGGTTGAAGACGCCGTCGACGATAACCTTGACATTGTTCTGGTGGGCCACATCCAGCAGCGCCTTGAAATCGTGCATCGTGCCCAGCAGCGGGTCGATCTGGAAATAGTCGACCGTATGGTAGCGGTGGTTGGAAGATGACTTAAAAATCGGGTTGAAATAGATCGCGTTCACGCCCAGTTCGAGCAAATAATCGAACTTCAGCAGCACGCCACGCAGGTCGCCGCCCTGATAGCCGCGAATGGTCGGCTCAGCCCCCCAAGGCTGGACGTTCACCGGATCGTTGGTATGATCGCCATTATAAAAACGGTCTGGAAAAATCTGGTAGAAGATGGCGTCTTGCACCCAGGCGGGTACGCTCATAAAATCCTCGAAGTAACAATAAACGGAATGCGTTGGTGGTCAATTTTAGCACAGTATATTGTTTGCTTCCGGCACATTTTTGCCAGGATTACAATGCAAGAATCGGTGTAGAGGCGAACTGCGTCCGCCCAGGGCGCATGCAATACCCCCCTACGATAAGCCACCTAATACTGGTAAAAGCAGGGCTGACCTTCATACGTGAATCGTCCACTTAAATTATAATCGGACACCACAAAAAATATCTCCCGCGCATAAGTATTCAGATGAACTGGGGATATTTTTCAATCGCTGATCGCGTTCAGATAGCGTTCCGCCGACTGCTTGACGGCGGGTTTGGCACCTTCCAGAATCACACGATCCGGCCAACCGCCGTAGATACGGTCGAAGGTGTACGGCTCAACAGCGTGCAGGACACATTCTACTTTCTTGGACGAGAGCGGAATCAGGTTGGGGAAACTGCGCATAAAAGAAACATGTTCCCGGTCTGCGGCCACGTGGATCGTGTCGGCCGTGAATAAGGCTCCCTTGCCACCCGCACCACCGGCCCAATGCAAGACCGCAGAACCTTCGAAATGCCCGCCACAACGTACCAGCGTTACCCCAGCAGCCAGTTCGTAAGCCGGGCCATCCCAATAGATGATCGCCTTATCCGGCCGGGTCACCCATTCCCGATCTTCAGCATGGATATAGATCGCAATGCCCCCAAAAGCCTGGCTCCATTCCACCATACTGTCATAGAAATGGGGATGCGAAACGGCAACTGCGGACAGGCCGCCCAAAGCCTTGACCGTGGCGATGGTCTGCCCATCGATCAGGCTGTTGCAGTCCCACAAGATATTCTTACCTATGACTTGCGGCCCCTTGGCTTGCAGCAACAAGGGCCGCTGACCAATTGCAAAGCCGGGTTCGGTGATGATGCCCACCAGTCCCGGCTCGAGGGTTTCAAAACGGTT
Organism: Anaerolineales bacterium; assembly: GCA_016935415.1. Classification (GTDB taxonomy): domain Bacteria; phylum Chloroflexota; class Anaerolineae; order Anaerolineales; family UBA11579; genus JAFGRA01. The sequence continues at coordinate 2,116 of JAFGRA010000234.1, forward strand.
GTGGTGAGACAAACGGATGACATCCAGTGTAGTCCACTTCTGCCCGCCCGCACGCACGTATTGGCGTTCGTCCATGCAGATCCGGCATTCATCCGGCGGGGTTTGGCGTGCACTGTACTGCGCCCCGCACGTCTCGCAAATATAATGGAACATTCACTCTCCTCCAAAAAAGACCAATTCTATCTCATTTTAACCGATATTCATTTTTTATGTTGACCCAGCCCTGGTACTTTGGTAACAGAAAAGCCATTAGCGGATCGAGAAGATCGAAAAAGGACGCCGGTTTTCATTTCCCGGCGTCCTTTCCATCATGATTTAGGAGTTAAAGTTAGCAGTGATTGTCAATCCTGCACGGCGATCAACACCGCTTTCACAACCGTACGCTGTTTATAAACATTATTGGCTTCGTCAAATTCCTTGCAGGTGATCAACGTCACCCAATCATAATCTTCATGCGCAAGCACGCGCATATCATCCGGTGCCACCGTCGAGATTTCGCGCACCTCGTAGACCATGATCTGTCCCCAGGCATGCACAAGGATGCGGTCGCCCCATTTCAACGTTCCCAGGTCCAGGAATGGGCCGGGGCTGCCATCCGGCAGGTAGACGTGGGCGGCAATCGCGGTATTGCCTTCCATTGTGGGGAACGCCGTTCCCTCCAGGTAACCGGCCTTATCCCACAGCCAGGTCGTATCCCAACTGGTGGCGTTTTGCGGCACGGAAACAATCGGCAGTTGCACGCTTAACTGCGGTACTTCCATCCACAAGTCACCCATATTGGAGTAGGACTGGGCCGCGCTTTGCTCCGGCAGGCTGGTTACTTCATTGGGGGCAAAGCCGGTCGCTGGCAAAGACTGTCCCAACTCGAAAACAAACGCCTCCCCGGCGCCGGTCAAATAACCGGGGTCGCGCCCGTTGGCACCCACCAGGAAAGTATTGCCTTCCATAGCAACTGCTTGCCCAAATTCATCATCATCATCGGCGTATTCCGGGAACAGGTAGGTCAATGGGGACCATACCGTCCCACTTTGTTGGTAAACGTAGGCCCGGCCAGAGCGGAAGCTTCCTGGGCTGTCTTTGCCATTGGCCCCGACAATCAGTGTATCGCCTTCCAGTTCCACATCATTGCCAAAATAATCAAAGGGTGAAGCATCGTCCAAAACAATCTTGTTGGTTTGCGACCAATTATTGCGGTCGGTGAAAATATAGACCGAACCAGCGCTGGTGATCAACCCGGAACCCAGGTTGGGGTCACTCAGCAGCGCGCCAACCGCGACCGTACCACGATCGATGGAGACCGAATGCCCAAAGAAATCACCTACGCGGCCGTCTTCCGGCTCCAGGCGGGCATCCATGTTCCAGTTCGTTCCCGTGCGTGAGAAAATAAAGGCTTCACCGACCTCTTGTGAAAACGGATTGCCGGACTTGGTCGCGCCAACCACAATCGTATCGCCGTCGATGTCAACCGCATGGCCGAAGTGGTCACCAACCGATGGAAATTGAGGCATCAATTGCGCTTGCTCGTACCAATAATTGAATTTACCGATGAACACGTAAGCCTTGCCGGTGTCGGGGATTCCCAACGGATCGTGGAAATCGGCCCCAACCACCAGCGTGCTGCCCGAAAGCGCCACGGAAACGCCAAAGTTATCGTCTTCCGCCGCGCCGACCAACTTGGCCTGCTGATCCCAGGTATCGCCGGTGCGGGTGAAAATGTAAACCGCACCGACGTTTTCATCCAACTCATCACCGCCGTTGTCGACTTCCTTGCCTACCGCGCCCACTGCAATGGTACTACCATAGATATCGACAGAGATACCGAAATTGTCCCCGGCTTCAGCATCTTTGGCAACCAATTTGGCTTGCTGCACCCACTGGTTGCCCTGCTGGACAAACACGTAGGCTGCCCCAGCATTCGATAGCAGATCGTCCCCGTCGGTCGGATCTTCGTAAGGCGCACCGACCACGGCGGTATCGCCTGAGATGGCTACAGAATAACCGAAATCATCCGAGACCCCGGCATCCTTGGGCACCAATGTCTCCTGGGCGACTACACCACTCAAGGGCGTGGGGCTTTCGGCGCTGGCCGGCGAATTGACGAACCCACCCAGCAGCAAGCCTGCCAGGAGCATGGCTGCGAATATACGACGTACGATTAGAGAGAACTTCTTGGCGTTTGACATACTTCAACTCCTAAATGTGCTAACCATCAAAAAACGCGGCTATTACCACAATGTAATTTCTCTTACAGCATAATTGTTTAAAAACCAACTTGTCAATTGTGTAAATGCCCAAAAGATTTTGTAAAAAAGTTTGCTTACCAGGGCATTTACCTAAGGAACTGACCGTTTAGAGCCGTTGTTAAAATTCTACACTGAAATGATCGTCTTTCTAATAATCAGCATATTGTTATAAACGGTCAGTTACCTGACAGTTATCATAAACGCTTGCTCATTTTAAAGGTAACAATTCCGTAGCCCAGCTGCTCATAAAAACGCAGGGCACTCTGATTGAAGGCGAAAACGTTCAACTCGACACTCGTAGCACCAGCTTCCCGGGCGAGGTCATGTGCCGCTTCCATCAACTGTTCACCGTATCCAGAACGGCGCAAATCGGCGCGCACGACAAGATTATCGATCACCGCAAAACGCCGCGGCACCAGGATGGGAATATGCGGCGCATCTTTCACAATAACGACCACCAGGCCGACAAGCGCTCCATCCAACTCGCCGACCAACAGATTGTACCCCTCACTCTCTAATACGCTTTGGTAATATGTTCGGTCGCGGGCCGGGCCATCGGGCGCCTTAAACAGCAAAGGATGGTGAGCGCGATGGTTCGCGTCCACTTCCTCGAATAACGGCAGGAGGTTTTCATAATCCTCCGGTAAAGCCCGGCGTATCCGCATCTAAATCCTTTCGATCACCAAACAGAACTCCTTTCTAAATTATAATCCCTCCCCACTTTTAAGGAACGTTCTTTTAGTAGTATTTATTCGGAAAGAGTCTATCTATTAAAGCGAAACGTTGTTAAGTTATTGAATTTCAACAGCCGGATCGGCAAAATCCATGCCTAGTATATCTAAAATACTAACTTTGCACTTTAAGAATTAGATAAAGCCAATTGGCCGCAGATCTGCTCAAGGGAGCCGCCATTTCTGACCTGCTCAATCA
>JAFGRA010000235.1 GCA_016935415.1 Anaerolineales bacterium
TGATTGAGCAGGTCAGAAATGGCGGCTCCCTTGAGCAGATCTGCGGCCAATTGGCTTTATCTAATTCTTAAAGTGCAAAGTTAGTATATAGATTATTCGTGTTATCCGTGTTTCTAAATTCCCACTATCGGTGCAAGGCGTAGATCAACACCGCTCCATCCTCAACCAACATTTCATAAACCAGATCTGAATGATCCAGCAAATCCTGGATAGAAGCCTGCATCTTTCGCCCTACGATGATATAGTCCACTTCATTCTCCGCTAATGCAACCAACAAATCGAAATTGGCGTTGTAAAGGCGTGCTTCGCCAGGGGCAAGATACCACGGCAAACGATGGAAAACGAAAGCGTGTTCGAAGTCATAATAAGCCTGGTAGGTCTCGTAATCCAGTAAGACTGCATCTTCATAGCGATCCAGCCCATCCCGGAACGCAAAGACCGGTTCGGCTTTGGCGATCTCCTCCGGCGAGACGAGCGGCAATTGCCTATAGGTTTGCACGCCGCAGTATGCCACACCAATCAACAGAACGAGATTGAAGCCAATCTGCACTACCCGCTTTGAGAGATACGTCCAGATCAACACCAAAAGCACCCACACCAGCACGAAACAGATCGTATAGTTAGGATTGAAGATCAAGTCATGCAGCAGTTCCGGCAGTTGCGCGGCCAAGTTTTCCTGTCCGAAACGCCACAGCGTGCTCACATATAACTGCAAGCCAATCGGAATAAAGATCAGGGTATAGGCCGCCAACGGCACAGCGATCTGCACATCATGCCGATCACGATATTTCACTTGCAGCCAGCGCAGCCCAGCCAATCCCGCCAACCCAACAATAGCCCCGACCGCAGCCAGCAGCGGATGGTCAAACAGAATGGCGAAGACATTGTACTCCCGGTCAAAGGCATAACCCGCCCATTGGAAATATACTGTATTGGCAACCAGCCCTACCAGCCATATACCGCCAAACAACCACAACGTGCGCTTGCGCTCGAATGCATCTTCTGTTCGGTAGAAAGCATATATGCCAATCAACAGGCCAAAGAGCAAGGCCTCCTCGCGGATCAACAGCAAGAACACAAAAGCCAGCGCCTTTTCCCACAACGGGCGGCGGTAGTGCACGGCGAACACTGCCAGCGGGATGGCGGCGTTCAACAACATGCGCGGGCGCAAGTCAAAGCCGATGGCCGGGAAGGTGGCTGGAAAACCCACGAACAACAGCATCACCAAGATCAAGAAAAGCAAGTCACGCCAGTCCCGAACCGGCTGGATAAAAGCCAGATAGAGCAATGGAGACAAATATAAAAACGCGTAGAAAATGAGGAGTGCCAATGGATGTTTGAAAATGGCATACACCAGCGCATACAGGTACTTGGCCGGTTCGAAATGGATGGCCTGATGAAAACCAAATTGCCCCTCGGTACCGGTCAGGCCCAGCAGGTTGTAGCCATCGCCAGTCAGCGAATAGCGGTCGCTCAGTTGCGGGTCGGCCAGCTTGGCAGCGAACTGCATATAGAAACCGAAATCGACTTCCTGGTAGGCCAGGGCATGGAATTTTTGATTGAGGAAATTTGCAGCCAGCACCAGCACCGCAACGAATACTGCCAGGGCAATCCCCCGGCTGATGATTGCCAGTTTACCCCGTACTGTCATGGCTTCGTTTATCCCGCCACGGTCAATTTAGTGACCAGTTCATCCAGGGCCAGTTCGGCGCTGAACTTACCGATCTTCATGCCCGCGTCGTATTCCAGCAGGCGACGGTAAATGGCTTCCAGCACGTTCATTTTCAGTGTGCGCGCCTGTCCAAACAGTTTCTTGGCCCGGAAAGGATGGATGCCTAATTGTTTGGCAACCTCGCCTTCCGTTCCACCGTTCTCCAAAATCTCGCGCGCCTGGAGCAGCAGCCGGAAATGCCCCACCAGCCCGAAGAACAACTGCATCCCATCCTGATCTTGCAGCAGGCTGTGCAGCATGTCCATTGCCTGGCGGCCGTTCTGGGCGCCGATCGCATCGATCAGGCCGAAGAAATCGCCCTGCTTGCCGACGAAAGCAGAAAGGTTCTCCACGTCGTCCACATCGACCGGACGCTGGAAATTAACGTAAGTGAGCAGCTTGGTGATCTCACCATCCGCCAGACGTGAGTCTTGGCCGATCATCTCGGCCAGCAGGTATGCGGCCTGGTTGGTGATCTCCCCGCCCTGGCGCTTGGCCTGCGCCCGAATCCAGTTTGCCATCTGGCCGCCCTTGGCAATCGCAAAAGCCTTGACGAAGGAGCGGCCGTCCGCACCTTTAGCCCATTTGAGCAACCAATGGCTATCTTTCAGCACCTTGCGCTGCACGAGCACCAGCTTGGTAGTTTCCGGCAAGTTGTCGAGCAGATCACAGAATTTCTCTTGCTCTTCCTTGACTGACAAGCAGCGGGTGGCATCCTCGACGATCACCAGGCGGTGGCTGGTCAGGAAAGGGGCGGCGTTGGCGTTAGCGCGTAGCTCCTCAATATCCAGGCGTCCGGCCTCGATGCGCGTGGTATTCAGGTCAGCCATCGAAGCATCACCAATGTGTTCGCTGAGTTTGGCAATCGTTTCAGCGATGCCGAACTCTTCTTCGCCGTGCAGCAGGTAAACGACCGGGCTTTGTTCTGTCATCTTACCCCTGGGTGATCACGCGGTGGGCAGGGATGCCGCCGCGCGTGGCGCGCTGAATTTCGACCACCTGCAGATCACCGATGTCACCGGTCGTAGTGATACGTTCCTGCACCAGCAGCCCCACCGGGCGGGCGACGATCAACGCCAGCGTTGCCAGCAAGGTTGCCAGCGGCAGGCGTTCCAGTTTATCGCGGGTGCGCGGCCCGGCCCCCAGCATGGCCGCCGCCCCGGCAATCCCGGCGAAAACGCCAGAGGTTACGAAATTGGTGCCGCAGTTGGGATGCACGGCCAAATTGCGCTCCCCAGCACGCAGGCGGCGCTGGGCTTCGACCACAGCATCGGCCAATGCCTCGGTGCTCACATCGCCGATCACCCAAAAGCCGTTTGGATTGGAATGCCCGGCCAGGGGGATGCCTTTGTGCGTGCGGGCCAGGATGGTCAGCGTGGCATGTTCCAGGCCATGGTTGCGGCGGATGCGGGCGATCACAGGTGTATCCAGGATAGTCCTTCGCGTGGTTTGCATATCGACTCCTACTCTACCATTACCGTTTCAAAGTTGGTTCTATTATATCGCCAGAATAAGGTATTTAAAGCAATTGGGCGGGCAGCAATCCAAAGTTGCCCGCCCGCCCAAGCTAAAGCGATTTTCGATTAAGCCGGTTCCGGCAGTTCTTGTGGTTCAGGAGGCACCACATCGGCGTCTTCCGGTTTTTGACCGGTCAGGCGCAAGAAGGTCAGCGTCCAACTCGAATCCACATACGCGGTCAGGATGCCTTGCAGCAAGAGAGAAATCGGCAGGTAGGCCACTCCGCACAGCAAGGATACGGCAATGCCGCCCAAGACGAATTCTTCGGTCTGCTGCATCATGCCATACATAACCGATCCCATCGCCGGGAGGACAGCCAGCATCACCGGCAGGGCAACAATGAAACCAACGATGGCCGAACCAATGATCAGGATCAAGGCCATGCCGATCATTGCGCCAATGTTATCACGCAGCACTTCCCAGCCACGCTTGAAGGCATCGCCGATGCCCAAATCTTCCACGACCAGGGCAACCATACTTTGCTTGACGAATACGCCCACCGCGATTCCAATGGGGATAAAGATACAAAGCAGCGGGATCAAACATATCAGGCCAATCCCTAACGTTGCGATACTCAGCACAACGATGATGCCGATAAGCACCAAGGCGATCGCAAAACCGGCCAGGAACACGATCAGATTAAGTCCGAGCGCGCGTCCATAATAGGGCTTGATGGCTTCAAAAACCTGACTGAAGGTCAGCGTTTCACCATTCGCATCGGCCAGCTTGGTGCCCTGGATCATACCCACTTCGCCAAAGGTGCCGACGAAGAAGGCCAGCAGCACGAGCACCAGCACCAACAGGATCATCCCGATGGCGAAGAAAATGAACGCCTCTTCAGGGATGCTTTCGACAAACCGCTGAAAACCCGGGAACATATCGCCGAAGTTGTCAGGCGGGTTGTCATATTGGAAGTTGACGTTACCCTGACCACCCCCACCGCCACCTCCGCCGCGGCTTTGCCCGCAGCTGGCTAATAAACCAAACAGCCATAAGATCTTATTCTTCCAGATGATCTTCCAGGCTTTTCCTAATACTTCTCCAAAGTCCATGACAACTCCTTCTCACTAATTAATTCGTGCCTCACATTTCATTAATTATAACGTCAGACCCATCAAATTTATTCGAATCATGCCTAGGAGTTCAAGGACATATGACCGTCACGCTTGTGCGGGGATATCTTGCGGTTCAGGAGGAGTATCTGTACCAACAGCCGCGTCTTTTGTAGTCAAGCGCAGGAAAGTCAGCGTCCAGATAGCATGTTCGAAAGCCGCCCAAATCGCGAAGAGAATCACGCCAATCGGCAGGTAAAAGGCAAGCACAAATACATCATCAAGTATTCCATGTCCCCAAGATCCTAACGCTGGATTGAACAAATCTAAACCCAGGAATCTTACTATCGCAAATAGCAGTACCAATGGTAAAGCAGAAACCAGGACATAGGCAGCCCCCACAATCCCGATCGTAAAGGTTGTCCCCACCACTGTTTTCCAATCGCGGCGCATGACATCCCAACCACGCTCCACCGCAGCAACAAAACCAAGCTGCTCGACAACTAATCCATTCGGAGATAATCGGTAAAATCCAAAATATAACGCCGTAATTATTACTACAATACCGGACAAAAGAAGCGAAAGCCATCCCCAAACACCCTCTGGCTGTAAATCAAATGTCTGTAGGAACAAAGCAAAAAAGCTCCAAATCAGCGGAATCAACAAACGCAGTACCCAACCAAACGTAAATAAGGCTGCGGTGAGCACTAATGTTTTCCAGTAGTGTGGTTTTTGCGCCGCCAATAGTCCCAGCCACGACAATTTAGCCCGACCCAATTTGACCAGCGTAACTCCCTGGATAAGACCAACTTTGCCAAAAGTGCTTATGAAGATGAATACAACAAACACAAGGAACGCGCCAGTTATGCCAAGCGCATTTTGGGGTTTATTGGAAATTGTCCAAGAGAAGATGGCATAAGGCGTATATGCTAAAAGGCCAAACAGCCACAAGATTTTATGCTTCCGAACGATCTTCCAGGCGTTGTCAAATGTCTCCCAAAAGCCCATGCGATTTCCTCCTCGCAGGTTTAACTCGTGTGCTGATATATCCATTATACAAAAGATTCCGGCTTTCTTTTAGGATAAGTGTTCAGAAAATATTCGAAAAATAAGGCGTCTTATACATATACTTACATGCATTTGAGGGGTAACATTCGATTTACCCCTCACCCGCCATCCAAGAGCTGGCTGCCCTCTCCCAATGAGAGAGGGCAAATTTATGCGGATTTTTCATTTACTTTTTCGGGGTGAGGGAACATGATGCATATGCCCAGGTATCCATCTTAGCAAATCTGATCCAGATTATTACTGTTCCTCTTTTCAAAAAAAGTAATCGCTCACTCCCACTCGATGGTGGCCGGGGGTTTGCTGGTGATGTCGTACACCACGCGGTTTACACCTTTGACCTCATTGACGATACGATTGGCAACGCGCGCCAGCAAATCGTGATCGAGGCGTGCCCAATCGGCGGTCATGAAGTCCTCGGTGGTCACGGCGCGCAGGGCTACGGCTTCCTGGTAGGTACGCTCGTCGCCCATCACCCCCACCGAACGCACCGGCAGCAAGGCTGCAAAAGCCTGCGCCGTCCCGGCGGTTTCAGCGACATCCAGCGACATGCGCAGCAACCCGGCCGCGGCCAGTTCGGCAGTGAAGATGGCGTCGGCAGCACGCAGGCGGTCGAGGCGTTCTTTGGTGATCTCGCCCAGGCATCGCACTGCCAGCCCTGGCCCAGGGAACGGCTGCCGCCAGACGATCTCAGGTGGCAGGCCCAAAGCCTCACCCACGGCGCGCACTTCATCCTTGAAGAGGTAACGCAGCGGTTCCACCAA
>JAFGRA010000236.1 GCA_016935415.1 Anaerolineales bacterium
GGACCGCCCAGGGTGAGCGTATCGGTAAATACCAATTGCCGCTACGGACCAGGACCGGATTACCACACGGTGGGGGCGTTGTTGGTGGGCGAGACGGCAGAGGTGTTTGGCAAGAATCAAAACGGTGACTGGTGGTTGATCGAAAACCTGAAACGACCAGGAGAGCGCTGTTGGCTGTGGGGGCAATATGCGCAAATAGTGGGCGACAAGTCTGGCATCGCGGTGGCGACACCTCCGCCGGTGTATTTCACCGCGGCGTACTCCTCGCATGCGGATTGCGAGGGACTGGGCGGTGTGGATACCTTCGCGTTCAGTGTGGAAAATATCGGCAGCCTGGCGCTGGAATCGGCGACGGTGACGGTTGTGCGTGTCTCGGATGGGGATTCGATGATGCATCCCGATTTCCCGTTTGCAAACACGAATGCGCCCTTCCGGGTGGGTATCTGCGCGGGGGGAAACAGCACACTGGCGCCGGGTGCGCAGGCTTTAATCAGCGTCATCGCCCAGACGCCTTTTGAATCCACACCGGCACGTGCGATCATCCGCATTTGTACACAGGATGGATTGGGCGGTACGTGTTACGAACGGACAGTGGAATTCACGATCGGTTAAGTTGAAGGGTGGTTTTATCTCACTCAGAATCGTGTATGCGGAGGAACTCGGCAGGCGAGAGTACGTGAATGTCAAAAAAATTGCTGATATCGATTACCGCCTGGTCGCCCGAGATAATGTACTCAGCTTGTAAAGCGACCGCACATGCGAAGAACTTATCGTCGTCCGGGTCTGAGGCGACGACATAGATTTCAGCCGGTTCGTGGATATAACGTACATATGGAGAAGTTGAAAAAAGGCTCAACAGGTCATCTAACTCTTTGTCATCCTGCAAACCAAGCCGTATGAGGACGGTAATGTACTCCTCAACAATCGCCCTGCTCAAACAGAGTGTTATTTGACCGGTTTTCCAAAGGTCAATCACACGGCGGGGGTTGCCTCCAAAAAATGAGGAGACCAGTACGTTTGTGTCGAGGACAACCCTGGTCGTCACTTGCTTTCTCTAACATCACGTATTGCTTGTTGGATATCCTCGGTAGAAACACCCTGGGAGATTAAGCTGGTTCCGATGCGATCCCATAGTTCATCGATGTGGGCACTCATGTCGCGGCTGGTCACATATTGCTCAACGAGTTCCCGCACCACCTGGCTGACGCTTTTGCCTTCTTGCCTGGCGAGGCGATCGAACTTATTTTTGAGCTCGTCATCTATACGGATAATCATTTGGGTACTCATACGGTTTTCCTGTTGTATATAATGTATATATATTATATCACAGATAGCGTTGTGAGTGAAACCCTTTAAGATGTAATCTTTAAAATTATTTTATGGAATTGGCGCTTCGATCGTCAGGTCAGGGTCGTAGGTGATCACCTGGGTAGTGACGGCTGGAATACCCTCGATCTTGCCGGTACGAGCGTCCATGGTGGCAATCTGCCCATCGATGACGATCTTGTAGGGTAGACCGTCTGAAGCGCCTAACCATAAGCGACTGGTCTGCGGTACCTGGGATTCGCCGATGGTGGTCTGGCTCTGGTAGCTGTAGACATCGGCCAGTTCGCCGTTCAAGGTCTCAGTCCCGAGGTATTGCAGGTCTTGTAAGGTGGCTTCTAATTCTTCCAGCGCATTGGGGTTGATCAACTGGTCGGCTTGCATGGGCAGAACAGCCCACTGCGAGTCGGCGAAGCCGTAAACGGTCTCGCCGATGATGATGATCTGGGTGTAATAATTATCCTGGCTGGAGATGGCATAGCGGTCGGGTGGAAAATAGTCGATGGTGACAAACACCTCGCTATCTGTTGTGGTGATGGTGTTTTCAATGTGGTGGGAGAACTCGTATTGATTTTCAAAGGCGGAAAGAATGGCAGCCTGAATTTCAGATGCGGATGGGGCGTCTGCACCGGCAGGAGCGCCGTCGGGTGAGGCAGCCGGGTTACTACAGGCAACCAGCGCAAGCACGAAGAGCGAGCAGGTCACCCAGCAAATGGAGCGCAAGAATTTTTGAGTGGTCATAGTGATTTCCCTGTTTGGTATGAGGCTAATTATATACGCGTATTAAACAAGGGGAGGGGCGGATTACCCAGACAAATCTAGACCCTGGCCGAGCAGAGACACGGGAGACCTGCAATCGGGGGACGGCCTGGGTCGGGAGACCCTGGCCGAGCATGCGTCATGAAGACCCTGACCGAGCAGAGCCGAGCAGGCAGGGAAGCACTTCAGGAGCAGGGTGGGTCGGGCGGTTGCAGCATGGCGGGAGGCAGGTTTGCAAGGGCTGCGGGCAAATCGTTCATTGAACGCAGGTCGAATTTCATACGGATGTTGCGCAGGTGGGTGCGCAGCGTTTCGGGGGCGATGTGCAGGTGCAGGCAGATTTGCCGGCGGCTGAGACCCTGGTGCAACAGCAGGGCAACCTGGCGTTCGCGGTGGGTCAGGCTGGCGGCGAGCAGGCGCGCCTGTTGGCGCGGGTGGGCGCGTTGCAGGGCCAGTTTGACCAACTCGGCGGCGATGTATAACTCGGGCAGGTCTTCCCATTGAGCCAGATCCTGCAAAGACTGGACAAGCTCATCGTTGAGAGACAGGAATAATTTGTTCATGTATGTTTACGTTCCTACTGATATTTGCGATACGTCCGTTCTTGTAATTAAATATTTGCTTGGATGGATGAATCCAAACAGCTTTTTACCCCGGTGTGCCTGAATATAGCAGAATAAATTTGGGAAAGCCATCACCCCCAGGGGGAGAAACCGGGTGATTTAATTGGGTAAACGATTGGGGAGATTGGGAAATAAGAGGGTCAGAAATGGAAAAAGTGTGAAAACCGGGCAGGGTGATATTGGATGATGGAAGGAAGATGAATCATCCCTCATCTTTCAGGAGGGTTGGTTAAATTAATCTATCTCAGTGCGTGTTGAGGGGCATGTAGACGACCTCACCCACCGGCGGCTGGATTAGTTCGTCGACGTCGTTTTTGATGTAAACGCGGCAATCGCTATTGTTGAACAGGGTCTTGGTGATCTCGAGGGCGTTGTGATCCACCAGCAGGGTTTCACGCAAGTCTACGATAGTGCCGTCGGTTTTTTGGGTCTTGGCGCGAAAGAAGATGTAGGCGATCTCGCCACTACCATCGATGCCCTGGTGGCGGCTCAGACGGGTGGCGGCGGCGCGTTGGGCTTCGGTACCGGAATCGACCGGCTGGATGTAGTAGTAGGATGCGCCGTCGGTGTATAGATGGTTTCCGGGCAGAATGCGCTGGAATTCCAGGTAGGTTTCAATGTAATCGGCGTTAAACTGCCAGGCGTACAGGTCGAGGGTGTCGGTGACGGCAACAGTTAAATAAAAGGACTGACCGGTTTTAACGGTCAGGGTGGCTGGTTTGCAGCCCAGGTAGGCGGTGGTGGCAACGGCGGGTTGGCGAGCCAAGACCAACAGCGCCAGCACGGGGAGCAGGATTGCCACTAGCAGGTAGATAATTTTTTTGTGCATACGCTTTTTGCCTCTTTAATCTCCGCTTGATGAACTGCAAGCGAAACCGTTATAACGGATTAACGATTGTGATCATTCAGCTTCAATTGACCAGAACATGATCGATCTCATTCCAACGGGAAAGGACCGAGACCATAATCGATCCAGATTTCGCCGGTAGACAGGTCAAACTTCATGATCTGGCGATCGCACTGGTACAACTGACCGGTCATTGGAACGAAAAAGCCGCCCACGTTCTTACCGATCTTGTAATACAGCCAGACCTCGGTGTTCGCCCAATCGCTGATGGGATAGCTGGCGAAGTTGTATTTCAGGGTGGTGTCAGCGGTTATTATTTCCGAAATTTCTTCCGGTTCTGGTTTTTCAATGGTTTCAATTACCTGCCCATTGGAGGTGTTGACCAGGCGCGCTTCGATGACACGTATGGCAGTCGTTTCGCCCGAATCGTCCACCAGTGGAAGTGGTATCGGCACACCGCCTATGGTCACAGTGGTGAGCAGCATGTGAACCTCGAAAGTTTTAGGGATGAAGTTCACCTCGATATAGCTCATGTGGTAATCGCCAGGTCCGCCGCTATAGCCGGCGGCGGCGTTGTATGCATAGCCGCCGTAGACCACAACGATCCTGTATTCAGCCCAAAACTTGCTTTTAAACTGCTCGTAGACCTGCTTTTGCAACCAGTTGGCGTCTTCAGGCGGTTCGGGCAACAAGCCGCCGGAGGATACATCGATGATGCGGCTGCCGACTTTATTGCTGTCGGAAAAAACGTTAAGGGGCGGGTCAAAGTACATGGTGAGGTCGTCGAGGATCAACTCCAATCCCGCGGTGAGCGAGATTGGTTCATTGAGGGGGGCATAATAGGTTTGGGTGATCTCCAGTTCGGTGCAGGTTGCATCTACTTCCAGGTCGAAAACGCCCTGGCTATCGGTTGAGGCGGTTAAGCCACATGCATAAACTTCGGCGTTGACAACCGGGTTGCCAAAATTGTTGATCACGTTTCCATGGAGATAGGCGTCTTTGGTGGGTTCCAGGGTTTTATTGAAGATCTTTTCTTCCAGGGGAGCTAGAGTGAGTGTTTCGGTATGGCGGGCGTAATCGGCGCGGCTGAGGCGCAGGGTATATTCACCCGGGATCAACTTCGCCAGGGCGGGCGTAGTGGAATATGAATAGGCGCCATTGACATCGGTGGTAGCTTCGATGGAAAGACCCTTCCCAACCAGACGCACTGTGACTCCCTCGAGGGCGCCACCGCCTCCATCTGATTTGGAGATGACTCCGCTCAGGCTGCCCCAGCGGTCGGTGACCAGGACGGCGGTGTTGCTGGGGTTGTAATCGATGATGTATGGATCAGTGGAATTGCGGGCGAGTCCGATCTCGCTTTTGGCAGGCGTGGTGTAACCATTACCTTCCCACCCAATTGTGTACGTAACGACACTACCCGTGACAGGGATATCCTCGGCGAGCAGGGTGACGTAGTCGGTCACAAGGATCTCGCCGGTTGAATAGCCTTTACCTTCAATGCCGGCTGTGCCCGTATTCACCGATTCACCCTCGCCCCCGCGAGCGCTATTGGTGTCATCGATCACAATTAAGAAGAGACCGGTTTCGGTGGGCAGTTTTTGCACCAGGATGGGGGCGGACAGGCGGTTGTTGTCTTGGGTGGTTTCGGTTTGGGTATGCGTTGGGTCTAGTTCCAGCAGCAAACGCAAGTATTCCAGTTCCTCCATTCCTTCCGGCGGTGTGTAGGGCAGCGTGAGCGTGGCGGTAAAGATGTGGGTTTGATGGGGAACGAGGGGGTTGATGACCAGTTCTGCGTGGGCAGGCGGTCCGAGGACGGTGCCGGTCATGGTGGTGATGTCGATATCCAACGTGGTGAGGGTCGAGGTGACCCAGCCAGCGTTGAAGACGGTGCCGGTAATGACAATTGGCTGGTTCCAGCGGGCGATCAATGGTTCCCAGGAGAGATGGGCAGCATCGATGCCCAGGTCGCTGCGGGTCAGGTCGTAGGCATTCGGATCAAAAGCAGTGCCCTGGTAACATGCGCTGGAAGAAGGGCAGGAGGGGTAGCTGGTGGAAGATAAACCCCGTCGATAGACAAAGTGGATATCATCCTGGCTATCGACGAGGATATTGGGTTCAGAAGGGGGAGCTCCGTAGAGCGCCCAGCGCATGGGATAGAGTGGGGTGGCGTCGTTGGAGAAGGATCCATATGCAGAATGCTCGAGACCCTTGCCCCAGTCTGTGATAGAAAACAGGTGCAGGTTGCCATGCTGGTCGATTGCAAGCTCGCTTTTGGGGGTATAACCACCCACTTGCCACTGCGGGAAGATCTCATGATCGTTGAGCAGGAAATTGCCATCCGGGTCGATCTTATCCAGGAGCAGTTTATCCACGTCAGCATTGGGATACAGGATGAAGGCATTGCTATCTGGATCAAGAGCCATGGCAGGCTCGCGGGATGCGTTTATTATCCCGTCGTAGTCAGTGTAGCCGATGATGGTATCGGGGATGGCGGGTGTTTCCTCGGTGCTTAGGCGGGCGTAATAGACACGGTCGTCGTCGATCAATTCGTACCACATCAGGTGGACGTTATCATGGGTATCCAGAGCGATGTCATGGTAGATTGTTATTGTGCTGCTGCCAGAGAGCAGACCTTGGCTGGTGAGCATCAGTTCGCCATCGGTATTGAATCGGGCGTAGGTCTGGACGTTTTGCGAGAAGCGGCGGAAGAAGGCGTGCGGGTTGCCCTGCGAATCCAGGTCGATGGCAAGTTGTCCCGAAGTATCCTTGTCGTATGCGACGGATGGGCTGATGACCATGTAACCCCAGGGGTCAAAGCGCGCCTGGCAGATACCGTCGGAGCATTCCCAGATGACGTGGGCGTTGCCAGCGTCATCACAACCCACTGCCACGCTTGGTGTGGAACTCTCTGTATCCAACCACACGTCATCGATGAGGGTATTACCGAAGCGATCCAGGCGGGTGAAATAAGTCTTGTCGACACTGATGCCGGATGTTCGATAAACGATGTTCACACGATCAAGCCCATCGATACAGGAGGCGACCTCGTTTACACTGGAAAAATTGGATATTCGGCGGGGAAAATGGAAGGCGATGGTGAATCCATAGCTACGCCCGGCGATGGCTAAATCCATGACATCGACTTTTCTGTTGATGTCGAGGTCGGCAAAGGGGTTCCAGTTGGGTGGACTGGTCCACTCATTGGAGCCGAAAGCCTGGCGCACCAGGTCGAGGTCGGCAGCGTTGACCTGGTCATCGAGGTTGATATCTCCCAGGAAAGCGTGGACGGTGAAAACAGTACCGGCAAACAATACCAATAAGGTCAGAACTGCTGATAAACGTGGTTTAAACTTATTATTCCCCATGAGCCGTCCCTCCCGGTGACTTTCATTATGAATAGGATGGATATAACCAAGCGCAGCGGTATTTAGTTGTTATTACGACCTGATGTAGATAGGCTTATGTTTTGATTATATACCTGATTTGTTGAAAAATACCTTAAATCTCAATCATCCCCCAGGTTATCAAGCATGGTTTATTCTAAATAACTCAGCGATTTGTAGATATAATCAAGACGACCCGCCTTTCAATTTGATTTTGGGATAGGCGGGCTGTCAAAATTTGATTTCGATTAGATCCTGAGAGCATTGGTTAGGGCCTCCTAACTGGTGGCTAGTAGATCATCTATATTCGTTCCAAGAAAGGGTGAAAGAAATGGAATTAAACGAAACCCAAACGCGCATCATACAGGAAATTGAGGATGCATCCGAGGTTATTTTGAATCTATCTCACCAGATTCACGCCAACCCGGAGCTGGGGTACGAAGAGCGATTTGCCAGCGGGTTGCTGTGCGAGACACTGGAGAGATATGGATTTAGAGTAGAACGCGGCTATGCGGATATTCCTACGGCTTTTTGCGCTCGTAAGGGTTGTCGAGCAC
>JAFGRA010000237.1 GCA_016935415.1 Anaerolineales bacterium
AATATCAACGTGACCCTGATCTTTTCGGTGGACCGCTACGCGGAAGTGATGGACGCTTATCTCGGTGGCCTGGAACAACGCTCCAGCGCCGGAAAACCCATCGGCGGGCAGGCTTCGGTCGCTTCGTTTTTCATCTCGCGTATCGACTCCAAGATCGATGGCTGGCTGGACGCGATCATCAAAGCCGAAGGCCCGAATGCCAACCTGGCAGCCGGCCTGCGCGGTGAGATCGCCGTCGCCAGCGGCAAACGCGCTTACGCGCGCTTCAAGGAAATCTTCGGCGGTGAGCGTTTCAGGAAATTGCAAGAACAGGGTGGACGTTATCAGCGCCCGCTATGGGCTTCTACCAGCACCAAAGATCCGTCCTATCCCGACACCAAATATGTGGATGACTTGATTGGGCCGAATACGGTCAATACCGTTCCCCCGGCAACCCTGGAGGCATTCAATGACCACGGTACGGTGGCGATGACGGTAGAGAAAGACCTGGACGCAGCCGAGCAGGCTTTGGACGGTCTGGCGAAGGTGGGGTTATCGCTGGATCAGGCTACGCAGGAATTGGAAGATGAAGGTGTGGCATCCTTCAGCCGGGCGTTCGCAGCCTTGATGGAAACCATCGAGCAGCGCCGCAAAGAGGTAGTTGGATAGATTTCCTTAATCCGATTGATGGAAAGCGCCTAACTCGGCGGCCAGATCGTAGTAATGTTTTGCTGCGGCCTGGTCGCCGAGTTTTTCGTAAGATTGGCCCATGTTCAGGTACAGCGAGGAGTAGAAAGCCTGAACGCGTTCCTCGTTGGCGGCCTTGGCACGCTTTAAAGCTTCTTGATTCCAGCGAAACTCTTCCGTGGGATTGTCCTGGTGGCGGGCAACGTAATGGGCGGCGACACAGGCTTCATAGTCATCCTGGGCCAGTTTCCAGGCCTGTAAATATAAGGCGCGGGCTTGCTCGATGTCCCCGGCAAATTCGGCCTGCGTGCCCTGGATGCACAGTTTGACGACCGGGTTGTTCGAATCGATTTGCATTGTTTATCCAATTGGTTGATTTTGAAATGAATGATATTGTGATTATATCAATTAGTCGTAGTTGAGTTTCTTTTTTGTAGGGGCGCATTGCAAGCGCCCAGGGCGTACGCAGTACGCCCCTACAATATGAAAGGAAGGTGTTTTTTAAGGAAAATTATTCGTTTAGGGTAAAATAAAGCAACGCAGCTGTAGGCTTATGGTAGGAGAAAGGCAGTGCAGAATCTGACCAGCTTGAAGAAGCTTTGCCTGGGATTTGCTCTAATCCTCCTTTTGGGAAGTTCGTGGCTTGCCGCGCCTGCTTTTGCCCAAGAAACCAAAACCATCGCTCGCATCACGATCACAGAACTGGACAGCGCAGCCTTCCCGGAGATCACTTTGCGGGCGCTGATCCAGAATGGAATGGGGGAAGCGGTCAGTGCGCAGGTTGTCGCTGAGCATATCCGGGTCTTCGAGGACGGCTCCGCAGTGACGTTCACCCATAAGCAAGTCACTGGCGGGGTGGAAACCATTTTCGTGCTGGATGCCGGAGCGGGGGTGACCTCGCCGGAGGGCGGCGGCACCGGAAAAGCACGCCTGGATGAGATGATCGAGATCGTCCGGGAGCACGTTGCCGAAATGGGCGCAGAAGACCGCACCGGAATTTTGCTGCACGTACCCGGCAACGCCGGGTTTATCCAAACGATTACCTCCGATAAAGATTTGTTGAATACCGCCCTGGACGAAATTAGCTTGAGCAAGAGCGACGCGCTGACGCGTGGCTACATTGGCATTATGAATGCGCTCAATACGCTGGCCGAGTCGCCCTATCGCGGCAAAATGGTGCAATCCGTGATCTACGTTTCCTCCGGGGTGCAGACCAGCCAACCTGACGACCCGGTTTATGGGGATGTGGTTGCCCGGGCGCGCCAACTCGACGTACCGGTGCATACAGTTTTCCTGCGCCAGCGCGAAGACGAGGTAGCAGATAAGCTGCGGATGCTGGCGTTTGACAGTGGCGGGTTGTACACATACTACGACGACTCGGCGGCAATGGAAGCGATCCGCGCTTGGCTGGCCGGGCAGCGCGTGCAGTTCGAGTTCAGCTATCACTCCACGTCAATCAGCGCTTCTGATCGCACGGTTGAAGTGCGCTACCCCGGTACGGACGGCGGCTCAGCGGTGACGGCGTCCGAGACTTATTTGTTCGAGATCAAAGCGCCGCAAGTCGAGCTGCTTAGGTACCAGAATGGTGACAAGACCGTGCAGGTGATTGGGAACGATGCGCCAAGTTTTGATGTGGGAGCCGAGGTAACCTGGCCGGATGGTTACCAGCGCGAACTTTCGCAAGTCGAATTATTGGTAAATGGTGTGTCGGTAGGCCCATCTGGTGAAATATTACCCGAGGATAACTATGGGTTTAGCATCGACACAAGTGCATATCAAATGAGTGGGGATATCCCGATGCGCTTACAGGTCTTGGTGACAGACGAGTACGGTTTGCAGGGTGCAAGTGAAGAGGTCACGGTGATCTTACTGGTGCGTGTCGAGGAGGGGGCAGAAGCTGAAGTAGCTGAAGATACAGATGCCTGTGAACCCTTAGGAGGCGTCAAATTCTACCTGTGCCGGATGAAAGGACTGTTGGAGACCGGCAGCCAGATCGCCGGATGTGCCTCGCTGGGACTGGCGCTGGTGGCGATTGGGCTGGCGTTCTGGTTCCGGCGACCGCTGGGTAATGCCGCCGGTAAAGTGGCGGATGTGGCGCGCGAGACCTTCATCGGCTTTACGCGCGTCGATCTGACCGAGGCTTCGGCTTATCTGCAATTGGAGCAAGGGGGCGGCGAGATGGTGGGTAAACGCTTTGATTTGTTCCCCGACAGTACAGTGAAGATCGGCCGTGACCGGCGGCAGGTGAGCATCGTCTTCGAGCCGCAATCAGCGCGCAGCGTGGTCAGCCGGGTGCACTGCGAGATCGGAAGCAAAGGGGGCGACCTTTTCTTCGTTCGTGATCTAGGCTCTACCCACGGCACTTTCGTGAATGCAGCGCGTGTTGCTCCACATAAGGAATTCAAACTAAAAGAGGGCGATAAGATCATCCTGGGACTGGAGGAACACGGTGGGATCGTGCTCACATTCCACATTGTGCCGCAAACGCCAGAGGATGAGCCCTTTTTGTATGGCAAGGAAAATGAAGATCCGACGCGGATTTCAGGGGAATTTCCGGTGGTGACAGAATATCAACAGCTGGATGATATGGATACCGTGTTGCCGAGCGATGAAGATGAGACTCGGAGCGGAGGATAACAAATTGAGAACGATTCAGGCGTAATAATGCTATTCAAGAAAAGGGGAAATTTCAGGTATTAACTTTATCCCAGGCGTTCTAAAAATTCGGGTACAGGGTAACGATCCAGGCGGTCGACGATCAGGTCGGCCTGTTGTAGCGCGTCGGCGGGGTTGGTGGTGGTCACGGCCAGGCATTTCATCTTGGCTGCTTTTGCTGCTTCTACTCCGGCAATTGCATCCTCGACGACCAGGCAGCCGGATGGCTCGGCCTCCAGGTTCGCGGCCGCGGTCTGGAAGACGGTCGGGTCGGGTTTGCTGGGCAGTTGATGGGCAGAGACGATGCTTCCGAAATAGGCTCGAATTTGCAGTTCATCCACCAGCGCATCGATGTTAGCCTGTGGCGCGGACGAGCCGATGGCCTGGGGCACACCGGCAGCATGCATGAACGCCAGCCAATCCGCCACGCCCGGCAGTAGTTCGGCCTGGCCGCGGATCGCCTCCCGGTAGATAGTCTCTTTATATGTGTCGACTTCAGCCAGAAAATCGGGGTTGGGGGCATGGCCCAGGATCAAAGTCATGAAGCGGGTATTGTTCATGCCGAAGTGATCGATGAAAAACTGTCTGGAATAGGGAAAATCGAATTTCTGGGCGGCATCTACCCAGGCCTGGTGGTGGAATTCGCCGGTATCGACCAGTACACCATCCAGGTCCCATAGCATGGCGGTGGGTAAATTCATGAATCTTTAATGTCCTTTTGGCGACCCAGCAAGGCACGCCGCACGTGATCCCAGGCTCGGCGAACGATCCCGGCGTCTTCCTCACTGATCGGGTGCAGACTGTAACGCGCTTCGACAAAGGAGGCGGCCATTGTATCCAGGTCGGTTTCGACGTCCGGTAGTGAGGTTTGCAATTTCTCGGTGTATTGCTGGGGAGTTTGCGCATTGCGGCGCGGCAGCCCTTTTTCCTCGCCGCGCCGGACCAGAGTCAGGAAAAAGAAGATCGCTTTTTCGCGCGGGGACATGCGTCGCAGATTAACGAAGCGGAAACGTCGCTTGCGGCTGGCGGAAAGCCGCGAACCTCGTAGGCGCTCTACGCCGCTTTTTGCAGCTTCGGCCAACTGGCGGTTGAAGTTCTGGAAACGTTCTTTCAGCCAAGTCAGGCCCTGCGAAATCCAGGCGACCAGGCGGAACCTTTTCAGCGATTCCAGCAGTTCTGTGTTTTGGCGCAGGTAGTAATCGATGCCATAGATCACGATCGCCAGGAAAATGCCCCAGAACAAAATCGACTTGAACAGTTCGAACCAGGGCATGGGCGCATTGGCAATGGGTGGGGCGGCAGGTGTGGCGGCCTGCGTATCAGGATCTACGGGGATCGTCTCCGGCGTTTTGAATGAGAACAGGCTCAGGATCAAGCCGATCAGGATGATAAAGAAATTGAGGACAATGATGATGATGTCGAAGATAAATTGGAAGCCGCGCATGAGAATATTCAGGCCATAGCGCAGAGTATCCAGGAGACTCAGGGCGTACTGCCGGGGCAGGATCACGGAAATGACTAACAAGATCAGGAAAAAGATGGCCCCGTACCAGAACCACATGCGGGCAACCTGGGGGGTGATCGGGATTCTTTGCCACAACCAGCGCGCCCGCAGCACGGAGAAATGCGTCAGGCTGAGGAAGACGAAAGCCAGCCCGAAATAGACGATCAGGTTGAGGATTGGGCTGGTAATTTGCACCGGGTTGGCGGCGATCTTTTGACCCCAACGGGCACCTGCGACAAATACGATCAACAGACTGCCCAGGATAAAGGTGCGCGACATCATGCGATGACGGGCAGTCTGGCGGTCTATTTCCATTTCGCTGAGGCGCTCCCAACCCAGGTCTCTTTCCGAGCTTTGCAGCACGCGCAGGTCGTCGGCGTAGGCCGCGGCGGTGTTCCAGACGATCAGTACGGTAACCAGCATGACACTGAATTCGCCGGAGAAAAATGAGCCAAGGAAGTTGGCGGGCCAGGTGGCCAGATCGGCCAGGAAGACATCCAAGCCAGCTAAAAAGTAGGCCAATATTCGCAACAAGACAGCAATGGTCAGCCATTCGGTAAGGCGGTAGAGGAACCATTCGCGTTCAAAGGCATTAATCATGCGGTCGCGCAGCATGTTTTTGGTGTAGATGGCTTCGAGTACGATCACGAAGCAAATCCAGGGCAGGTATCCGCCGCGCCAGACAAAAATCTGCTGAGCCAACTTGACAAATGCACCGACCAGGCTGCTCAACATCAAGGCAACCAGCAGGTAACTGATCATATTGGTTACGCGTTGGTTGATCTCAAAGTTTTCCAGCCACTGGCGTTCTTCTTGCATTACTGCCTCCAGATATCCAGGTCGTTTTCGTTTTCGAAGTGGTAGGCCTGGATACCGAAATACTTGGCTTTATCGAGCGCAGTTTTGAAATCCGGCACGGCCCCGGCCAGGATGAGGACGATGTTCTGGCCTGCTCGCCGGACGCGGAAAAGCTGGTCGAAGAGCGCATCGTCGGCTTTGCTGGTGATCAAAATCATGGTCGTGCCCCAGCCGAGGTAGGCGCTTTGCTGGTTGATCAGGTCGATGAAGGGCAGGTCTTCGCCTAATTTGATGCGGGCTAACACTTCCAGGATACGCATCAGGTGACCCTGGCCTTTGCGAGACTCGATCTGCTGTACCTGCCCATCGGCGGCCAAGGGGTCGCTGCCGTTGGTCCACAGGCCGACGGGCTGCTTTTGTCCACTGACCCAGGTTGCCAGCGAGGCGGCGATCACGATGCCCAGTTCGGTGGTCAGGATACGGGTGCGCACGTTGTAATCGTCGGCGTACAGGTTGAGGAAAATGGCCGTTTCCAGGTCAATCGAAGGCTCGAACTTCTTGACCTGCAAGCGCCCGGCCACGGCGGAAGCTTTCCAATCGATCTGGCGCAGGGAATCCCCGGCCACGTACTCGCGCTTCCCGGCAATGCGGGTGAGGTCTTCGTAGATCAATTGTTTGGTGCGCAGCGTGCCCATCGGGGAACGGGAGGGCAGCGGCACCCTGGTCAAGGGGATCACTTTGGGGTAAACGGTCAGGTGGTCGGTGGGGCCTTCCAACTCATTCTGGCTGCCGATGCCGAGGATGTCGCCGGTATACATGCGCAGCGGCCCGACGCGGTACAGGCCGCGTTTGTGTGATTTCAACTCGTATTCAAACTGGATGCGCGATTTCCCCGGCAGGCTGATAACTTCCTGGTAGGAACGCTGGTCACGGATCTCGACTGAGAGACCATCTTGCACGTGCAGCCAGGGCAGTGGTAAGAGGCCCTGGTTGGTGACCTCCAGGATGACCGGGACGACCTGGTTGGGAAAGGCGCGCTTATCAAATACGCGTTTATAGCTCAGCTTGGAGAGCGCGTTGCGGCTCCACCAGCGCCCAATGAAGATTGCCCCGGTGAACATGTAGAGCAGGATGAAGGCAAAATCATCGCGCGCAATCGCAGCGACGATGAACAGGAAGATGAGCAGAAAAACAATCAGGTTAATCATTCAGAGTTGGAGACCCTCGCGATCTAGACGTGCCCGGTTATTCCAATTCGCCGATGTCCAGGGGAACTTTTTCGATGATGTCGGCCAGGATGCGGGGGGCGGTGCGGCCGCGCAATTCGGCTTCGGGTTTGACGATCAGGCGGTGGGTGAGGATGGTGGGTACCAGGTATTGCACGTCATCTGGGATGACGTGATCGCGGCCGCGCACGGCGGCCAGCGCCTGGGCGGCTTTGAACAACGAAAGGCTGGCGCGCGGGCTGGCGCCCAGCGCCAGGTCGGAGTGCGTGCGGGTGGCGTCGACCAGGTCGACGATGTATTTTTGCAAGCTCTCGTCGACGTGGATGTCCCAGATTTCGCGCTGCATCGCCATGATCTCGCTGCCATCGACCACGGGGGTGATGTGCAAAACCGGGTGTTCGCGGCGCATGCGGTTGAGTAACTCGATTTCTTCGGCGTTTTGCGGATAGCCAACGGAGACGCGCATCAGGAAGCGGTCGAGTTGCGCTTCCGGCAGCGGGAAAGTACCCTCATATTCGATCGGGTTCTGGGTGGCGAGCACAATGAAGGGACGCGGCAGCATATGCGTGGTGCCGTCCACGGTGACCTGCTGTTCCTGCATGGCTTCCAACAGCGCCGATTGGGTACGGGGCGTGGCGCGGTTGATCTCATCGGAGAGCAGCACGTTGACGAAGATCGGGCCGCGGCGGAACTCGAAGTTGCCGCTTTGCTGGTTGTAGATCGAAACGCCGGTCACATCGTTGGGCAGCAGGTCGGGGGTGCATTGCAGACGCTTGAACTGCCCACCCATGCTGACCGCAATCGAGCGCGCCAGCATGGTCTTGCCAGTGCCGGGCACGTCCTCCAGCAGCACATGGCCCTCGATCAACAGGGCTACCATCACCAGTTCGATCACGTCGCGCTTGCCGATGATGACCTGCTCGACGTTGGCGATCACCTTGGTTACAAAATCCTGTACGTCCGTCATGGGTGCGGGTCTCCTGGGAATTATTGTTTGACTGCCTTATTATCTCATATCGGCGTGGGTTTGTGTGTTACGCAGCTATCCAAATTATATGACGATTTGAAATGAAAGCGGGGGATGAATGGGATAGTGCTTTTTTGTGTCGGCGGCTGAAGCCGCCTGTGAAATATAGTTACCTGTTTTCTTTGTGGTCTTTATATAATTCATCAAGTTTGTTTACTACACCTAATAAATCTTGTCCAAAAGCTGATTCTCTTAGATATTTATTGTCCCCGACTAAATATACAGGACCAAATGTGATTTGCTTGATCTCTTTGTCCTTTATGTCTTCTAGCTTAATTGTAGAAAGTAGCTCTACCATATGTTCAAGATGACTAATAAGTGAGGAGAGATAACGGCCATATTTTACAGTGTCCGGGTCGATGCTTTTGGCGACATCCCTAAGTCTGGAAAATTCTTGAATGATTTCGGCGTAGCCCATTAGTTACTCTTTCTATTGTGTCGACGGCTGAAGCCGCCTGCAATAAGAAAAAAATGATTACAAAGTGTTGCTTTCTATCCATTTAATTTGAGAAGCACTTGGAATGCTCTCTATACTTTCTTTGAATAAATCCACATATTGTTTACCAAGTGTAGTATTGCAAACAATTAATGAGTCTTGTAATAAATTACATGCGTGTATTTTGGGGATAAATAACGTTGCTGCTATTCTTTGGCGAAATAAATTCGCCCCTTTGTTAGGATTATCCTTTTCAAGAAGCCCTTTGATTCTTCCGCCCCAATACTCTGTAAAGACTAGTTTACGTGGCTTTCCATATACTACATTACGAGCGTCGTCTGCGTCAAAATAGCCGAAATGAAATTCCATGCAATTGACGACTATTACATTAAAAGAATTTTCGTTAGTGTCTGGAAATTTGTCAACTTTATCTAATATTTTCTCTTGCATACGAATTGTTTGAGCCTCAGGTCGCAAGTATTTATTAGGATGATTGCTTGAAAGTTCAATACCTTCATTTGCATCAAAATGTTTGTTCACCTCGGTTCGTAATTCATCACTCATTTGT
>JAFGRA010000238.1 GCA_016935415.1 Anaerolineales bacterium
CAGCCAGGCGACGGCAAACCCAATCGTGACCCCCAGCGTGCCCAATTCCAGCACCAGCTTGTGACCGTATTTGTCGGCCAGCCAGCCGAGCAGCAGGTTGGCGACCGTTTGCCCGATCAGCATAGTCATGGTGTAATAGCCCACCGTACCGTCTGGCACGTCCCAGCGCTGAATGGCGGCCACGGTGACAAAACCGGTGCCCATGCCTGCCAGCGAGGAAAGGCCGCGCGAGATCAGGAAGCGCCGGAAATTGACATCCTGGCGGACGATCTTCTTCAGGCTGGCCATGTACTGGTGGTTGTTCTCTTCGGGTGCCTGGCGCGCCGGGATGGGTTCGCGCGTAAAGGCGATGAACACCCAGCTCAGGTTGATGAACAAGGCTGCGATCAGGAAGATGATGATAAAGCTGTTCGGGAAGGGTTGGGTATCCAGCAGCCAGGCGCTGACCTGCGTACCGAGCAGGCCGGTGCCTGCGCCCAAGAACATAGTAAAGGCCATGAAGCGCCCGCGGCGGGCAACGGGGATGATGCGGGCCAGCATGGTTTGCCAGGCCGGGGCGATCACGCCCGCGCCGATCGAGTGCCAGGCCGCCCCCAGGATAAAGACCAGCAAGGCTGCTAATGGCGATTTGATTGCAATGATGGCGGCCAGGAACATGACGAACATGGGAAAACGTTCCAGGATAAAGCCCAGCCGCACGACGAGCGGTTTCATGCGCCCGAAACGTTCGGTCGAATTGGCAGCGAACAACTGCGGGAACGCCCACCCGGCCTGCGAGATGATCGCCAGGATGCCGAGCGGCACGGGGTTATCGGTCAGCTTGCTGATGAAGAGCGGGCCGATGGTGGTCAGCGAGTAGAAGCTGGCCCCAAACCAGAACGTGGCGCCGTCCAGCACGTTGAAAACGTAATTCCAACGGTAATTGTGTTCGACTTCTGCACTAAATTCTTGATCGTCTAATTTTTTTACGGCTCGATTATTGTCTAATAACCAATTGAAAGCCCGGCCGGTACCTTTTTTTAGCCAGATACCGAGCGAACTCGATGTTCTATTGTCCATTCACTTCACCAGAGTATGCGGATTGTATGTCGCGATGTAACCGGATGTGGTCAAGATAGGTGTGCCGGAATTCACTCTCGGCCGGAACCAATTCGTATTTGCGCATCATTTCGGCGTATGCCTGCCGGATGAACTCCTTTGCCTGCTGGCGTTGCCCGTTGGCGGCCAGCGCCAGGTTGTGTTGGTAGAGGATTTCCTCGCTGACGCACTCGACGATCTGGGTGAACCCGAATTCATGGTACAGGTCCAGCGCCAACCCGGAACATTCTAAGGCTTGTTGAGCGTGCAGGTTGCGCTGCTCTTCGGTATCCAGGATCTTGCCCAGCCATAAATGCGCGTAAGAAGCCTTAGTGGCGGCAGCCATCTTGTATTGGCGCGAGACCACGCCCTCTTCATCGACCATGCGGTTGATCTCGTCCATCAGGCGCAGGGATTCGTACAGGTTCTGCTTGTCGCTGATGGCATTGTGGTACATGGCCTTCACCAGATTATATCCGGCGCGGCCTTCTTCCAGCGTATTTTCAGGCAGCAGCGGCTCGACCTTGTCGAGGTAATGTTTGGCCTTGTCCATGTCGCCCAGTTCGATCTGGACCTGTGCTATACGCAAGGCGGGGAAGAGCTTGTTGGAGGGGCTGTCCTGCCAGATGCGGTAAGCTTCTTCTTCAAGCTGCAAGCCGTGTTCGTAATCGCCCAGATAGACGCTCCTGATCTGGCCGCAGAACATCAGGGCGGCGGCTTCGATGTAGCGGTAACCGGTCTCGCGACTGATGCGCAGGCGTTCTTCTTCGTATTCGGTCAGGTACTTGTGATAATTGCCAGAACGCTCGTACTTGGACCCCAGCATGTAGAGCAGGTCCATCTCGGCTTCTTTGTCGTCGATCTCTTTGACGAGCGGGTAGGCTGCTTCAACGTAATCCAGGGCGCGGTCGAGGTTATCGATGCCGTAGGCATTCGCCATGCCGATCAGGTAGCGCACCTCGGCGTGCTTATCACCGAGTTCGCGCGCCAGTTGCCCGGCGCGTTCGGCGTAGTGTACCCAATCGTTTTCCTGTAATTTGAACTTCAAGCTTGAGATCAAGGCCTGGCACAGCATCTGGCGGTATTTGTCGTCCAGGTCGCGGGCCAAGGCCAGCATCTCTTCGATCGTGCGCACGCCTTCGCGAATCTCATCGCGAGTGAGCAAGTTGTTGATCACGTTGTTGTACTGGCGCAGGTGGGCGTCGATGCGCAGGGCGGGGTCATCCTCGATCTCATTGGCCAGTTCCAGCAGTGCTTTGGCATCTTCAGTACCGGTCTGCACGTTACCGACCAGGTAGTTCAGATCGCTGCGGTTGCTCAAGACCTCGAAGCGCTGAGTCTGGATAGCGTACTGCATGCCATCTCCGTTCGATTGGGCTTCGAGCTGGTCCAATAATTCCAGCGCCCGGTTGTAGTGGTCGATGGCTTCCCAATTGGCGTACACCTCGCGGGCTACATCCCCGGCTTTGATGGCGTAGAGCAGTTCCTTTTTTACGTCTCGGGCCTGGCGGTAGTGATAGGCCAGCGCACCGTAATAGCGGGTGGGTTCTTCCACCCCAAAGCAGGATTCCAGGCATTCGGCAGTGCGCTGGTGGTAGACCACGCGTTGGGCGTTGAGGAGGCTTTCGTAGGCCACCTCGCGCATCATCGGTGATTGGAAGGCGTACTCCACACCCAGATCTTGCAGGCGGCCGCGC
Source organism: Anaerolineales bacterium (assembly GCA_016935415.1). Classification (GTDB taxonomy): domain Bacteria; phylum Chloroflexota; class Anaerolineae; order Anaerolineales; family UBA11579; genus JAFGRA01. The sequence goes on from JAFGRA010000238.1 coordinate 2,775, forward strand.
TCGACGATCAACTGGTCGCGCTGCAAGTTGGTAAGGTGCTTGCGGATATTGTCGACTTCTTCAGCTACAGCTTCCAGCAGGTAATCCCAGAAAACATTGCCGATCACCGAGGCGATCTGCAAGACCTGGCGCTCCTGCGCGCCCAGGCGGTCGATGCGCGCCAGCAGCAGACTTTGCAGACTGTCGGGCATTTCGACCGAAGTGATATCCTGGGTGGCGTGCCACTTGCCAGTATCAGGTTCCTGTACGAGTGTGCCCTGCGCGATCAGGCTTTCGATCAATTCACGGATGTAATAAGGGTTCCCGGCCGCGCGCCATTCGATCATGCGCTTGGCCTGCTGGGAAAGCACTTCGGGGCCGATCAACTCTTCGATCCACTGGCGGCTTTCCTGGCGGCTGAGCGGTGGGATGGGGACTTCCGTCAGGCGGTGGGGGAACTCGGTTTCGACGAAATGGCGGAATTCCCACGCTGGCGAAGTCCTTTCCGGACGGTATACGACCAGGAAAAGGATCGGGTGCGTATCGCACAACGGCAGGCAGTATTTCAACAGATCGAGTGAGGTGTTGTTGACCCATTGCAGGTCGGCAAAGGTCAATGCGAGCGGGCCATTTTCGGCCAGCGCTTTGGTCCAGTTCCAGATCGTCCGATAGAATTGTTCCTTGAGATTTTCAGCGTCCAGGTATTTGACGTGTTCGAGGTATTCTTCTTCCAATGGCAGCGACATCAAGGTCGCCATGTAGGGATAGTAACGCACCATGCGGTCACCCCACAAATCTTGGGCGTGCTCGCGCAGACGGCGTAATGTTTCTTCTTCGGATTCTTCCGGGCGGACACCCAGCCAGGATTGCAGCAGATCTAACCACATTGAAAACGGCCAGTCCTGGCGGTAGGAACGGCAGCGGCCGCGCAGCCAGTTGATCTCTTTCTGCTGGGTTTCGGCCGGAGTGCGCTTCACCAATTGGTGGACTTCGCCCTTCTCATCTTCCGATAATTCTTCATAGGCCCCTTGGCGGACGCGCGCCAGTAAGGCTTCGCGGCGGATGAAATGCTGGCGCACCTGCGCCACCAGGAAGGACTTGCCCATGCCGCGTTCGCCGGTGACGATGGCAATCCCACCGCGTTCCTGGTAAAGGCCCTCGAGCTTCCTTTTCAGGGCTTCGAATTCTCTTTGGCGGCCAATCATTGGCAGGGAGTGTCCGAAAGAAGCCGGTTCATTCAGCCAGGCGGCTTCCAGGCGCACTTTCAGCGGGTGGTATACGGCGATCGGGTGGCTGACCCCTTTGACCATGATGTCGCCCAGCGCTTCCCATTCGAATTTGCTCTCCGCCAGGCGGTAGGTGTTCTCGCTGACGAGCACGGTGCCCGGCTCAGCGGCGGTTTCCATACGGGCAGCAATGGCAATCGCCTCGCCCATGGCGGTGTCTTCCTTGTAATGGGATTTGTTGCCAATCGTAGTGGCGATCAATTCCCCGGTATTGACGCCCACGCGCAAGGCAAGGTCGCCCAGGCCGTCCTTATCTTTTAGCTTGGCAACGTAGGATTTGAAGGCATCCTGCATGGCAAGGGCCGCCAGGATGGCGCGTTCCGGGTCGTCTTCGTGCGCCGAGCGCGCTCCAAAGAAGGCCACCAGGCCGTCGCCGCGGAACTGGTCGATCTCGCCGCCG
>JAFGRA010000239.1 GCA_016935415.1 Anaerolineales bacterium
GCCGTCATCGTCCGCATCGGCCTGGTCGGCGTTGGGGGTGTTGACGCAGTTATCGCAGATGTCGCCGACTCCATCCCCGTCTGCATCGGCCTGGTTGGCATTGGGAGTTCCGGGGCAATTGTCGCAGGCGTCAGCCACGCCATCGCCGTCGGAATCTTCTTGTCCCGGATTGAAGGTGTCGACACAGTTGTCGCATACATCCCCCACGCCATCTCCATCGGCATCTTCCTGGCCGGGGTTGAGGGTTTCGGCGCAGTTGTCGCAGGCGTCGGCTACACCGTCGCTATCGGTATCTTCCTGGCCGGGGTTGGCTGTATTCACACAGTTGTCGCATACATCCCCAACGCCGTCGTTGTCAGCGTCTTCCTGGCCGGGGTTGGGGGTTCCAGCGCAGTTATCACAGGCGTCGCCGAAGCCGTCACCGTCGGCATCTTCCTGGCCGGGGTTGGCTGTATTCACACAGTTGTCGCACACATCGCCCACGCCGTCACCGTCCGCGTCGGTCTGGTCGATGTTGGGGGTGTTTACACAGTTGTCACAGATATCGCCGACACCATCGCCATCTGCATCTTCCTGTCCGGGATTGGGCGTATCCACACAGTTATCGTAGGTGTCGAGGATGCCGTCACTGTCCGTATCCTGCGGACCGGACGTGTTGGTTGTCAGCCAGGGATCGTAGTCTACATCATACCCCGCCACGCCCCCAACAGGATCACAGGCGGGATCATCCGGCCCATCGGCGCAGCCCCACCAATTGTTTTCGGCATCCTGGGTGAAGGCGTTCACGTACAAGAAAAGCCCCCAGTTGGTGCTGCCGCTGATGTTGTTATTGGTGATCGTCGTGGTCGGTAAAGATGTACCCCACAGCACGATCCCGCTCAGATTATCGGTCGTTTGGTTGTCGAGTACGTCCACACCATTACCGGAGGGTTGGATGACGATCCCGGAACTGGCGCCCGACCCGGCGGGAGTGGAGTTTTCGGTGACGATGTTGCTCTGGATGATCCCGGTCGCGCTCTCTCGAAAATCGATGCCGCGCTGCGGCCGGAGGTGGCTCGCTCCCGATCCGGTGATCACATTGGCACGCACTTCGGCGTGGGCATTCTGCACCTGGACGCCTTCGAATTGATAATTCGAAATCGTATTTTGTTCGATATAAACGATGTCAGCCGGGTTGGGCCAATCATTGCGAATGCCGATGCCGTAGCCAGATGCCGCGGTTGGATCGGTGACGTGGGTCATGTTCACGATCGTGTTGTTGGTAATATTGCCGCCGGTGCGATAAAAGAAGATGCCCACGAACGGCGCGTTGCCGTTGCCTTGGGCGTTGCCGTCCACCGTGATGCCCTGGATGGTGACATCGTCTGCATCGGCAACAGTAATGACAGCATAGGTCTCGTAATATTGGCTCAATCCGGCCGGGGCCTGGATGACGGTACCCGGTACACCAACCAGCGAGATGTTCTTTCCCTCGATCAACACTTGCTCTTCGAATAAACCCGCTTCCAGGTGGATGGTGGTGTCGGATGGGGCAGCATCGATGGCCGCCTGGATCGGGGTTGCGGACACATTGCAAACTCCGCCTGGATAGCCTGCCGGGGGACTCCAACCGGTGCAATCGGACTGGTAGGCGATTACGAAATCGGGATCGGCGGCGTCAACGAACCAGGGATCGGCGGCTGAAGCTGGAGGTTCCGGCTCGGCTTTGGAGATCGGTTGGGAAACCGGAACCGTTTGACCGGTTATTTCTTCTACATTCTCGCTACCCAGCAATAAAAGACTGGCGCTGGGGGATGGAGCGCTGGGCGCTGAAGCATAGGCCGGGATAGAACTGCTTCCCGAAGTGGATACCAGGATCAAAAAGACTTGGAAAAGGCGGAGGGTCAATAAAAGCGATTTCTTCATACATGTCCCCCTGGGAAACGAATTGATCGTGATGGATACGCATAACAGCGCATTTGTATGAACCTGTTTATGTATTGTGTCATGATGTCACCGATAAATTCTGAGAATCGGAACAGCCAGGGCGTGGAAACCACGCTTGGCATGTTTGGCGATCCGTTTTCTATAAGGATAAGTTTTTTGTTTTTAGCCAACGTGCTGGATGAAAGCAAGTTGGCGATGAGCCTGCTTGCAACCCGGATGAGTAAGGCTACGATATCTAACAAAATGATACCGAATAATTGACCAGACCACTGGAAAATAACTTTAGAACTTTTTTATAATTTCTAAGAGTCTGCGCATGCTTTAATATAAAAAAACTCCTGTCTTTCACAGGAGTTTTGCGTTTAAATTGGGTCTTGTGGTTAATGTTGTGCCAGTGTGCCCTTCATGCGGACGCGCCGTTCCAGGACTTGCAGCGTGACCAGCCCCACCACGGTCATCACGACCATGAATACCAGCAAGATGATGATTTCGGTGGCGACCGGCAGGAAGGTGTGGGTGCCCAGCAGCCAACTCCGCATGGCATCGAAGCCATAGGTCAGGGGGATGGCGAGTGAGACGGGCAGCAGCCAGCGCGGCAGGGCGGCGATGGGGAAGCGCGAACCGGAGAAGGTATCGACCAGGAAACTGCCCATGTCCACCAGTGTATTGGCATCTTTCAAGACCAGCACCAGGGCGGCGAACGCGAAGCCGAAGCCGTACAGGCCGATCAGCATGGGCAGGATCGAGAGCAACGAAGCCACGATATTGCCGGAAACCTGGAAGCCGAACAGCAAAGCGCCGATAATCAGGGTGACGATCGAGTTGACGGTGGTCGTCAGCAGGTTGGTGAAGGTGCGCCCGATCAGCAGCACCGGGCGCGGCACCGGCGTCATCCAGTTGGTTTCCAGCACTCCGGCGTCCATATCGTTTTTCATCGAATAACCCATGCCCCAGAACACGGCGCTGATGAAATTGCTGAGTGCCGAGCCGATCAGGATAAAGGACATATAGTCGGCCGTGCCGCTGTAGCCCGCGAAGCCGACTGCCTGGCCGTTTACGCTGAAGGCCTGTCCCATGAAGTAGACCGGCGTCAGCCAGATGATCGGTTGGAAGATGTGCGAAAGCACGTTCAACGGATAACGCCAGTAGCGCTTCCAATCGTTCTTGGCGATGGCGTACAGCGCGCCGAGATAAGATTTTAGCGTGGGTTTATAAACAACTAAATCGTTCATGATGACCTCAATTATTAGTAGTGACCTAAGGAGCCGTTCTTACGCGTGCGATGGTCCATCCAGGTGAAGATCAGGTAACCGGCCAGCAGCCAGAAAATGCCAAATCCTAACAGTGCCAGGATGTCGGCCCGAACGAGTTGCCAGTCGCCGCCGTTCAGCAGGGCGGTGCGCATGGCGCGGATGGTGTAACTCTGCGGCAAAAACTTGGCGATATCTTGCATCCAACCCGGCAAAATGCTGATCGGGAAGGTAATCCCACAGAAGATCATCACCAGGCCGCGCACCAGGAAGACGAACATGTTGGCTTCTTTGGCGCTGATCACCAGGCTGGCGAAAGTGATCCCGATCCCATAGATCGAAGGCACCGAGGCGAACATCACCAGGATGGCCTGCCATAAGCTGCCGTTGAGGTGCACGCCAAAGAAGAAACGAAATTCCAGCGTGGCGACGGTGATGAAGATCAGCATGGTTACGAATTTGACCGCGCTGCTCCCCAGCAGCAAGGAGAAGCGCCAGGTGGGGGTGAGCCAATTGGATTCGAGCGTGCCGCGCATCTGTTCGTTGCGCAGGGCAAAGCCCAGGTCCCAGAGCACCACGTTCTGCCACATCCACACGGTGGTGCCCACGGCAATGTAGCCGATAAAACTATCCGTTCCGGCGCTTTGCAAGAACTGCCCCAGGCCGCTGCCGTCCGGCCCGGCCAGGGCGCGTCCGGTCAGGATGTAGACCATCGGGAAGATCACCGGCCAGACCAGGGTCATGATGATCCAGGTCTTATAGCGGAAGGTGATCGACCATTCCCGACGCATCACGGCCATCAAGCCGCGCAGTTCCGAGACCAGGGTAGGGGCGGGGACAGGAGTGTGGGATGGTGTGATGGTTGCCATTGCTGCCTCTTAATCCCGCAGGGCCTTGCCGGTCAGATTGATGAAGACGTCTTCGAGCGAGGGCTTGAGGATATTCATGTTCACCAGGCGGGTGCCGTTCTGGTTGATGGATTCGATCAGGTTGGGCAGGATTTCGCGGCTGTTGTCGACGTGCAGGTTCACTTCCCAGAGCGAATCGGCTTCCATAGGGCGGCTGACCAGGTTTGCGACGTTTTGGATGGTTTTTAGATTGGTTTCCATTTCCGGCTGCCAACCCGAAATCTCCAGGCGCACGATGTCCTTTTGCTGGATGCGCTCTTTCAAACTGGCAGATGTGTCCAGGGCGATGATCTTGCCCTGGTCGATGATGCCGATACGGTCGGAAAGCTGGTCGGCTTCTTCCATATAGTGGGTGGTCAGCAGGATGGTGTGGCCTTCGTCCTGGAACTCCTTGACCAGTTCGCGCACCTTGCGGGCGGCTTGCGGGTCGAGGCCCAGGGTGGGTTCGTCCAGCAACAGGATGGGCGGGTTAGCCAGCAGGGCCTTGCTGATCGCCACGCGCTGCTTCATGCCGGTGGAGTAATTTTCGACCAGTTCATCGGCGCGCTCGGTCAGTTCCATGCGCTCAAGCAGTTCACCGATGCGCCGCTTGGCGGTCTTGGCGGGGATGTGGTAGAGGGCGGCGAAATATTCCAGGTTCTCGCGGGCGGTCAGTTTCCAGTAAATGCTGCGTTCCCCGGCCAGCACCGTGCCCAGGCTCAGGCGCACCTGGTTGGCTTGCTTGGTGATGTCGTAGCCGTTCACCAGGGCAGTGCCGCTGGTCGGTTCCAGTAGGGTGCACAGCATGCGGATGGTGGTAGTTTTACCAGCGCCGTTTGGCCCCAGCAGACCGAAGACCTCGCCATGCCCGATTTGTAAATCTACGCTGTCTACGGCGGTGAAGGTTTCGGTCGGTTTGCGGTTGAAAGGACGCCAGCCCTTTTTCGTTTTGGTGTCTTTGGCCGCTCCGTTGCCGTTTTTTGCTTCTTTTCCCTTTTGGCGCAAGGGGAATTGTTTGACCAATTTGTTGGCATCGATTGCCCAGGTACCCATGACTGTGTCACTCCTTTTATAAAATTCAAGCGAAGATCGAGAAAATTAATAATTTCC
>JAFGRA010000240.1 GCA_016935415.1 Anaerolineales bacterium
AAGCGCGGCAGGGCTGAGCAGCGCTGGCGCATCGACCGCGCACTGGTCGATGCCGGTCACCGGGTCAAGCAGCCGCCACGCGCCCGACTCGAAGAGCAGGCCGACGAAGTAACGCTCGCCGAACCGGACCCAGGTGAAGTCGAGCGGGAAGTCGTAGGCGTCCAGCGGGTAGGTGAAGGTGACCGCCTCGCCGCCGTCTGCCGGGAAAATGACATAATCCTCAACGAAGCCCAAACCATCCGCCGCGCCGTGCGGGCTGGCGATGGCGATGCCGCCCTCGCTCCAGCGCACCGGCACGTAGCCGAAATACCCGGCATCCGCAAAAGGCGCGGGCGGCGTGGCGATGACGGTGGTCGTGCCGCTCGCCAGGTCGTAGCGCACCACCTGCCAGATGTAGTCCGGCATGATGAGCTGCGACCACGCCAGTTCCGTCCCGTCCGGCGACCAGGCCGGGTCAGAGCGGTAGATGGCCGGATCGCCGTATTCAAGGCCCATGCCGTCCGGCTGCCCGGCGAGGCGGCGGCCCTGCCCGGTTTGCACGTCCAGCAGCCAGATGTTCGAGGGCAGATCGCCATACGTGCCGGGCTGGGCGTTCGCAGCGGTACTAACCGCTTCGCTGGCGGTCGAGTTGTAGACCACGCTGCGCCCGTCAGGCGAGAACGCAGGCACGCCGTTGTAGCCCCACGTCGTCAACTGGACCAGCCCACCCGCAGGCGTCCAGCGCCACAGGTCACCCGCCCGCAATAGGATGATCGGCGCGTCGGATTGGGCCAACGCCGCACTCCATGAGCTGAGCAGCAGTAGAATTACCAGGAGAAGAGCAAGTTTTTTCATATGATGAACATTCACCTATTTGTCTGCACCATGTACTTGCTTTATCCCTTCAATAGTAGGCCTAACCGCAGCAACTAAAATACCAAATACTGATGCAGCATTACGAAAATCAGGAACAAGTGCTGAGACGCCCAAACTAATGAGAAGCAACACTGGAATAATCAGAGTTGTCCAAACACCCAAGCTCGATCTCCACAGACTGAAAACAAACACCGCCCCGAAATAGAACGCAGTGACAATCGATGCAACTAGCTCAAACTCTACTGGTCGCCTCAATACAGCATACAAACCCCAGACGCCAACAATGACGAAGAACTTCAATACCGCATTTTGCTGTTGCTGTCGCTCAATCAGGAGCTTTTTTTCCGCCAGTTCTCTAGAGTGTCTACTCTCCTCTTGCTCACGTCTCTCGCGCTCAATCTTTGCATCGGTTCGCGCCTCATCAAGGGTCCGAGCCAATTCATCCGCGTGTATTTGATTTCGTGCGGCATCACGTAGAGCATCAGTTAATTCCTCATCCCTTTTTTGGATATTCATACCAAGACTGTTCAGTTGCTCATTGGCTCTACTCAAATCATCTTGGGTTTGTTGCAGGCGTTCTTTCGTTTCTTTGAGTTCCCCCTCGGTTATGACAGCATATTCAGCATAGAAACTATCAATCAAATCCTGCTCAGCAGTTTCATTCGGAGCCGCACGGAATTGCTCCAAAAACTGCTGATTAGACAACATTGCCCCAACGACATTGACCGAATACGTTGAGCGCATAGACAAACGGCCAATAATATCATTGATGAGACCAGCCGGTGGCCGCCTATATGCACGCAAGAGAGGCGAAATAAGCATCTCGACCTGCGCGTCATCAAGACTCTCTTCCCTTCCTACAAATGGGCGCAAAGTCTGTAACCACTGCCCGGACAGAGCGCAATACGGGAGCCTCTGGCGATTACCTCCTCTCGCTACTCGATCATAGAGCGGCAACTTCGAGTCACACGTCAGAAACCAGTTCTGAACATTCGTAAATGTTTCTTGCCCTGCGGAACTACCACGCAACTTCAGAATCAGCAAACGGTGATAAGCATCATGATCAAGCACTATCTGCGAAACTTGATCGGCTGCTTCAGGACCATAAAAATCCTCCATGGTTCGGCGGATTAACGAGGCCTGCGCCGCAATCTCAGCGTCATTAGATTTGACATCTTCATGGTAGTTATCGTCAATCGTAACACCATGATCGCTCTCCAAAATCACATCAACGTGCTGATAGTATTCATAGAAGTTACGTGGATCGACATAGTCACCCCTTCTCTTGGCAACTTCCCGCCAGTACGCTGTATGGAAATCTTCATCGCTTGTTGCCGTCAATGCCAGTTCGGCGAGTTCCGACGTAATCAGTGGCAACGACTGAATATGCCTCAGAAAACCAAGAAGCGTTCGATCATATTCGGCCTTTGTCTCAGGCGAGATTACGAGTCGGTATCCGAGTCGTTTTGAAATATCTACCAATTTTCCGCTTGCTCTGAAGAAATCAGGCCCCTGCAAACCAATGAGCCGAAACACAAAATTAGTGTCAAGGAAAACTGTTCCTCCCGGAATTCGGGTACGAATAATCGCAGCGCATTGTGGATCCAGTTGAGTCAAATGCAGAATAAATAGACTGTGAGTCAATGATGCTATGTATTGCTTGCGCCTGTCAGTTGGCTGTCGGAAGAATCCGGTAACTTCCTGTAGGCGTATTAAGTGCTTTTCCTCATCCCACCACTGCCATACGTCCGATAGTTCCTTTGCTTGCATCCGCTCAAGCAGTAAATTAAGACTCTCGTCATCACCATAATAGAGTTGAAGCGCTTCGATGCTGTGCTGAGACAGCAGTCTAAGAGAAAACGCTTTCAGGTCAACTTCAAGACGATCAATATCAGCAGAAGATAGATGAGGGTATCGCCCCTGTACTTCCTGTTTCCATTGTTCAAGAACCTCGCGTTCTAGCGCCTCCTCCTCACGAACCGCCCTGCGCATTTCGTTACGTCTATCGATGGGTAGCAGGAACTGAGCATGGGGATCGTTAGGGCGCTCTAACGTACAACGAATATCATTCTTTTTAGCCAAACGAGCAAGCGCATCATGTATCTCTTCGTACTCAACGCGGAAACCAATCGTTGCTTTAACCTTTTCAAAGACCTCCATCGCAGTTCGTTGTCCGCTAGGCAACATTGACAGAGCCTGTAATGCGAGAAACTCATGGAGATCTCGCAAGTATTCTCCTGAACCTGACGGGGCGAAGAAGCACAAACGTGGAACAATTTCATCAAGCTCCTGCTGTGACAGACTTAATCCAGCAGTCTTTCCTACATCAATATTCATGTTGTGCCTCCTAAAAAAGGCCTCGATAACGAGGCCCTCCATAACTGACAGAAATATACCTAACCAACGGCTTTCACAGCAACTCGACCACCGTCGATTCGCCCTGCCCCACGCCGACGCACAGCGTCGCCAGCCCGTAGCGCATCGCCGCGCCCGCCGCCTTACGCCGCTTCATCTCGTGCAGCAGCGTCGTCAGGATGCGCGCGCCGGAGCAGCCCAGCGGATGCCCCAGGGCAATCGCGCCGCCATTAACATTCGTGATCGCTGGCCGGAAGCCCAACGCGCGCATCACGGCCAGCGTTTGCACCGCGAACGCCTCGTTGAGTTCGATCAGGTCCAGGTCGTCGACGGTCAGCCCAGTGCGCGCCAGGACCTTCTGCGTGGCCGGGATCGGGCCGAGGCCCATCGTACGCGGGTCCACGCCCGCTGCCGCGCTCGCCACCCAGCGGGCCAGCGGCTTCAGGCCGAGCGCTTCGGCTTTCTCCGCGCTCATCAGCAGCACCGCCGCCGCACCATCGTTGAGGCCGCTGGCGTTGCCCGCCGTCACCGAGCCACCCTGCCGGAAAACCGGGCGCAGCTTCGCCAGTTGTTCGGGTGATGTATCGAGCAGGGCCACACCGTCTTCCCAATGGTAACGCGGATGCTCGTCGTGCTGCACGACGATCGGCGCGCCTTTGCGCTGCGGCAGCTCGACCGACACGATCTCGTCGGTGAAGCGCCCGGTGTTGATCGCCTCGACCGCGCGGCGCTGGCTCTCGTAGGCGAAGGCGTCCTGCATTTCGCGCGTGAGCTGCGGCAAGTCCTGCTCGTAGATGTTCTCCGCCGTCTCGCCCATCGCTTCCAGCGGGAACATCGCTTCAATCTGCGGGTTCGGGAAGCGCCAGCCGAACGAGCTATCCCACGCCGTCAGGTTGCCGACCGGCCAACCGCGCCCGCTCTTCGGCACGGCATACGGCCCCCGACTCATGCTCTCCACCCCGCCTGCGATGAACACGTCACCTTCGCCGCAGGCGATGGCCCGCGCCGCCATATTGACCGCGTTCAGCCCACTGGCGCAGAGGCGGTTGAGCGTCACCGCGGCGACGCTGTGCGGAAAACCCGCCAACACAACGCCCATACGCGCCACGTTGCGGTTGTCCTCACCCGCCTGGTTGGCGCAGCCCATGTACACCTCCTCGACCGCAGCAGGGTCGAGGCCGGTGCGCTCCACGATAGCCTTGAGCACCAGCGCCACCATGTCATCCGGACGGACTTCGCTCAACGCGCCGCCGATGCGTCCGACCGGCGTGCGTACCGCGTCAATGATCACAACTTCTGTCATGCCAGATTTCCTCCCGGTTGCATTGTAATGCACCATTTTACCCGGAGTTTGCCGGAAGGCTTGCCGTTGCCCACTCCGTTAATCCTGCCTTGTGAAAAAGGACTCAGCCCTCCACCACGTTTACCCTAATTTACGTGTGACATTGGCATTAGCACAGCGGTTTTACCGGTGAACGCAGTCAGCGAACTCGGGCGATCTGTTGAACTATATGGAGCATAACCGATTTCACGCTTTTTTTAACTTACCGGTGACAAAATCTTGTATTTTTCGAGTATAAAGGAAAGGTAGTGATACTTCTCACAAATTCATTGAGGCACTGACTGTCGGACGGATCTGCGTGCAGTAACCCTATCGGCGCTCCCCGCACTCGCTTTCATCATCCCCTGGGGGCTTTCCCGGTTGATCTACTCGCTTGACATGTAGCTATTGTTGGTTCTATTCAGGAGATCACCTATGAAACCCCGTCTCTTCGTCCGCCATATTTTGTTGCTCGCCATCGTCGTCGGCATGATGATTGTGCCACCCGCCGCCATCAACGCCGACACCAGCGCTGTGATCAACTTCCAGGGTTTTGGGCACGGCGACTTCACCGACACCCTCACCTGCGCCCAGGGCGTGAACTGCGCAGGCAGCATCTCCGGCCAGATTGGCGTGTGGGGCTACAACCCCTGGACCGAGCCGTTCGCCAGTGGCGCGAATGCCGCCCAGGTCTTCGACACCGATGCCTCATATCCCACTGAAACACTTGACTGGGACCTGATCAATCCCTTCGATGGTGGCCTGCCCAACCTGAACAACATCATGTTTGTCAGCGACATGGAAGGGGAGCTGCCCAGTGACGAATACCGGGGCATCGTGAACCTGAACTTTGATTTCAGCGCGTTTGGCCCCGGCGTGGTCACTGTCGAAAGGCTGACCATCATTGACATTGACAATAACGAGGCAGCCGGTACCATCGAAGTGTGGGGACCGGGTGGCTATCAGAGTTTCGCCATGCCGGTCACGGGCAACCATCGCTACCAGGTGATGAACCTGTACGCCGCCGGTGTTGACCGGATGCTCGTTACCTTCACCAGCTCCGGCGCGCTCACCGACATCCACATCACCGTGCCGGAACCGCCCGACCAGTTCCAGGGCTGCACGCCGGGCTACTGGCGGCAGAACCAGCACTTCGACTCCTGGGTGACCTACGCTCCTGGCGACAGCTTTGACACCATCGTGGGCGTTGACGTCGGCGGGCTGACCATGCGCCAGGCCGTGCGGCTGGGCGGCGGGCATGACAACGCGCTCATTCGCCACACCGCGGCGGCGCTGCTCAACGCCACCAACCCCAACGTAGCCTACCCCTATAACCCGGCGCAGATCATCGCCATGTTCCAGGCAGCCTATGGCACGGCTAACTGGGAAGTGATCAAGGACACCTTCGCCTACGCCAACGAAGCGGGCTGCCCCCTGAACTAGGCGAGCGGCTCACCAATCTGCTCTAGCCACGCGGGCCAGCCTTTCCCAATGATGGTGGAAGCTGGTCCGTTTGTGGTTTGGATCTCAATCACCCTGCCCGTATGTTCAGAATCACACCAGCTTCCACAAAAGCGAGTCCAATAAGGTCTGCCGGATTACAAAAAAGCCCTACACGCCGTTCAATACAGTAGCATCTTTCATTCGCCCGGTAGCTGCACAGAATCCTCATGCACCTCTACGTAACCGCCACCTACAAAGGCACGGCATACGGCCCCCGGCTCATGCTCTCCACCCCGCCCGCGATGAACACGTCGCCTTCGCCACAGGCAATGGCCTGCACCGCCATGTTGACCGCATTCAGTCCACTGGCACAGAGCCGGTTGAGCGTCACCGCCGCCACGCTGTGCGGAAAGGCGCCAGCACCTCGTCCATACGCGCCACGTTGCGGTTATCCTCGCCCGCCTGGTTGGCGCAGCCCA
>JAFGRA010000241.1 GCA_016935415.1 Anaerolineales bacterium
GGATTTTTGGTTCTCGCAAACCTAATTATCCTGGATTTCGAAGTCCATGCCTATCTTATTCTGCTTTTAAAGTGCAAACATAGTGTAAATCAATTTACGGCTAATAAGCAGCTATAATTAATTGTTGACTATTCCTGTTTTCGATTGAGTTATAGAGGAGAAAATTCAATGGAAAGCCAAAATATAAAACCCGGAAAAGTCTATCAGGCGATCTTTCTGTGGGCTGTACTCTTCCTGTTCTTCTTCCAATTATTGACCGAATTCGTCGAAGGCATTTACCTCTATGGCCTGTTAGGCTCAGACATACCGCCGGAAATCGGTCTGGTGGTGCTGTTTTTTGCGCCGCTGCTTTTGCTCTTCGCCCGCAAGAATTTATCCGACACGGCGCTCAAGCTGCTGGCCAGTTTAGCACTGGTCGCCCGCGTCATTGAAATCATGCTGCCAACCCAGGGGCGCATGATCGTTTCCGGGATTGGGCTGCTGGGATTACTGCTCTATCTCCCCGCAGTTTTGGCCTTGAAGCGCGACAAACAGCAACAGGGGGAGTTTTCCCGCCAGGTTGGGATGGGATTCAGCCTGGCGCTCTTCGCCCACATTCTTTTCAGAGCCTTGCATTCCGGGAGCGATCTTTCCGCTTATGATGGCTACCGCCTGATTACCTGGGGCTTGGCAATCGCCGCGCTGGTCATGCTCTGGCGTTCAACTTACAGCGAGAGAGACAGCCGGACGGCGACTGTGCCAACCAAAAAATGGCCTGTGATCGCGCACAGCCTGGGGCTGTTTGGTGTGCTGGTGATTTTATATTTTGCCATCATCGCTCCGAATGTAGTTGCCCGTTGGGCCGCTACCTCCAACCTCGCCGTTTTCGGCGTCCTGCTGGCAAGTTGGCTTGGCGTGGGTTGGTGGTGGCTGGGCCAGAAGCAAGTCGCCCGACCAGCCTTGCTCGGGGCCGGGCTGCTGTTTGTGCTGGTACTGGTGCTGGCGATCCTGCCGCATCAAATCACCTTTCCACTGGATACGGATAGCGGCTACCCCCTGTCAGAGCCAGCCATTTCCGTTGTTCAGGTCATCCCACTTTATCTGATGCTGGCCTTGTCCCCTGTCCTGCTATTGATCTTCCTCCACTACCTCACTGCCATCCTGGCCCAGCAACCCAAGCCGCGTTTATTGGGCGGCAGTTTTGGACTGGGCGGCGGGGTCTTGCTGCTGATGGTGCTGTCTCAAGTTTTTACGACGGTATATGATTACATCCCCGTCGTCGGGCCTTTCTTCCGGAATAAATACTGGCTGGTCTTCCTGATTCCCGGCCTTGTCGCCGTGCTACCTTTGCTGCTGGGTTCCGATAGGAAAGCAGATGCCCCAGATATTCAACCCGCCGTAAGGCAGTCCTGGCTGATCGCGGCCGGGGCAATGGGCCTGACCGCCATAATTGGGGTGCTGTTGCTGACTGCCAATCCATCCCCGCCGGTTGGCGAAGCCACCAGTTTACGCATCTTCACCTACAACATCCAACAAGGCTACGACGATGTCGGGGAGCGCAACTTCGACGGGCAGATCGCCCTCGTGCAAAGCATTAATCCAGATATTATCGGCCTGCAAGAAAGCGACACCGCCCGCATCGCCGGGGGCAACGCCGATGTCGTGGCCTATTTCGCCAATCGCCTGGATATGTATTCCTATTACGGCCCTTCCCCGATTACCGGAACGTTTGGGATCGCCTTGTTGTCGAAGTACCCCATTCAAAACCCGCACACCTATTATCTATACAGCCTGGGCGAACAGGTCGCCGTGATCGAAGCCGATATTGCCATAGACGGAGAAATCTACAAAGTCTACGTCACCCATCTGGGCAACAGCGGCCCGATCGTGCAGATGCGCGAAATGCTGGAGATCATGCGCGGGCAGCAAAATGTGATTGCGATGGGTGATTTCAACTACCGGCCTTATGAAGAGCAATACGCCATTACCACCGCGGAATACGACGCCGCCTTTGTCACCGCCGAAGAAAGCGTTGCGCCTGCAACCTGGGGTGACGGCGAAACGATTGAAGAGCGCATCGATCATGTCTTCGTCTCCCCCGGGACACCGGTGCTTTATGCGCAATACTTCACCGAACCCGAATCCGATCACCCCGGTTTATTTGTGGAGATCGGTTTGGGAAAGTAAGATTCAGGAGGGTTTTCCATGAAATTTCACACGCTTTTTCACAGCCGCCCAAGTAGAACTGTGCTCTTGCTGCTCACTCTACTTACTATCTTCTTGGCAGCTTGTACCGATGCCCCAACTTCCACGATTACTTCAACACCTAAACAACCAATGCAGATCACGGCTACATTTACGGATGAAGCAAGTGAATTGAAAAACACGCCTACCGTTACAAAATCTCCAACAGCAACCACATTACCCACCCTCACGGCGACTCCACTTGCAGACACATTTCTACAAACACTGCCTGCCACTTACGATTTACCAGCATGGTTCTCAATTTTCGAGCATACGGTTGTAATGACAGTAACAGATTTTACAGAAACGCATACTCGGGTTGCTTTTATCGATGCCAACCTTTCTGAAGAATACAATATATGGGTACCCCATACCATGTTTTCGCATTATTTTTGGACAACGGATGGAGAATCCTTTGGCTTTTTATCACGAGATAAAGGCTCCGTCTATATAGTCGATTCGCTTACCGGACAAGCAAGCAAGTATGAAATCGACGACCGTGCAACTGAATGTCTGGAAGATTATCTTTCCCGGCGAGGACCTGAATACTTAAATATGTTAGAAAAAATGTGGGTTTTCGACACATCGCCTGAATATCCCGATTTTTTCTGTGAACCTGGTAGCAAAGCCAAAGATTATCAATTCGAACTGAAATCCAAGCGCGTATTTGAAGGTGAAACCGAAACGCTGATTGCAACCAATACAGAAACCGGTCATGAATCTGCTGAGATGAAAGTTGCCGATCCTGAGAATGAACTTTACGCGCTTACCACTAGCAGAGTTGTCGATTCGCCACTGCTTGTCGTAGTACAGGGTGGCCCTTACGCACCAGAAGCTCTGGAACCTCGCTGGCGACATGATACACCAGGAGACAGGATATTATTATTCGATATGTCCAGTGGCAAATTGGTAAATACTTTTGAAGGTGAATATGTAGGATATCCAAAGTGGTCACCAGATCACACCAAAATACTCACCGAAAAAGATAATCGGCCTTGTGTCATTGATGCGGAAAGCCGGGGAATCAAGTGTTTAGATATAGAGAGATCTCAAGAAGGTTACTTGTATGCTGACTTATTTATGTGGTCAAAAGACAGCGAGCAAATCTATTATGGTCAAAGTTCCGATCGGGCTGATGTCTGCATCTATGATTTACCTTCTGATGACATTCTTTGCCCAACTTCAGCATTGAAAGCCTTAGAGGACTTGAACATCGAGTATTATAAAATATCCCCAGACGAACAGTTTTTTATTTTCCTTTATGGGTATTCTTGTTCGACTTGCGATGTTTGGGGAGAGCCATCCAGCGGCATCATTCGCCGTGATGGAACTGATTTTTATTTTCTGGGTGATGAAGGTGGTGAACCCAGTTTTCCGTTTTTTAGTTCGCTGACCCGCCCTCAACATGAAAAATAAACTCGTTTATGTTCAATATCTGCTCGCTTATTGATAGTTTACCCCGTCAGATAGTATAATTAAGCCATGTTAGAGCTACACGACACAATTGGTTTAGATTCCCTGTTAGCGACCAAGCTGTATGTGCCGTTCCCGCGCCCCGGCGCTATCCGTCGCCCGCAACTCATCGCCCGCCTGAACGACAGCCTCTCGCAAAAACTGGCCCTAGTTTCCGCCCCGGCGGGCAGCGGCAAGACCACCCTGCTCAGCCAGTGGGCGGCCGAATTGAACGCGGCCGGGCAGCCAGCCGTGGCCTGGGTGTCGCTCGAAACCGGTGAAAACGACCTGATCCAGTTCCTGGCCTACCTGATCGCCGCCGTGCGCTCGGCCCACAAAAGCCTGGGCGACGCCGCCCTGGACCGGCTGTACATTTACCCCGACCCGGGCTATGAAGCCATCCTCACCGCGTTGATCAACGAAATCGCCCAGAATGGCCAGCCGCTCGTCCTGATCCTGGATGACTACCATCTGATCGACAACGCCAGCGTGCACACCGCCGTGCAGTTCCTGCTCGAACACCTGCCGCCCCGTATGCACGTGGTGGTCGCCAGCCGCAGCCAACTGCCGCTCGAACTGGCGCGCCTGCGCGTGCAAGGCCAGATCACCGAACTCGGGCTGGAAGATTTGCGTTTCTCATTCTCCGAGACCCAGGCCTTCCTGCACGAGATCATGCGCCTCGATCTACCTGCCGAAACCGTGGACCAGATCGCTTCCCAGGCTGAAGGCTGGGCGGCCGGAATCCAGTTAGCCGCCCTAGCGCTCCAGGAGCAGGCCCCGGCAGAGCGCGCCCTGAGGGGTGGGCAGCATTACGTCATCGATTACCTGACCGAGGAAATCCTGCAGCGTCAATCACAGGATGTGCGCAGCTTCTTGCTGAACACCGCCATCCTCGACCGGCTGTGCGCCCCCCTGGTCGAATTCGTCAGCCAGGCCGATAACGGCCAAACCATGCTCGAACAACTCGAGTCATCCAACCTTTTCCTGGTTGCACTGGACGTGGAACGCTGCTGGTATCGCTACCACCACCTGTTCAGCGAATACCTGCGCAAAGTGCTGGAACAATCCTCCAGCCGGGAAGAGATCACTACCTTGCACCGCCAGGCCGCCACCTGGTATCAAGATAACGACGCTCCCCACGAGGCCATCAAACATGCC
>JAFGRA010000242.1 GCA_016935415.1 Anaerolineales bacterium
ACGGTGACGGAGACGGCCGGTTATGGTGGCTTTGCGATGGCCGCTGCCCCGGCGATCACTCAATTTGTGGGTGGCACGCCGCAGATGGCGATCGAATCCACGCTGGAAATGTACGAAATCACCTTTGCCGAACATCCCGGTTTCACCATCCCGGCACTCAATTTCCGCGGTACGCCGCTGGGCGTTGATGTGCGTTTGGTGATGGAAACCGGTATCCTGCCGAAGATCAACACCGGCATTGCTCACCGCGAACCCGGTGTGGGTATGGTGGGAGCAGGCATCTTGCGTGCTCCGGAAAAGTGTTTTGCAGACGCATTCGAAGCGTTTCGAGCAGCATATTTCGAGTAAATCCATTTTTATGGAAGGAGAAAAACGTGAAAGTTATTGATCTTACAATCCCACTTGGTATCGGTACACCCCCCTGGCCGACCTACGAACCCTTGCAGGTGAAGTATTTCAAGCGCCTGGCTCCCAACGGTGCCAATGGGCAAATTCTGACCCACTCCAACCACCTGGGCACACACCTGGACGGCGAAATTCACTTTTATACCCCCGGCAAGGATATGGCCGAACTGGATATGGATTTCCTGGTGCATGACGCTGTGATCGTCGACCTCAGTGATGTAGTGGGCGATTACGAAATCTACACCAGCGAGATGATCGAAGACAAGGTCGAGGTCAAGGAAGGTGACATCCTGATTATTCACACCGGCTTCCATCACTTTGGCTGGGACCAGGGCACCGCCGATGAAATCCGCTACATGGTGCAGCACCCCGGCCCGAATGCCGAATTTGCTGATTGGGCGTTGAAGAAGAAACTGCGCTGGATTGGGGTGGACTGCGGCAGCGCCGACCATCCGATGAACACCATTATCCGCAACTGGATGCCGCGTCAGGCTGCCCAGGCCGATTTCGTCTTTGAGAAGAAATACGGCAAGAAGGTTGCTGACGTGTTCACCGATGAGAAATACCAGTTAATGCACATCGACCTGTTCCCGCACGGCCTGATCCACGCCGAATGTATTGGTGGCGATATCGACCTGCTCATCAACCAGCGTGTGCAGATTGGCTTCTTCCCGTGGCGCTTCGTCGACGGTGAAGCCAGTATCGGGCGCTGTGTGGCCTTCGTGGATGATGACCAATACGAAGACTTGATGAAGAAGAAAGCCGGGATGCAGCAGACCAAGTTTGGTGACGCGGTTGACCCCAAGCATATCGAGAGCTTGGAAAAACTTGCTGCCAAGAACCTGGAAGGTTATCCATACTTGCGCAAGAAGTAAGCGAGCATATTTGTATAAACCATAATTTATAAGGAGAAATGCTATGAGACTTGAAACACCCTGCGAAGTAACCCATAACCAGTTGACTTTCGACGTCGAGGAGATTGAACCCATCCTGCAAGGTCCGGCGATGGATATCAAGCCCTGGCCCGGTGCCACGATCCAACTCAAGGACGGCCGCACGATGTACATCCGCGAAGCCAAAATGGAAGAGGCTCCGCTAATGATGGAGTACGTGATGAAGGTCATGCAGACCACGCACGACTTCTACGACATCGTTGGAGCGCGCGTCTATGCCGAAATCCTGGGCTGGTACCGCAAACGCCTCAAAGACCCCTATACCCTGGTCGGCTTGGTCGATGGTGAGTGGGCTGGTTTCGCCAACGGCCGCCTGATGAACAAGGACATCAACATCAGTTTGCACACTATGGCCCTGATGCGCGGGGCGCGCGTCGGTGCGATCATGTACTACGCCAAGGCTTTCTACGGCTTCGAACTGTTGGGCAACACCGAATGGTGGGCGACCTACGAAAGCTACAATGGCTGGATGCGCTGGGGTGTCGGCATGGCACAGCCTTCCTACCCGTGGCCGGAATACCAGCACGAGTTGGGCGGGGCGCGCGTGTACTACGTCACCAAGGCGTATTGGGATGCGCGGGTGAAGGAATATGTGCGCCAGATGGTTGGCGCCGACCTGGTCTTCGACGTGCCCGATGAGATCATTAAGGCCAACGAGACTATGCACCTCCCGGACGACGTGACCGTTTAGTTCTTCGGGTGTTATCACAATTGACCTCGGATGTCCCTAGGGGCATCCGAGGTGATTTATAAGATTATCTGTCATTCCTATAATCTGAGGATGACAAATCATTGTCGTGTAGATGCCCCCGGCATCCGAGTTTTTCGTAATAGCAAATATTATTTAGAGGTGTTGTATGCAAAACACGTTAGCTGTCCATTTCGTTGAGCGTCTATCTCTTCCCCGTACTTGGCTGTCCAAGATTGCCTTGGTGTTGGGAGCTAGTTTGTTGATCGCCGCTTCGGCGCAGATTGCCGTCCCGCTGCCGTTCTCACCGGTGCCGATCACCGGGCAAACCTTTGCCGTCTTGCTGATTGGGTTTGTGCTGGGCGCGCGCCTGGGGGCCTGGAGCGTGGTGTTGTACTTGTTTGAAGGCGCTCTGGGCTTGCCGTTCTTCTCCGGCGGCGGGGCGGGTGCCGGTTGGCTGCTTGGCCCTACCGGTGGTTATCTGGTCGGATTCCTGGCAGCCGCCTTCGTGGTTGGCTATCTGGCCGAGCGCGGCTTTGACCGCAAACCGGCAACTATGCTGCTAGCCTTTACCGTTGGACAGGCTGTGATCTACCTCTTCGGCTGTGTCTGGCTATCCACCTTTGTGGGTTGGCCGGAAGCGTTTACGGCGGGCGCGCTGCCTTTCCTGGTTGGTGATGTGGTCAAGGCGCTGTTGGCTGCTGCGGCATTGCCGCTGGCCTGGAGTCTGGTTGATCGAAGCTGAAATTTTGGGACATAGTTCAATGAGCTTTGCGCAATAAATCAAGGCTATCCCTTAATAAACGGTGAGTTTGTAGAGGCAACTGACTGGTCGCATGGGGCGCAGCTTAGCAAGCTCTGCTTGCCCTGCGCCCCTGGTATCTCTACAATAAGCCGAAGTGAAAAGTAGTAGATCAGTTCGATGTTTACCTGATAATTTGTAAATAATCAAATCTGATGGTGTAATATATCCTTATGCGTGACGTAATTGCTGAAATCAAGAAATGGCGGGGGCAAGGTAAACAGGTTGCCCTAGCAACTGTGCTGCAAACCTGGGGCTCTTCGCCGCGTGCGCCAGGAGCCACGCTGGCCGTCAGCCAGGATGGCGAGATGGCCGGTTCGGTCAGTGGGGGCTGCGTGGAAGGGGCGGTCGTGCAGGAAAGTCTGGATGTGCTCCAGGGTGGAGTGCCGCGCCTGTTGCATTTCGGTGTGGCTGATGAGACCGCCTGGGATGTGGGTTTGGCCTGTGGCGGCAATATTGACATTTTCGTCAAGCGGCTCGACCCCAAAGTGGGGGCGGCGCTGGTAGATGTGCTCTCAGCCGAGCAGACCGCTGCATTGGTTTCCGTGATTCAAGGGCCGGATGCCATGCTCGGACAGAGTTTGTTGGTGATCGAAACGGGAGATCATAGCGGTAATTTAGAATCAGGCGTTCAAGAGCCAGCCATTACCCAGGCCAAAGTTGCTTTCGCGAAGAGCAAACCGGTACGCGTCCAATTGGATGGGGGTGTCGAGCTTTTTGTGGAACCGTTACAGCCGCCGCCGAAGTTGATCATTGTCGGTGGTGTGCACATTGCCGTCGCGCTGGTCTCACTGGCGGAGACGTTGGGGTACCACACTGTGGTGATCGACCCGCGCCGCCAGTTCGGCAGCCCGGAGCGTTTTCCACATGCCGACGAATTGGTCAACGAATGGCCGGACGAGGCCATGGACGCGGTTGGAATCACCACCAACACCGCTGTCACTATGCTCACCCACGATCCCAAGATCGACGATCCGGGACTGGTGAAGGCGCTGCCCAGTATGGCGTTCTATGTCGGCGCGCTGGGTGGCAAGCAAACGCAGGCCAGCCGCCGGGAGCGCATGCTTGAGGCTGGACTGGATGAGGAAAGCGTTGTACGGCTCAAGGGGCCAATTGGTCTGGATTTAGGGGGGCGTTCGCCGGAGGAAATTGCGCTTGCGATCCTGGCCGAGATCGTGCAGGTGCGCAACCAGGCGTAAGATTACAAAACCCCGGCCAGTTCCAGGGCGGTGTAGATCAGGAAAAGGGAAAGTACGACGTTCACACCTAAGCGGACGCGCGGCTGGTGCAGGTAGCGCTTGATCGCTGCTCCAAACAGCGCCCAGGTCGAGATGGCGCAGAACGAGACCACCGACAGTAAGGTCGCGGCGATTAGCAGATTGACAGGCTGGTGGGTTATGGGGGCCAGGAAAGTAGAGAATAGTGTTAATCCATACACGATCAATTTTGGGTTGAGGATTTGCAGCAGCAGACCATTGGTATAACCCAACGGTTTGGTTTCCTCACTGTCAAATGTATAGCTTGTCCTTAGCGTGGCGTAGGCCAGGTAGAGGATGTAGGCTGCCCCAACGTAGCGCAGGATGGATTCGAGGGCCGGGAAAGTATTCAGCAGTGAGGCGGAAACTCCGGCGCTCAGCAGCATCATGCCGAAGAAACCGGTGCAGATGCCCAGTAGATAGCGCAATGTTTTCTGGTAGCCATGGAGCACACCCATCGCCGCGCTGGAGATGTTGTTGGGGCCGGGCGTGAAGGTGGTGATGAGCACGAAGGTGATTATCGGCAGGAGTTCAGTTTGCATAGAGGTTCCTCTAAGCTTTGTCGATTTCGTAATGCTTATCTGGTCTGGGATATGGCAATTTCTCGGAGTATGTATATCAGAATATTGCTTTTTTGGCATTTATTGGGTAGTTGGATTTTATGGGGAGGTTATTTTTTGATGACCGGCAACCAGAATTCACAATAGTTATCTGCGCTGATTCCGTCGTTCTCTGGAAAGTAGACTTCCATTTCAGGCGCTTTAGCATGTTCATATCCCGATGATGGTAACCATTCTGTAAACGCATAGATTTCTGACTTCACGATTGCCTCAGGCACTTTCCCCACGCACTCAAAAACAACCCATTGAGAGGTTGGTACATGGTAAATTTCCAGCTCGTCTGCGTGTTGTCCTGCATACCCTGCTGGCTTTTCAATTGCGATTATGTAGTAAAAACTTCGATTTGCCGGGTCCTTTTCTACACAAGAGATGCCCAGCGTCGAACTTTTTGTTTGAGCACCGAGTAGATTGCTGCTTAGTTGTTCGAATATTTTAAATAATCCTTCTTCCTGGCACTGAACCCAGAACTGACCGAAAAGATCATTATCTTGACTTGAAATCCAGGTTTTTTTGCCAATTACATTAAAGGCGGGTTTTTCGATTACTCGGTGCTTGATCATGTTTTTATCCCTTTCTCTATTGAAGGTGGGGTGGATTTGCGCTGCGTGAGGCGGCTGTATAGTTATTCAGTGGCAGTAGGATTTGCCCAATTCACGGCAGGTAGTATCCATTCGTCTAAATATTTATAGAGGATACCATGCCCTGTGCCAACCTCGAGCACGATTTCATCATGTCCAGAAAGACCACCATTTTCCTGCGAAGATGCAAACAGGTCCGCGCACGAACCGGCATATTCATCATCGGTATAATCGTAGATCGATAGAACATTGCCATAGAGATACACCTGATTTTGCTGCAATTGCTCGACATAGTTGCCATTGCAGATTGCCAGCAGCACGAAGTTCACCTTGTCGTTTTAAGATAGTAAGAAATATGAATGGCAATGCTGGCCCCTTTGGACACGCCCACAACGGTGATCGCTTGCGGAGGAATGTTGGCCTCAAGTAAGCGGTTGATTTGCTCGATAACTTTTTGGGCATATGTTTCTACATCTGTATTTGCCTCTCGCTGTTCGCTGATCACCACGAAACCATAGCTTGCCAGCTTTTCCAGGATGGCGGCGTACTCATATTCCCCGTAGTCGGGGCTGACCGCCGGGATGCCCTGGTCTTCGATGATCTTCCCGTGTAAGTAGAACAGATATCGCCTGGCTGGATCGATGGTATCTGGGAATCTATATTCGGCCATATTAAATGCTGGTATGGGTGAATTGGTAGGAGAGATGGGCGTAAGTTTGAGGGGGATTTGTGGTGCTGTTGAAAATGATTCTGTTGGCGAATTTGCACAGTGTACGAGTAATACCCCAATCAAAAGAATAACAACTTCGCTACGTTTCATTAATGATTAATCCCGACGTAAGAATACGAGAATCCAGGCCGCGCTGAGGATCAAGATAGTGCCGTTCAAATAGAAAGGCGCGGGTTGTCCGATGGTGTCGTAGAGCAGCCCGCCGAGCAGGGGGCCAATTGTGAAACCCAGGCTGCCGATGAAATCGTATAGTCCGAAGCCTATGCCATAGCTTTCCTTGCCGGACAGGTCGGCGACCAGGGCGGTTTCGGCTGGTTCAGAGATCGCCCACATAACGGCTGATGAGGTGTAAAGCACGGTCAGCCAGACTAAGGAGGGCAAGCCGGGCAGCAACAACGAAAATATACCGCTGCCCGCCAAGCCCAGCGCCAGCATCCAGGTACGCCCAAAACGGTCGCTGAGCGCGCCTAAACGCGCCGCCAGGAAGGCGCTGACGATCCCGGCCGGGAAGAACGCCCAGGCCAGCGTTTCGACATCGGTGGTGAATTTGTCCTGCAGGTAAACCAGGTAAATGGGGCTGAGCATGGCTTCGGATACCCCGGTGATGAAGACAATCGTCATCAATTTGGCCAGATGCTTAGATATGGGCGGCCGGTCCTGCTTTTCCCGCTGGCGGGCTTGCGTTTTAGGGACATTTCTCCAGGCCAACCAGGCCCCAAGCGCGGTGGTGGCCGTGTAGCAAAAGAAGGAGATGTGCCAGCCTTCTTCAGGAAAGATGGAGATCAACGCGAACCCGAGGAAGATGCCGATCAGGCCGCCGCGCGAGGTAATTTCATCCACTTTCCCCATGGCTTTGCCGCGTTCTTCCGGGCTGGTCAGATCGGCAACGATGGTATTGGTGGCGCTCCAGAGAAAGGCCGAACCCACGCCCTGAATGATCCTGGCTAGATACAACCCATCGAGGGTATCGGCCAGGGCGAAGATCGCCATCGAAATCGTGTAAATGC
>JAFGRA010000243.1 GCA_016935415.1 Anaerolineales bacterium
ATCACGCACCTGCGGGGTACGTTTGAGGTAGTCGATCTGCATCTCGAACTCAGCCCGCGAGAACTGCGCTGCCGGTTTGCCCACAATGCGCGAGCGAGTGCAGTAACGGCAGTACGAAGCGCACTGCGTGGTCACCAACATCAGCACCCGGTCGGGGTAACGGTGCACCAGCCCCGGCACCGGCGAATGCGCATCTTCGGCCAATGAATCGGCCATCATCCCGGTAAAAGACACCATTTCGTTATCGGTTGGAATTACCTGCTTGCGAATCGGGTCGTTGGGGTCATTGGGGTCGATCAACGAGATGAAGTACGGCGTCACATCCACACGGAACAAACCGGGCGCAGACAGCGCCTGGCGCTCGCTTTCGGTCAGCGGGAAGACCTGCTCGATCTCCTCGACCGTATTCAGGCGGTGGCTAAGCTGCCAGCGCCAATTATTCCAATCCTCATCGGAGACGCCGTCAAACAGCGGCGCGCGCCGAGAGCTAAACTCGCGTTTTGCCATTAATTATGCTCCTGATCTAATCGTTAAATTCGGGTGTGTACACGCGTACTAAAATCATTCTTCCCCCAAATTCCCCGTTAAATAATAGCACGCAAGCGCTCGGTGGTTCGGCTTGCGTTACTGGAAGTAAGGCGGGCGCACGATGACGCCCAGGAGGTTCGTCTATCAGTTTTGTCATCTTGATAATTGTATTAAGTCTAACACCGCGCCCATCCAAAATACGTGAAATAATTGTACAATTTCGGTCACATTAAGCCCCAGATGTACAATTTTTGATATACGTTCTCAAAAAATTATCCCGATTTTGTAGAGGCCGGTTTGAAACCCGCCGCAACATAATCCACCACTCAGAAGCACTTCCTAGGATATAAACTCGGTTACTCCCCTGTCTTTTCATCGCCCTGTCTACCCAAACCATTTGCAGCATACTATCTACTACATACTGTATACTAAACGCCCCATGATATAATCCCCCCAGTTTCAACTATTCCAACCTTGAGGAAAGCATGCTGCGCAATCACCGCCATACCTGAACCCGGCAACAAGGCGTTGGACAACGCCTGATCGTTCGCTCTAATGCACCGGTGTGTGGCATGATTGGTCGCGTGTCTTAATCCCCACCCCACACGAGACCTCCTCTGCCGCCGCCCGTGCATCCAGGTGGCGGTTTTGCATTTAAGCCATGCTTCACAATCATTTTTAGGAGGTTCCAATGACAATCCCCGCAATCACCATTCTGGTCACCCGCAACGGTATGGGGGAAGCCGACCCCGAACTGCAAACCAAGCTCATCCAGACCTACTTCCACTTGCTGGACGAATCCGACATGCTGCCTGGCGTGATCGCCTTTTATACCGAGGGCGTCTACCTGGTCTGCGAAGGCTCGCCCGTGCTCGATTCGCTCAAGTCACTCGAAGCCAAAGGCGTGCGCTTGGTTATCTGCAATACCTGCCTGAACTTTTTCGATCTGGCCGATAAGATTGCCGTCGGCATTCCCGGCGGCATGACCGACATCATCGAAGCCCAATTCCGTACCGAAAAAGTGATCACAATATAGCCAGCGCTAATCCTTAACGATGCGGACAAAATGTGCTGGGGCAGGAAAAGTCACCTTGCCATTTTCTCCGACGAACCTACCCAGATCTGTTTTTGCTTCCTCTAGAAGTAATTCGAACTGTGCGTCGTCGAGTACTCCGGCCAATGTCCAGCCCTTCACATCCGTATACATCCATGCGTCCAATGAAGGGAAGCGCGCCATGCCTTGGTGCGTCTGGATACCCACCTCGGCAAGATCGACGCTGGCGAACAATGTGTGCAAAACTTGTTTATCGCCAAGCATATAAGGCGCCCGGATCGCCTCCGCCACCTCATCGCCAAATAAACGGTGCAACAGGCGCGTAACCGCCAGGTAGCCCGGCGTATTTTCAAGTGTATCCCACACAACGACGACCAATCTACCGCCAGGTCGCAACACCCGCATCATTTCCCGGATAGCAGTGCGCCGATCGTCAAAGAACATCAGCCCGAATTGGCAAACGACCACATCGAAACTACGATCCGGAAAAGGCAGCTCTTCGGCTCGACCGCGCCGCCACTCGACGATCGATGCCTTCCCACGTGCTACTGCCAGCATCCCCGCGTTCACGTCCAGGCCTATCACCGCCCCGTCGGGGCCAACCTTTTCGGCCGCTGCCAGGGCCAGTACCCCCGTACCACAGGCCACATCCAGGACATCCTGTCCCAATTTGACTCCGGCAGTTGCCAAAACCCTCTCCGGCCACGCTTTAAAAAGCGCCGGTAAGAAAAATTGGTCGTATACTTGAGCGGCGCTGTCGTTTACCTGTCCACGCGTAATATCATCCATTAATCCATTCCTTTACCTTCTCTAGTTGCTAAACCTGGCCGCATTGTACGTGCGAGTTATCTGAAAAACTAGTTCAAAAAACGCACTACCCAAACTCGATTTTGCGGATAAGATTGATGAAAGGAGCTGACCATGTACAAATACGGACAGTATTGCCCGGTCGCTATGGCAACCGAGATCTTGGGCGACCGGTGGACTTTGTTGATCGTTCGTGACCTATTAAGTGGGGCGCGCCATTTCAATGACCTGGAACGCGGGCTGCCGGGAATTTCGCGCGGCTTGCTCTCATCACGGCTAAGCCGCCTGGAGAATGTCGGCGTACTCGAAAAGCACAGTCATGGCCGGGGCCGTAAAACGGAATATCTACTCACCACGGCCGGGGAAGAACTCTACGATGTAATCAATTCCCTGACCGTGTGGGGTGCCAGGTGGGCCTTTGGGGAACCGAGTGAAGAGCAGCTTGACCCCATCCTTTTGCTATGGTGGATGCGGGACCGTGTCCGCCGCGATCAACTTCCTCAAGATCGCATCGTAATACAGTTCGACTTTCTACATAAGAAGAAAGAAACCTACTGGCTCGTACTCACCAGGGAAGATGTTTCCGTCTGCCTTACCTACCCCGGCTACTCGGTCGATGTGCTGGTTACAACCCCAATAAGCACTTTTTTTCAATTATGGATGGGTCACATCAGTTATCGCGAAGCAGTGGACACATATGATGTTCAGATTGAAGCAATCCCGGCCTTGGCACGCGACTTCCCCAAATGGTTTGCCTGGAGCTTGGCCGCCCCGGCCGTGCGCGCCGCTCGCCTGGAAGCCGAAAAGCGCAATAGCTAAAAAATCTTTCATCAAAAGTGCGGGAGCACAATTATAATCCAAAAAAATTGAGCATCTTTTCCGCAGTTCTCAAACATTCACCCTTTTTTTCCTCTCACCCGAATTAACCCACTGGTTACCCCCTTCGGGGTATGACAATCTGGGTATGATGCAATATAGTAATAGCATAAGATCAATTAAGATTAGCGACTACGTTAGTGCTGGATTTGAGCCATTACCACCCGAATCCACCCCCTAATCCCCCTATCGGGGCATGACGATCCATCTCTCGGCTGGTATGCTTAGTATGTTGTTTCACAATAATTAGCACTGTTCGAACAAGGAGAAAATGATGACAAGCACCACAATCAGTACGCCAAGCAAAAGAATTCACTGGATGGACAATCTCCGGACGATTATCATCTTACTGGTGGTAATGTATCACGTCGGTGGCGTTTACGAAGCCGCCGGGCTGTGGGCCGGGTTCTGGATCGTGGATGACCCCGATACGATCACCTGGGTCGGCATCGTCGGCATCGTATTCGATATCATCGTCATGCCCACCATGTTCTTCATCGCCGGTTATCTCACCCCGCCCTCCCTGGACAACCGCAGCGGCTGGGAATTCCTCAAAAAGAAATTCCAGCGCTTGATCATCCCCTGGCTGATCGCCGTGTTCACCCTCATTCCGCTCTACAAAGTGATCTTCCTGTACTCGCGCAGCCTGCCGCAAGAACCCTGGTACACCTACTTCCACTTCAACAATCCCAACAGCCAGAACTGGCTCTGGTTCCTGCCCGTGCTGTTCGCCTTCGATATCGTCTACCTGCTGCCCTCCAAAACCGGGATCAAGCTGTCCAAGCTTTCCCTCAATCTCGCCGTATGGGGCAGTTTCGTGATCGCCCTGGCATACAGCTTCGTAATCGGTGGTTTAGTTGGTTTCCGCAGTTGGACGCTGACTCCGGTGATCGACTTCGAGAACGAAAAGCTGCTCGTTTACTTCCTGGCCTTCCTGGTTGGAGCGCTGTGTTTCCGGAAAAATGCCTTTGCGGGAAAACCCCAGCGCAAAACACTCTACATCGTCGCCAACTCAGTTGCCTGGTTGCCGATCACCGTCCATATCTTTGCTCGTCTGTACCCCATCCTATACTGGGAAAGTTTTGCAGTTACCCCGCTCTTCCGGCTGATTTGGTTCGCCAGCTTCCACCTCTCCGTAGTCAGTATGGTATACACGTTGGTCGTTACCTTCTGGTTGTACTTCGATAAGACTGGGCCGGTCTGGGCTGAACTGAACCGTGATTCGTACGGCGTGTACATCATCCACGTCATCGTGATCGGGGTTTTCGGCACGCTGCTGATGCGCACCGGCCTGCCCGCCCTGGCGAAATACCCGCTGCTGATCATCATCACCTACCTCGTCAGCAACTTGCTCGTCTCCCTCTTCCGAGCCGGGAAGCGTGTCCTGAAATCGGGCCAAAGCAAATCCATTCCACAGACCACAGACGCACAATAACAAACCACCCATAAGCTGCCAGTCTGGCCAGACCGGCAGTCTAATTTATAACCTCAGGCGTTTTTGCAGGAGATCATCGATGCAGGATCGCATCCAAAAACTTACCCTCGACCAATCAGCAATCTACCAGATCAAAGTACCCGGCTGCCTCGACGAAAGCTGGAAAGATTGGGTCGAAGGCATTAAAATAACAAACGAAACCGGTGAAGACCTTGCTCCCATCACCACGCTGACTGCGTCGCTCGATCAGGCCGGTTTACACGGCTTGCTGCGCCGCTTGTATGCACTCGGCATGCCGTTGATCTCGATCGTTTGTATTGAAGTTTGTTAAACTACCTATGTGGAATCCTTTATGACCCCCAACCAGAAGCGTATCCGTCTGTTCTTGCTCATGGGGTCTTTGCTCTCGCTGGTTGTATTAGCCACCAGCCTCTCCAATCTCCAACTTCAACCCGGCAGCGCCCTGCCTGCCAGCACGATCCTTGAAAGCGCGTCCGCAAACGGGGATGCAGATTCGCTTACCCCGGCGTATTTCTCCCCATTGTTGCGCGGCATTTTCGCGCTCGTTTTCCTGGCCGTGGTGCTCTACCTGCCCGCCCGGCTGTTCGCCCTGATCGACCTGCAGAAGATTTTCCAGGTGCTGCTGCTGCTGGTTTTATTCATCACCATCGTCTACCTGCTGCCGCTGATGGCCCCCGGCCAGGCCCCTACCTTTCCCGCCGATGCCGCTCCATTGGCAACCCCAGCCCCAACTTTGACATTTAACGCAATGGAACCACCGCCGCAGAGCCTGATCTGGTTGGTCGTTGGCATCATCGCTTTAGGGGTCATTGCCCTGTTCATCGCACTGATGAGCAATCGGTCCGTCCCCGCCAGTATCGAAGATCAATTGTTGCAAGAAGCCGAAGATGCGCTCAGCGCCATCGCGGTTAGCGGGAACTTGCGCAGCGTGATCTTGCGCTGCTATTTCCAAATGACGCAGGTGCTGCAAGCCGAACAAGACATCGCCCGTGACAACAGTATGACCGTCCAGGAATTCGAGCGCTTGCTGGTCGCCAAAGGCTTCCCGGCCGCGGCCGTAGGCCAGCTCACCGGTCTATTCGAGAAAGCACGCTACGGCGTGCAACCCATGGACGCCGACGACGAAGACACCGCGCGTGCCAGCCTGGACGCCATCATCCGCTTCTGCCGCCAGGAGGGAAACTAGACATGTCCAGGGTCAAACCTTACCTACTCCCCCTGCTGATCCTGGTCATTTTTGCCGGTCTGGGAATTGGCTTTCGCACCTTCTTCATGCAAAACATGGTCGAGCCTATTGCCATCCTGCTCTGGACGTTGTGGCAAATGCTCGCTGGCGTCGACCAGAATATCTATTGGGCACTGCTGGTGGTGCTTTGCACCATCCTGGTCATCAACCTGGCACTTTCTTTCCAGACCGAAGCGCCACGCTCGGCCTACACCACCGAGAACGACGCCCTCAACCGGGTGGCCTACTGGCAGAAATTACTGGCCGACGCCACCGCGGGTGACCACGAACGCGAACTGCTCCACGACCAGTTGAAAGCATTGCTGCTCGCCACCATCACCCAGGATGAGCGCACCGATCCCACCGATATCGAATTACTGCTGGCAAACGGTTCATTGGTCTTGCCACCTAGAGTGCAGCACTTCTTATTATCTCCGCAAGCGCCGCCAACACCGGCCCTCCTTTCCCTCGCCCCACTTTGGCTGCGCCGCAGGTTCTACAAACCAGACCAAATCTTGATTGCCGAAATCCTCCACTGGATGGAGACCGAATTGGAGCTACCCCATGACTAATGCCCCCACCCCCATCACCGCCGTACAGTTCAAAGATTATGCCGAGCAGATCATCGCCGAGATCGAAAAGGCCGTGATCGGCAAACGTGAAAGCCTGCAAAGCATTCTGGCCGCGATGCTGTCCAGCGGCGGGCACATCCTGCTGGAAGATTACCCCGGCCTGGCCAAAACCCTGATCGCCAATTCCTTCGCCACCGCCCTCGGTTTGGATTTCAAGCGCATTCAATTCACCCCCGACCTGCTGCCCGGCGACATCACCGGCGG
>JAFGRA010000244.1 GCA_016935415.1 Anaerolineales bacterium
ATCGAAGGCAAAGGGGCCACCTACTACGGCATCGGCAGCGCCATCGCCCGCATCGTCGAGGTGATCCTTGGCAACCAACGTTCGATGCTGACCGTGTGTACCCCCGTGCCCGAAGTAGCCGGTGTATCGGATGTAACCGTTTCCCTGCCGCAACTGGTGGGCGGCGAAGGTATCATCCACACCCTCTCCCTGCCGCTGGCCGCCGAGGATCAGGATCTGCTGCACAAGAGCGCCGCCGTGGTCAAAGCGGCGATTGATGAACTGGGCGACGTGTAAAGCGATCTCCACAGCAAATCAAAGTGCAGGAACCATATATTTCGGTTAGAAAAAAGATAACACGCAAATTAATAGCGAATTAGTATTCAAGTGCTAGAACATGCTTGGATTCACTCATTTTGAACCCATTGGCTCGATTCTGGGTAATAAAGCAAATATTTATCGGTAAATTCGTAAATACTCGTTTGACACAGCACACTTATCGTTTATAATTGTTTTTTAATTCCCGAACAACAAAATAAGTGAACATGAAGGAGGTGCCCGAGAAGCAAATACATTTAATTTTACGCAACTATTTTTCGATTAGAACCCACTACTAAGGAGTGAGAAGTAATGAAGAGAAGTAAGTTATTTGTATTTTTGGCCTTGATCGTTGTCGCCAGCATGGTCTTGGCTTCCTGCGCCACAGCAGCCACCGAAGAACCGGCCGCTGAAGAGCCGATGGAAGAAGAAGAGCCCATGGAAGAAGAGGAACCCATGGAGGAAGAAGAACCCATGGAAGAGGAAGAGCCCATGGAAGAAGAGGAACCCATGGAAGAGGAAGAGCCCATGGAAGAAGAGGAACCCATGGAAGAAGAGATGATGGGCGACTACATGAGCGTTTCCGCTGAAAGCTGCGACTACGGTGGCAAGATCCTCTCGATCACCGCCGTGGACGAACTGACCGTTGAGTTCACGCTCTGCAAGCCCGATCCTGCCTTCCTCGCTAAGGCTGCCTTTACCCCCTTCGGCATTTACCCGCAGGAATGGCTCGAAGCCAACGCTAACGAAGAGAACAAGGAAACCTTGCTCTCCGCCCCTGTCGGCACCGGCCCCTTCTATGTGGAAAGCTGGAACCGTGGTGACAGTGTTGTCATGAAGCGTTTCGATGACTATTATGGCACGCAGCCTCCGTTCGAAACTTTGGTCTTCCGCTGGGCAACCGAAGGTGCCTCCCGCTTGCTCGAACTGCAATCCGGCACCGTCGACCAGATCACCAACCTCAGCCCGGATGATTTCGAGATCGTAAAGAACGATCCTAACCTGCAATTCCTGCCGGTCAGCAACCCCAACATCCTTTACCTGGCGATGACCAATGGGCCTTTCGAGGATGTACTCGTCCGCCAGGCGATTGCCATGGGCATCGATCGCCAGCGCATCGTTGACAACTTTTATCCGGAAGGTTCCGAAGTTGCTTCGCACTTCACTCCGTGCAGCATCCCCAATGGCTGCGCCGGTGAGGACTGGTACGAGTTCGATCCCGAAGCCGCCAAGGCCCTGTTGGCTGAAGCCGGCTACCCCGATGGCTTCGACACCGCCATTTACTACCGCGACGTATTCCGCGGCTACCTGCCGGAACCCGCCCTGGTTGCGGTTGAATTCCAGACCCAACTGCGCGATAACCTGGGCATCAATGCTGAAGTTGTCGTGATGGAATCCGGCGAGTTCATCGATGAATCCACCGCTGGTAATCTGGAAGGATTCTATCTGCTCGGCTGGGGTGCAGACTACCCGCACATCACCAACTTCCTAGACTACCACTTCAGTTCTGAGAACCCGCAGTTTGGTTTGACCTACCCCGAAATCTACGAAGTGCTCGAGGAAGCTTCCCAGATCGCCGACGTTGACGCCGCTGCTTCGCTGTACGAACAGGCCAACAATGCCATCAAAGAACTGGTTCCGACGGTTCCGATTGCGCACGGTGCTTCCGCTTCCGCCGCCCTGGCGACCGTGGATAACGCCCACTTCCGCCCCTTCGGTGCCCCGCTGTTCAACCTGGTTGACCCCGATAAAGACACCTTTGTCTTTATGCAGAACAACGAACCGCTTAGCCTGTACTGCGCGGATGAGACTGATGGTGAATCCCTGGCGCCTTGCACGATGGTAAACGAAGCCCTGTTCGAGTACGCCATTGACTCTGGTGACGTTGAGCCTCGCCTGGCAACTTCTTGCGATGCCAATGAAGATTCTACAGTCTGGACCTGCCAACTGCGCGAAGGTGTCTTGTTCCACGACGGTACGTCCCTGGACTCCAATGACGTGGTTGCCTCCTGGGCAGCTGGTATCGATGCTTCTAGCCCCTATCACATTGGGCGCTCTGGAGCATGGGAATACTATGCTT
Source organism: Anaerolineales bacterium (assembly GCA_016935415.1). Classification (GTDB taxonomy): domain Bacteria; phylum Chloroflexota; class Anaerolineae; order Anaerolineales; family UBA11579; genus JAFGRA01. Next base: position 2,378 of record JAFGRA010000244.1, read on the forward strand.
ACCTGTGGGACGGCCTGATGAACGTGCCGGCTGAGTAATCTCGATTGCCATCCGGTAGATTCTAAGTAAGAAATCATTCGCGGGGTGGCACCGTCCCGACCAGGGAACGTGCTGCCCCGCGAGGTTTTTATCTGAACGTATTTCATTGTGACCAACAAGTAGGAGAAGATGACTCAATACATTATTCGCCGAATTTTATATTCTATACCCGTCATCATTGGGATCCTGGTCGTCACCTTTGTGTTGGCACGCTCGATCCCCGGAGACCCTTGCAAAGCAATGCTGGGGGAGAAAGCAACCGCGGAAGTCTGTGAAAGATACAATCGAGAACATGGCCTGGACCAACCCATCCCGGTCCAATTCTGGGTTTTCATGAAAGAGGTTGCCCGGGGTGATTTTGGAGAGTCGCTGCGCTTTAGCCGTCCTGTTACTATCATTCTGATAGAACGCCTGCCAACCACCATCGAGTTAGGTTTGTCCGCACTTATCCTTGCAATTATTATCGGTATCCCCGCCGGCATCATTTCTGCCATCCGGCGCAATTCCATTCTGGATGTTCTCGTGATGGTCGGTGCCAATACCGGCGTATCCATGCCGGTGTATTGGCTTGGTTTAATGCTCGCTTATGTTTTCGCTCTGGTGCTGCGTGATACGCCCTTCTGGCTGCCGCCCAGCGGCCGGTTGACGGCCGGTTTATCGGCCACACCATTCTACGAAATGCTTGGCTGGGAAGTAGCCCAGGAAACCTTGAAATATCATGTGCTTGAGTTCTTCGCCAATATGTACATCTTCAATTCCATCATTACCCGGAATTGGGAGGTGCTGGGCGATACCATCAAACACCTGATCCTTCCGGCCGTGGCCTTGAGCACGATTTCATTGGCCATCATTGCCCGTATGACGCGTTCCAGCATGCTTGAAGTGCTGCGCCAGGATTACATTCGGACGGCGCGCGCCAAGGGTTTGATCGAACGCCTGGTGATCTTGAAACATGCCTTCAGGAATGCACTCCTGCCCATCGTCACCATCATTGGTTTACAAGTCGGCACCCTGTTTGCCGGAGCCGTGCTGACTGAATCGATCTTCGGCCTGGCCGGTGTAGGCCGCATGTTGTTCGAGGCGATCACTGCCCGGGATTTCCCCGTCGTGCAGGCCTTTACGGTTGTGATCGCGGTTGGCTACGTACTGGTCAACCTGCTCGTCGACCTTTCCTACGTATTCATTGATCCCCGGATCAGGCTGGAGTAGGCATCATGGAAACATCATTTTCAAAAGATTCTGCAGAAGGTACGCTGCAAGATTATCGTTCTAACAGTCTGTGGCGGATGACACTGCGGCGCATCCTCAAACAACGCTCGGCAGTGATCGGTCTTACGATTCTCGTTTTCTTGCTGCTCGTGGCAATTTTTGCGCCGTTGCTCGCGCCTTACGACCCAACCCAGGTTTTGATCGGCGTCGAAGATGTGAAAAAGCGCCAGTCGCCCTGCATCCACCTTCTGGGCTGCTCCACAGACCAACCCCAGCACATCCTGGGCATTGACGGCAACGTGCGCGACGAATTCAGCCGCGTCATTTATGGCGCACGTGTCTCCCTCTTTATTGGGTTTTCAACCGTTGGCTTTGCCATCATCGTGGGTACTATCCTGGGCGCGGTAGCCGGCTATGCCGGTGGCTGGTTGGATAACGTCATCATGCGCGTAATGGATGTGCTGTTGGCGTTCCCCTCCCTGTTGTTAGCCATCGCCATCGTTTCTGTCCTCGGGCCGGGTTTGGAGAATGCCCTTTTGGCAATTGGCATCGTGACCATCCCGGTGTATGCGCGCGTGGTGCGCGGCAGTGTTTTATCGGTCAAGGAGCAGGAATATGTTTCCGCCTCGCTGGCTTTGGGTGGCAACCACCTGCATATCCTCATGCGCCGCATCCTGCCAAACGCCATCCCACCGCTGATTGTGCAGGGCACGTTAGGCATCGCCACCGCCATCCTGGATGCCGCCGCGCTTTCCTTCCTGGGTTTGGGTGCTCAGCCCCCTACCGCCGAATGGGGCACGATGCTTGGCTCAGAACGCAGCCAGGTATTCACCGCCCCCCACCTGGTATTCTTCCCCGGTTTGGCGATCATGATCACCGTGCTGGCCTTCAACTTGCTGGGGGACGGATTGCGCGACGCCATTGACCCACGTCTACGCCAACACTAATGGAATGGAGAGGGAACGTGACAGATAGCAATGATACGAAATTACTCGAAGTACGTAATCTAAAAACGTACTTCTTCACAGAAGACGGGGTGGTAAAAGCGGTCGATGGCGTGGACTTCCACGTTAAACACGGTGAAATCCTGGGATTGGTAGGCGAATCGGGCTGCGGGAAGAGCGTGACCTCGTTCTCGATTTTGCGCCTGGTCGACCAGCCCGGCGAGATCGTCGAAGGCGAAGTGATCTTCGAAGACCGCAACATGCTGGAATTATCGCAAGCCGAAATGGTCAATATGCGCGGTAACCGCATCTCGATGATCTTCCAGCAGCCCCAGAGCAGCCTCAACCCGGTTTTCAAAGTTGGCAACCAGATCACCGAAGTGCTGTTGACGCACAGCAACCTGACAAAGGAAGAAGCCTGGGAACAGGCAGTCGAGTTGTTGAATCTGGTGGGTATCCCTGATGCCGACAAGAAAGCGCATGCCTATCCGCATGAAATGTCCGGAGGGCAGGCGCAGCGCGTGATGATCGCTATGGCGCTGGCCTTGAAGCCGCGCCTGCTGATCGCCGACGAACCGACCACCGCCCTGGATGTAACCATCCAGGCCCAAATCCTCGACCTGATCCTCGACCTGCGCGACCAACTGAACACCTCGGTGATCCTGATCACGCATGACCTGGGATTGATCGCCGAAATGGCCGACCGTGTGGCTGTAATGTACGCCGGACGGATCGTGGAGGAGACGGATACCGTCACGCTTTTCCAGAAGCCGCTGCATCCTTACACTCAGGGCTTGATCGATTCCGTGCCCGTGTTGGGCAGCGTGAAAGAGCGCCTGGCGGTAATCCCCGGATCGGTGCCCAATCTGATCGACTTGCCTGAAGGATGCCGTTTCGCCGACCGCTGCCTGGCCCGCAAAGAGTATGACCTGGAAATCTGCCAACAGGTCGAACCGGATTTGCAACAGATTACGCCCGATCACTACGTACGCTGCTGGCTTTACCAGGACGCGGAAGGCCACACTGCGCCGATCCGCAAGTAATCATTTCGTTTTCTTGACATAAAGGCAAACTATGACTGAGCAATCAAACAATGGAAGCAAACCACTTGTTGAAGTAAACAACCTGGTAAAGTATTATCCCGTGTACGGGGGCATCTTTCGCCGGGTGGTCGCCTGGGTGCAGGCGGTCGATAACATCAGCTTTACGATCAACAAGGGCGAGACCCTCGGCCTGGTAGGTGAGTCCGGGTGTGGCAAGACCACCGCCGGACATACGCTGCTGCGCCTGATCCCGCCAACGGATGGCGCGGTGCAATACAACGGCGTCGATGTATTCTCCTTAAAGGGCAAAGCGCTGAAAGAGATGCGCCGCAATATGCAGATCGTTTTCCAGGACCCGTACGCCTCACTCGACCCGCGCCTGCCAATTGGCGAGTCGATTGCAGAGGGTCTCAAGATCCACGGCATCGGCGATTCGCAGACCCAGTTCGAAATGGTGCTGCAAGTATTGAAGAGTGTGGGCATGGAAGATTACCACGCCACGCGCTACCCACACGAGTTCTCCGGCGGGCAGCGTCAGCGCATCGGCATCGCCCGGGCGTTGGTCTTGCAGCCCGAGTTCATCGTGCTGGACGAGCCGGTCTCAGCCTTGGATGTCTCTATCCAGGCCGAGGTGCTCAATATCCTCAAGGATTTGCAGCAAGATTTTGGGCTGACCTTTCTCTTCGTGGCCCATAACCTGGCTGTGGTGGAGCACATCTGCACGCGTGTGGCCGTAATGTACCTGGGCAAGATCGTGGAATTCGCCGCCCGAGACGACCTCTTCACCCATCCTATCCACCCATACACGCAGGCGCTGATGTCGGCCATCCCCATCCCCGACCCGACCCGCAAGCGCGAGCGCATTATCCTGGAAGGCGATGTCCCCAGCCCGCTCAACCCGCCCTCCGGCTGCCGTTTCCACCCGCGCTGCCCGTACGCCAAGGATGTATGCGTGACCGACGAACCGGAACTGCGCGAAATGCGCCCCGGCCACACTGTCGCCTGCCATTTCGCCGAGGATTTCCTTTAGAAGGTAAACGGTAAACGCCGTTGCCAAACACAAATAGCACAAATAAAGCGAATGCCACGAATAGAAACTATTCGTGGCATTTTGTTTATCTGCAAACGATCAAGTTCTAAAGAAAAATTATTGAAATACTTTTCTAATCCCCCTCACCCCGTCGGCTGCGCCGCCACCCCTCTCCCAGTGGGAGAGGGGAAACATCCGCAGAAACTTAGTTTCAAGGATGTGGGGTGAGGGGAAGTCGATGGAAATTCAAAAGTAATTACCCTCTGTCAATCTACTACATACTGTATACTGCCAACTGCCTAATCCTCCCAAAAACTCGGCAAATATTCTTTATACGTCAGCAGATAATCGTCCACCACTTGCTGGGCCACATCTAAATCGGTGATGACCGGGTCGAGCAGCAGGCACTGTAAGGCAATCTGGCGGTCGCCCTTCACAGCGGCGTCCACGCACAACTGCGAAACCGTGATCTCACGCCGCAGCAGTTCGGCGATAGCTTCCGGCATGGGACCAACGCCCACACCCAGCACCCCTGCCCCACTCAACAGGCCGGGCACCTCGACGATGGCGCCTTCCGGCAAGTTGGGGATGTAACCCTGGTTGGGCAGGTTGACCGCGTCCCAGTACAACGTACCGTCCCCGGCCAGATTTTCGATCACTTCGACCGCGCCTTCTGAATGCACCTCCAAGAGCGGTTCCACAGAAAGCTCCCCGGCGGCCATACGCTGCATATCCTCCCGGCCGGTAGCGCGCATCGCCGCCCGCAAATCCCACTCGTACAGCTCGAGTTCGTATTTCTCCCACGGCTTGGTGAGCGGATCGCTGACCCAGGGCAGGTATTCGCACAGATGCTCATCGCCAGGGATCGGGAAAAGGCCAAAGGCATTGAAGACCCGTCTAGTGAGCGGTTCGAATTTGGGATCGTAGGCCGCCCATTGCTCGCGGAAAAGTGGATAGAGGTCTTTACCGGTAGCGCGTTCATGCAAGGCCAGCATCCAGGTGAAGTGATTCACCCCGGCGGCCTTGATGTCGACCAGTTCCATTGCCCGCCGGGAGACATTCTCGCGCGCGGCGTTGGCACGCGGCGTGGAGTGTGTCGTGTTAAAGTCCGCGGGCACGTCGATGCCCAGGTACTCGTCCAGCACCTTACCGACCATGGCATAGCCGGCCCCGATCTGGTGGCACAGCCCGACCACCTTGACCGAGGTGTAGCGCGCCACGGCGTCACAAATGCGCTGCATCGGATTGGTGTAGTTGATCAGCAAGGCATCCGGGCAGGTCTGCTCGATGTCGTAGGCGATTTCCAGCACCGGATCAATGTTGCGAGCGGCGTGGGCAAAACCGCCCGGGCCGCCGTTCTCGGCGTAGGGCTGGCGCACGCCGTATTTGAGCGGGATTTCGTAATCCGACTTCCATAAGGCTTCACGCGGCGGCACTTCAATCGCCGAGACTACGAACTCGGCTTCGGGCAGGGCTTCCAGGTGGTGGGTGTGGGCGCTGATCGTCATCCCCGCGTCCCACTCTAGGTTGAGGTTTTCGGCCAGCTCGGTGACGATGCGCAGCGCCCCCGGGTTGCGGTCGACCAGGGCGATGTGGCTGCCGTGCAGCTTGGGGCTGCGCAGCAAAGTTGCCAGTGTGTTCAGGCCGAAAGACGCGCTCCCGGCCCCAATGCACACGATCTTGGTAGGGATCATGGATGTTTGGCTCCTTCTTTTTGTTTGGGTTCACAATCTTGATACCATGCCAGTCAACTACAGTATAATCCTCAATACTGTAAAGCGTGAACCATGCAGAAGGTAGGAAGCCATATGGATAAAATCCTCGAACAATTACTTTTAGAAGAGCAGCAACTCCAATTCACCCTTTTCAATGAAGACACGGCCTGGCAAATCGGTTGTTGGCTGGTCGACTATGCCATCGAAAACAAACTCCCCATCACGATCGACATCCAGCGCGGCGAACAGCAGCTTTTTCACGCCAGCCGGCCGGGAACCAGCGCCGATAATGATGAATGGGTCAAACGTAAAGTGCGGCTGGTCAACCGCTTTGGGCACAGTTCTTTCTACCTGGGCCAACTCTTGAAAAGCGAGGGCAAAAGCATTGAAGAGATGTTTTTGTTGTCTGAAAGTGAATATGCCCCGCATGGGGGTTGCTTCCCCATTATCATCAAGGGCACCGGGGTGGTGGGTACGATCACGGTTTCGGGGCTGCCCCAGGAAGATGACCACAAGGTTGTTGTTACTGGGCTAAAGCACTTTTTAGCGGAAAAATAGCGGGCGCTCAATGCGGTGATTTCTACCTTAGGTCTCTGTAACTGCCAGGGGCGTTCAGGCCGAAAGACGCGCTCCCGGCCCCAATGCACATATTCTTGGTAGGGATCAGGGAGGTTTGGTCCCTTGATTTCGAAGAGAATTTTTTCAACAGAAGTATAATAAAAATATGGCTTTGGATACACAGCAACTAGGGAATATGGGAGTTTGAGATGAATGAAGTCATTATGCCCACTTATGATGGAATGATGAATCCATTACTTCGGGCACTTAAAGAACTGGGTGGATCGGGCACGATCAACGAGATCGATGCTAAAGTTGTTGAGATCATGGGGCTTTCGGATGAGGTGACGGAAGTCCTGCACAATCCCGAAAAAGGGGGACAGTCTGAGGTTGAATACCGGCTGGCATGGACAAGAACTTATCTAAAGAATTACGGCATCCTTGAAAATTCATCAAGAGGAGTGTGGGCGTTAACACCAGCAGGCAGGGATACAGAAGCAGTCGATGAGAAAACAGTTGTAAAATTTGTAAAAGATAAACAAAGTAAAGAACGGGGTAAAACAACTTCTTCGGAGGATGAATTTGAGGAAATATCCGAAGAGACTACCTGGCAAGATGAGTTAATGTCCGCTCTATTAGAGATGGACCCGTCGGCCTTTGAAAGGCTGACACAACGATTACTACGTGAGTCCGGTTTTACTCAGGTTTTTGTAACCGGCAAAAGTGGCGATGGGGGCATTGATGGCAAAGGAATCATGCGGCTTGGCGGGCTGTTAAGTTTCCATGTGTTATTTCAGTGCAAACGGTATAAAGAGTCTGTAAGCTCCGGCGTTATTCGTGACTTCCGCGGGGCGTTGGTCGGCAGAGCCGATAAAGGCCTATTGATCACAACCGGACGTTTCACCAAAGATGCAATTGGTGAAGCAACCCGAGACGGTGCAACACCGATTGATTTAATCGATGGAGATCAGCTTGTTGAATTATTAAAAAATCTCTCCTTAGGTGTGAAGACAGAGCTTGTGACGGTAGAAGAAGTTACCATTGATAAAGAATGGTTCTTATCCATTTGAACTAACGCAAAGAACAATGCAACTTTCAATCAACGCCATTTACAAAAAGGACAACCATGAAACCCAACCCCGTACTGAAGAAACTCGGTTTTGCCGACGACGAACGCGTTGCCATCATCCACGTTGATGATGTCGGCATGTGCCAGGCCAGCATCGCCGCCTTTGCCGAACTGGACGCCTTTGGGCTGGTGAGCTGCGGGGCGGTAATGATGCCCTGCCCGTGGTCTTTAGAAGCCGCCAAATTCGCCCGCCAAAACCCCGACGCCGACCTGGGTGTGCACCTTACCCTGACCAGCGAATGGGAGACCTACCGCTGGGGGCCGCTGTCGACGCGCGACCCGCAATCTGGCTTGGTGGACGAAGAAGGTTATTTCTACCACCTGGCACACCAGGCTCAGGAACACGCCGACCCAGAAGCGGCCGGGCGCGAGATCGTCGCCCAGATCGAAGCCGCCAAAGCGGCCGGGATCGACCCCACCCACGCCGACACGCACATGGGCACGCTGGCGCATCCCAAGTTGATGCAAAGCTACATCCAACTCGCCATCCAGCAACAGGTGCCGCCGATGATGCTGCGCCTGGACGAGGCGGGCTGGCGCAAGGTGACCGGCGAGCACACCGGTGCAGCCCTGGACGAAGGCGGCATCGGTATGGCGGTGCAGATGGTGCAGACCCTGGAAGAAATGGGCGTGCCGCTGCTGGACGCTATCGAGGGCCTGCCGCTGGATAGCGACCCGGCCCTACGCCTGGAGCACGCCAAGCAGGCATTCGACGCCCTCAAACCCGGCATCACCCATTTCATCATCCACGCCGCCAAGGATACCCCCGAACTGCGCGCTATCACCCCCGATTGGGCCTGCCGCGCCGCCGATTACGAAACCTTCCTCAAGGAAGAACTGCGCCAGCATTTGCACGACAGCGGCGTGCAGGTGATCGGCTACCGGCCATTGAAGGAGTTGATGGCCGGGGTAACGCTATAAGGAACACGATTTATTTTTAGTCATTTCACTACGGAGGAGCATTATGGCATCACAAACTACCGCCGGTAGACCGGTCAAATTAGGTTTATGGTATAAGGTCGTGTGGGGCGTGGCCGCCCTGGGTACTGCCACTATCTCGGGAACGTTCGGGGCCTTGCAACCGATTTTCTTCCAGGACTATCTCGGTCTCTCAGCGCGCTGGATCACGCTGGCAGCCACGATCTACGCCGTTTGGAATGCCATCAACGATCCCTTGTTCGGCTATATCACCGACAGCACGCGCTCCAAACATGGGCGGCGTATCCCCTATATGCGCTTCACCGCCCCCTTCCTGGCACTGACCTTTATCCTGGTCTGGTTCGCCCCCCAAGGTGCTAGCGAGCAGGGGATATTCTGGTGGATGCTGGTCACCATGCTGCTTTACGACACCGCCTACACGATCATTGGGCTGGTGTATTCGGCGCTGCTGCCGGAAGTCAGCGAGTCGGACGCGGAGCGCAACGGCCTGCAAATTTCGTCTTCGCTGTTCGGTCTGCTGGGCACGCTGCTTGGCTTCCTGATCCCCGACCTGGTGCGTCCCAAGGCAGATACTACCTCGCTATGGCCGCTGCAACTCGCCATGATCGTAATTGCCATCACCGGTGCATTGTTAATCATCGCCACCACGCTCAAGGTCAAGGAACGCCCCGAGTTCACCAAGGTCGACGAGCCGGTCAATCTCCGCGAGGCACTGCGCCTGTCCTTTACCAGTAAATCCTTCCTGGTGCTGGTCGCCGCTAATTTCATGTCGATCCTGATGCAAGCTCTGCTGCTCGGTTCGATCTTTTACCTGGCCGATTACGTGCTCCAGGCCGGGAACGTGATGGTCGTGCTCGCCAGCCTGTTCGTACCGCTGATCATCGGTGTGCCGCTGACCACCTTGATCCGGGCACGCGTCGGTGTGGTACGCGCCCAACAAATTTTGCTGCTGATCGCCGGGGTCGGTCTGATCGCGCTGACCTTCGTACCCAAGTCGCTGATGCTGGTCTGCGTGGCGCTGGCGGGCTTTGGGCTTTCCGGGCCGCAAACGCTGACCAATATCCTCTTCGCCCAGGTGGCCGATGAAGACGAACTGCGTTCCGGCGTGCGCCGCGAGGGTGCCTTCTTCGGCATCAACGCCCTGATCACCAAACCGGCCCAGTCGATTGCCCTGGCGCTGATCGGCATCATCCTGGAGCGAGCGGCTTTCGTCACGCGTGAAGCCAACGGCGGCTTGATCTTCCTCAACCAGCCGGAAAGCGCCCTGTTCGGCATCAAGATGCTGGTCGGCCTGATTCCCGGCATCGCTATGTTGATCGGCGCGGTGATCCTGGGCTGGTACCCGCTCAAAGGCGCATACCTGCAAAAGGTGCAGAACGAGGTGCTGGAACTGCACGCCAGCAAACATGCCAAACTGGAACAGATCGAGTCTTAGCTACGAACCAAGTGTTATCCAAAGCCCCGCAAATTTTGTGGGGCTTTTAAGATACAATTCAGCAATCCGATTTGCATATAAAGGCGGCGCGGTATGGCAAGCTATGTCTTAGAAAACCAATCCTTTCATATTTCGATTGACCCAGAGTCATTCACTTTCAGTGTGGTCGAGAAGCAAAACCGGGGCATCGAAGTACACAATGCCTTCCTGGGGGTCAAGTACCGGCGCGGCCCGCTGGCCCAACGCAGCAAGAATTTGTGGGACATAGGTGAAGTCGGTTGGGTGGAGGAAAGCGATTCGGTACATGGCAAGCTGCAAACGCGCACCTTGAAAATTGGCCCAGACAAGCACGGTTTGGCCTACAGCATCACCTTCGCCCTGCCGGAAGCGCACCCGCTGGTCTTATGGCAGATGCGCATCGAGAACCAGGGTAAGGCTCCGGTAAAGATCGAGCGGTTGGATTTCTTTCGGGTCGGCTACCTGATCTACAGCGGCTCGATGCGCAGGACCCGCAAAAACGTGCGCGGCAGTCTGATTCTGCATTCGGAAACCGGCGACACCGCCTTCTATTCCCAGGGTTGGCAATCGTGGAGTTACACCGGCGTATACGACATCTTCGACCGCTACAAGAAAACACGCCTCGGCCCGATCCGCAAGATGATGAATATCAATCCCGATACCCCCCATCGCCGCGCGATTGGACAATTCGGCAGTGACATGTTTGGCGTGTTCGGCGACCGCACCCACGGGCGCGGCGTGCTGCTCGGTTTCCTTTCTCAGAAGCAGCATTTCGGTTCGCTGGAAGCGATCATCGAGCCGATCCATACCGCCCTGCGCATGTGGGCCAACGGCGACAACGCCCGCCTCGATCCCGGCGCGACCCTGGAAAGCGATTGGGCCTGTTTGCAGCCCGTCGACCTGAAAGCCCTCGACCCATTGGCACCGTATCTGGAAGCGGTAGCGCGTGAGCATGGCATCGCTGGTCATTTCGACCCCGGAAAACAAGATGTGCCCGTGGGCTGGTGCTCGTGGTACGAGCACTTCACCGACATCTCCGAAGATGTGATCGCCGAGAATATCCAAACCGCTGCCAAGATGCAAGCGCAACTACCGCTGGACATCATCCAGATCGACGACGGTTTCCAGACCGAAACCGGCGATTGGCTCTCGCACAAAGACACCTTCCCCAACGGCCTGACACCGCTCACCAAACAGATCAAGGAAAAGGGGTATACGCCAGGGTTGTGGCTGGCACCGTTCGCTGTCAGCCCACGCTCGCAGGTGGTCAAGGAGCATAGAGACTGGCTGCTGCGCGGTAAGTGGGGACCGGCCAATGCCGGGTTCCTGCCGCAGTGGGGTGGTTTCGCCAACGCCCTCGACCTGACCCAGCCCGAAGCACTGGATTACGTCCGAGAAGTGGTGCGCACCGCCGTGAACGATTGGGGCTTCGATTACCTCAAGCTGGATTTCCTGTATGCCGCCGCGCTGCAAAGTAAATATCAGGACGAGACCAAGACACGTGCTCAGGTTTTGCGCGCCGGGTTGCAGGCCATCCGCGCTGAGGTTGGTGATGAAGTCACCCTCCTGGGCTGCGGCTGCCCGCTCGGCCCGGCCATCGGCTTGGTGGATGCCATGCGCATCAGCACCGATGTGGAAGCCAGTTGGCACCCGCAGTTCAACGGCATCGAGTTCTTCTTCAAGCATGAGCCGGACATGCCTGCCGCCAGTCTGGCAATCCACAACACCCTGACGCGCGCCTTCATGCACCGGCGCTGGTGGTTCAACGACCCCGACTGCCTGCTGCTGCGCCCGGACGCCGAATTAACCATGGCCGAAATCCACACCCTGGCAACCGTGATCGCCCTGTCCGGTGGTTCGCTGCTGCTCTCCGACGACCTGCCTAACCTGCCGCCGGAGCGTTTGGGGATCGCCCAGGCGCTCTTGCCGGTGATCGCGGAACGTCTGCGCGTAGTAGATTGGTTCAGCAGCCTGTCCCCCAGCAAGCTGCGCCTCGACCTGGAAGGTCCAGCCGGGGCCTGGAACGTGTTGGCACACATCAATTGGAGCGATAAAGCCCAGGATTTCAATTTCTATCCCGGCGAGTTTGGACTGTACGCCAGCCAGGATTATTTTGTGCGCGAGTTCTGGAGCGGGCAAACCCAGCGCCTGACCGAAGCTCGCCTTACCTTCCCGCAGGTGCCGCCGCACGGCGTGGTGCTGCTGGCGGTGCGCCCGGCCGAGGAAAAACCGACTTACCTGGGTGGCGGCGTGCACATTTCACAGGGTCTGGAAGTAACTTCTTGGGAGCGCCCGGCCGGTGGGTTGGAGATTGGCTTGCAGGCCGCCGGGCAGGTCGATGGCGTGGTTGACCTGTACCTGCCCAAAGAGGTAAAAACCGCCACGCTGGATGGCGGTGCGTTGGAACTGGAAGCCTGCGGCGATCACGTGTATCGCTTCGCCGTGGCTTTTGACAAACAAGCTATCCTGCGCATGCAATGGTAAATCGCTGCGCGATTTGCCTAGGAGAAATCTTGATTTCCCCATTCTAGGAATCAAAAAATCCCAGGTCAGTCTATAAGCCGCATTCTGTCCGATTGGGGACAATGGTTTACATCCGAGGACTTCATCCCACTGTCGCCCAACCTGGGCAATCATCTATCTGGGCAACAGGTCACCCTGCGCCTCAAGCAGCCTACCCGGCACTCAAATGAGACGAGCAGCCTCTCGTGCCTGCTTGGCCTTGCTCCCGATGGGGGTTGCCTGGCCGCGGACATTACTGCCCGCGCCGGTGGTCTCTTAAGCCACCTTTTCACCCTTACCATATCCCGACTGAAGCCGGGAAACGGCGGTTTGTTTCTGTGGCCCAATCCGGCAGGTTACCCCGCCCCGGACGTTATCCGGCATCGTGCTCTGTGGAGTGCGGACTTTCCTCGATACAGCCAAAGCCATACCGCGACTGCCCGACCAACCTGGGAGTTGTTCTATTTTAATACAGATTCATTGCTGGGTGCGGGTCAGTCCAACGCGGCGAGAATTCGTTTCATTTGGCCGCGGTAGGTTTCCAGGGCAACCCGTCCTTCTTTCGTAACCGCTAACACTGTCAGCGGCCGCTTTTCGACGAATTCCTTAATCACCTGAATATATCCAGCCTCTTCCAGGCGGCTCATGTGGGTGGAAAAGTTTCCCCGGGTCAGCCCGGTCTGGTTGAGCAAGAAGACGAAGTCGGCCTGGTCGATCACGTAGAGGATAGAGAGCAGCATCAAGCGCGCCGGTTCATGCACGATCTTGTCGATCTCTCCGGCCAGCAGCAGCACCTCAGAAAAGGAACTTTTGTCAGCCATTTAGCCCCCCTGCTCGACCGGGTATTTCTTGAGAAAGCGCAGCAAAATATACACGCCGGTCGCTTCTAAAGCAGCTCCAAGCACCATCACCGCAATCCCGGCCCGGAATCCCAGAAAATGGGCGCTCCAAACCAGCAAGACCACCATGCCAGCATAGAGATAGAAACGGCGGTTCTTGAGGAAATAGGCCACGGCTCCTAGGAACAAGCCAAGCAAGACACCGAGAATCAGGACATCATTGGTGCGTAGCAGGTTCAGCATATCCTCCGGGAGAGCACCTACCAGGAAATTTAACACGACCAGGCCAACAAAAACTACCACCCCCAGGCCAAGCAGCAAAACATATTTGCGCCGCTGCTCCGCTTCGGGATCGAAGCGGATGTAACCCAAGCGCGGATAGGTGATGCGTTGTTTCAAAGGGATGTATAGAATGGCCGGAATCCCGATGGTACCAATAAAGACAACCTGATCGAAGAGCATCACAGCCGCAAAAAGCATCAGGATC
>JAFGRA010000245.1 GCA_016935415.1 Anaerolineales bacterium
AGTATATAATCTATTGATCCCTGGTATAGATAACACAATTTGGAAATGATTTATTACTTGTGGACTTAAATTTGTTATTTCAAATTCAATTCCCCATGTATGTCTATTATCTTTTGTGAGTCGTAAATATTTGGGTTTAATTTCAACTTCAATATCAGGTTTGACTGCTCGATTTATTATGTCTCTTATTTCATAATCATCCATTGGTTCTGATGAAAAATTAAATCTTTTGTAATATTTCTTGTCTTGTGCTTGGTGAGCGGTTGTGCTCTGAGGTATTTCAACTACGTAGGCAACAGTATCATCACCCAAGTCTAATTTTACTGGGTGAATAATTATTCCAGAAATTTTTGGCTGTATGTTATTGATTATCTGTTCTAACCATTCTTTTGAAATATCATTTCTATTAATAGGATCAATAGATTCAGGAAGGTATTTTTTAGCCTTTTCCTGATACTCTTTGATGCCATAAATTATTATTCCCCCTGCTGAGTTAGCCATAGCTGACACATCTTTGGTGATTTCGGTTTTTTTGTTGTCGTTTTTACTTAAGGCTCCAGCAGCTTTGTAATCTAAATTTAAATTTTCTTCTATTTCGTCAGTGATGTATTGTTGTAATCTGTCCTGATCCCATAAATTATTATTCATATATACACTCTTATTTTGCTTTGGATAAGGGATTTTATCCCAACTGCCTCAATCCCATTATATACATTTTCACCCCACGACCACAATAGACAAATGTCACGATACAAATCCGCCTTACTAATGTACATGGAAGCGCGCTAGTTTACGGCTATAATTAGGCAACTTACCCGCCCGCTGCCAAAATGCGACCGAGAGACATGCAGCCCTTCAACTTATTGGCCACCAAATTACACCGCCCGGCCGTACCCAGCAAATGGGTGGCGCGCCCGCGCCTGCTCGAACGCCTGAACGAAGGCCTGGCCCTCGACCGGCAGGTCACGTTGATCTCCGCCCCGGCCGGGTTCGGCAAAACCACCTGCGTCAGCGCCTGGCTGGACGAGTTAGCGGACTGGCCGGTGGCCTGGCTGTCGCTGGACGCTGCCGACGATGACCCCGGACGCTTCTGCGCTTATCTCGTGGCCGCCCTGCAAACCGTGGCCGCCGACCTGGGGAGCGAGATCGAGGGCGTACTGCGTGCCGGGCAGCTTCCCCCCGCCGAAGTGGTCAGCACCACTTTAATTAATGATTTTCTGGACGTGGAAAGCCGCTTTATGCTGGTGCTGGACGATTTCCAGGTCATCCAGGACGCCTTCATCTTGCAGGTGCTCACCGACCTGCTCGCCAACCTGCCCCCCGCCTTGCACCTGGTCTTGCTGACGCGCGAAGACCCGCCCCTGCCGCTGGCGCGCCTGCGCGCCAACAACCAACTCACCGAAGTACGCGCCGGGAACCTGCGTTTCTCCGATGCAGATACCGCCCAATTCCTGAACGAGGTCATGGGGCTGGCGCTATCATCAAAGGATGTGGCCGAACTGGCCGCCAAGACCGAAGGCTGGGTGGCCGGGCTGCAACTGGCCGGGCTGTCCGTGCGTGACCGGGAAGATCCATCGGCCTTTATCGCCAACCTGAGCGGCAGCCACCGCGCCATCCTGGGCTACCTGACCGAACAGGTACTCGACCAGCAGCCGGAAGAGATCCGGCAATTCCTGCTGCAAACCGCCATCCTGGACAAATTGAACGCCGACCTGTGTAACGCCGTCACCGGGCGCAGCGACAGCCGCGCCCTGCTGGACCGGTTGTACAACGCCAACCTGTTCCTGACCCCGCTTGATGACACCCAGCACTGGTATCGCTACCACCAGATGTTCGTCGACCTGCTGCGCGACCAGCAAAGCCAACTCGGGCAAGCGAACATCGCCGAACTGCACCAACGCGCCAGCCGCTGGTACGCCCAACAAAGTGTAAACGCGCCCGGCGCGTCGGTCACCGAAGCCATCCAGCACGCCCTGGCCGCCCAGGATTATGAACTGACAGTGCAGCAACTCGAAACCCACGCCATGGATCTGGTCATGCAGGGCTATGCCAAAACGGTGAACGGCTGGGTGCAGGCCATCCCAGCGGAATGGGGCGCACACAGCCCCAAGACCAACCTGGCCTTCATCTGGATGTACATGCTGCAAGGCAGTCACGCCCAGGTGCTGCCGCATCTGGCGCGCCTGGAAGAAACCATTGCCGGCCTGCCGGAGCACGCCACCGAATGGCGCGCCCTACGGGCAGAGTGGCTCGTGATCCAAGCTCTACTACGAAACATGGAAGGGAAAATACCGGAAAGCCTGGCCGCGGCCGAAGAAGCGCTGGAAATTGCCGCGCCCACCAATAACCGCGTGCGCAGCCTGGCGCATTTCGGCAGAGCTTGCGCTTACCAGGCTCGTGACGATTACGAACGCACGGTGGAAGCCTACCAACAATCCATCCAATACGGTCGCGCCTCCGGTAACTGGATCGCCGAAATGATGAGCACCTCCGGTCTGGCGCAGCTGGCCTACGAGCATGGGCAGTTGCACCTGGCGGCCGAAATCGTAGAACCGGTCACCGAACGGCTTGAACGCACGGGTTCGCTGCCCCCGATCTGCACCGTGCTCTACGGCATCCTGGGCGATGTCTACGGCCAATGGTTCCAGCTCGAGCCTGCCCGCCAGGCCATCCAGCGCGCCCTGCAACTGAGCACGCTGGGCGGATTCAATTCCGGCATCGTCAACTGCCGCGTGCTGCGCTCGCGCCTGGAACTACTCGCGGGAAACATTGAAGCCGCCGACCAGGACGTTCAAGACGCGCTGGCCTTGATGCGCGTCGACGCCCCGGATTATGTGCGCCAGGAAACAGCCGCCCAGCAAGTGCGCGTCCTGCTGTCCCGCAACCGCCCGGGCGCGGCTGAACTGGCACTGCAAGCGTTCGGCTTTTCCTTCCGGGACGGTTTCAGCTACCCCACCCTGCCCAAAGTACAGAACAACACCCATTCGATTGGCATGCTCTACACCAGCAGCCTGCACGTCCTGCTGCATCAAGCCCAAGCCAACGGCGCCCCATCCGACCTCCAAACCGGCATCACCCTGGCCGATGACTTGCTGCGCGGGGCGTTGGATAACGGCTACGTCCCCATCGCCCTGCAAACGCTGCTGCTGCGCGCCCAACTGCACGCCTTGCTTGAAGGTCATCCCGCCAGCCAGGCGGATTACGACTACGCCCAGGCGCTGGAACTCGGCGCGTCGGAAGGATTCATCGGCGTGTTCGTCGAGCAAGGTGCGCCGGTGGCGGAAGCCCTGGCCGAGTTGGCAACATCCAAAAGCAAACATCGGGATTACATCGCCCGCATCCTGGCTGCTTTTTCCGGTTTGCAAACATTGGCAACCACAGATCACAAACCACCCAGCGCGCAAGCACCCAGCAGCGAATTGATCGACCCGCTGACCGAACGCGAGTTGGATGTGCTGGGTCTGATGGCGGAAGGCCTGACCTACAAAGAAATCGCCGCCCGGCTGTTCGTCTCCGTCAACACCGTGCGCTACCATGTCAAGGCGCTCTACGCCAAGCTCAACGCCAACAACCGCACCCAGGCCATCGAAACCGCCCGCCAGCTTCAGATCCTCTAACTCACCCTAAACCACATCATTATCCGGCGCAGACTACACATTCATGTGGTCTGCGTTTTTGGGCTTTAAGGCAAAATAAAGGCGTAATCGCTGGACTTAACCCAGCAAAGGAGCCAATCGACATGCACGATATTTTCACTTACCACATCGAAGTACACGCCGAACTGGACGAGCAAACCTTCAACGCCGCCAGCCCGCTCCAGGTTTCGGTCGAATGGACGAATTCAACCGCCACGCGCTTCACCGTCTACGCCGACCAATCCGGCCTGATCGGGCTGCTGCGCCACCTGCACCGCCAGGGCTTCGTGATCCTGGCCGTACTGCGCGAATAAGGGGAACCAATGCTCGTAAAACTATCCCAACGCATCTACGCTCTGACCAAAGGTTGGCTAATCCCGGTCGTTTTGGTCTTGCTAGTGGGTTTTATCGCCTTGACCCTACCACTGCTGCAAGCCGCCTCTGGCGACGTCGAAGGGCTGGACGTGCGCTTCTACTACCCGCCGGAGGAAGCCTTCGCCGCTGTAGACGCCTACACGCCCGCCGGACGCGCCGCACTGCGCACCCTCTACCTGACCGTGGACATCGGCAACCCGATCCTGTACACTGCCTTATTGGTGCTGCTGGTTTCGTGGCTGTTCCAGCGCGCTTTCGAAGCGCACAGCATCTGGCGCGTGCTGAACGTATTCCCGCTCGGCGCGGCGCTCTGCGACCTGCTCGAAAACCTGAGCATCATCGCCATGCTCTCAGCCTACCCAAACCAGCCACGCCCCGCGGCCTGGCTGGCCACACTCGGCACGATGGGCAAGAACATCTTCCTGTTTGGCAGTCTGGGTTTGATTCTGATTGGACTGGGCAAATTGGTCGCCAACAAATTTGTACCTGGGGCAAGCTATCCTGCCATCACGGACGAATCGTGAATGTAAGTAAAAAGGAGAATGAATAATGAAAGCAGATGTAATGATTCTACAAAGATCATCCTTCGAACACCTGAATGCCACCCGCATCACCGCCACATGGGGCGGCGTGTTCTTTGGGCTGCTCTCCGGAGTCAACCACGGCATCTTCGAAATCTTGCAGGGCAGCGCGCCGACCAGTGGATTGGTCTTCAATGCTATCGGCGAAGCGCAACGTTTCTGGCCCGGTGGCACCGAACCGGCCTTTTCGCTGATCCCCAATTATCTGGTTACCGGCATTGTCTCGATCATCGTCGGTCTGGCAATTGTCGTCTGGTCACTATGGTTCCTGCCCACCAAACACGGGCGCACCGTTTTCTTAGGGTTGTTCATCCTCAGTTTCCTGGTGGGCGGCGGCATGGGGCAGGCCTTCTTCTTCATCCCGACCTGGGCCTTCGCGACCCGCATGGGCAAACCGCTGACCTGGTGGCGCAAAGTGCTGCCACGCCGCACCTGGCCTTTCCTGTCCAAATTATGGATCGTGGCACTGGTAGGAGCCTTCATCACCATGTCGATTGCCCTGGAAATGGCGATCTTCGGCTACTACCCCGGAGTCAGCGACGTGACCACGCTTGAAAACATCAACATGACCTTCGTATTTACGGCCGTCTTCCTGAACATCGTGGCCTTCATCGCCGGGTTCGGGCAAGAACTGCGCCGCATGGAATTGGAAAGCTAAACGATTACTACCAGAGGAGTAAACAATGCTTAAAATCTTTTTCGGCATCTTCATTATTTTGCACGGCCTGGTGCACATGCTGTACTTCGGGCAGAGTGGGCGCTATTTCGAAATGCAGCCCGGCATGCTCTGGCCGGATGGCGCGTGGGCCTTCTCCCGGCTGCTGGGCCAGGCCGGAACCCGCAACCTGGCCAGCATCTTATTGGTGTTGGCGACACTGGCTTTCGTGGTCGGTGGGGTTGGCCTGTTCGCGAAGCAAGCCTGGTGGCGGCCGATAGTGATCGGCGCGGCCGTCTTCTCATCTGTGCTCTACCTGCTGTTCTGGAACGGCATGTTCCAGGCGCTGGACAACCAGGGTGCGATTGGCATCCTCATCAACCTGGCGATCCTGGCGGCCGTGCTCATTTTCAACTGGCCGAAATAGGAAACCCCGCGACCGAAAATATTTCCTACCGTATAGAAGGTGTAAGCACAAAGGAGGTAAGTGGTATGGAGACAGCCAACCAATCAACACCGCCCATCATTCAGGTGGAGAATCTATCCAAAACCTACGGCAACGGGAAAGCCGTTGATGACCTGAGCTTTCAGGTCAGGCAGGGCGAGATCTTTGGTTTCCTCGGCCCCAACGGGGCCGGAAAGACCACCACCTTGAGCATCCTGGAAGGGCTGCGCCAGGCCGACGGCGGCCGGGTCAGCATCTTGGGGATGGACATCGCCAGCAAAACGCAGGCGATCAAACAGTGTATCGGTGTGCAGTTGCAGAGCACCAGCCTGCTGCCCGACCTGACCGTGTTCGAACAGGTACAACTTTTCGCCCGCCTGTACGGCTTCCAACCCAGTGCAGCTGAGATCATGGCTTTGCTTGAAAAGGTCGGCCTGACCGGGAAAGCCAAGGCCTTTCCTGACAAGCTTAGCGGGGGGCAGCAGCAGCGCCTGGCCCTGGCGTTGGCGCTCGTCAACCAACCGGAGATCATCTTCCTGGATGAACCCACCACCGGCCTCGACCCGCAATCGCGCCGGGCGCTGTGGGAGATCATCCGCGGGTTGCGCGATCAGGGCAAGACCATCGTGCTGACCACCCATTATATGGAAGAAGCCGAAACGCTCTGCGACCGGGTCGGCATCATCGACCACGGCCGGTTGGTGGCCCTGGATACCCCCGGAGCGCTGATCAACGGTCTGGCGGGGGTGGCCTCGATCACCACCACCGCCGACGTACCGCTGTCCGACGTACAGGCGCTGCCCACCATCACCCACGCCCAGCGCGACGGCACCCATCTGCTGCTGCAAACCGCTGACGTGGTGGCGGCCCTGCGCTCGATCCTGGACCTGGCCGAACGCTACCGGGCCAACCTGAACGACCTGCATATCAAACAGCCCAACCTGGAAGATGTTTTCCTGAACCTGACCGGGCGCACGATCCGCAGTTAAGGAGTTAGCCATGTTGAATATCACCCCAATCATTACTACCGACGCCCCGGCAAACAATTCTCTAAAACCGACCTTCCAGTTTGCGGCCCAACTGCTGTCCGCCAACCTGCGCAACTGGAAGGCGCTGGCGCTCACCCTGGGCATGCCGTTCTTCATGCTGTTCTCGTTCTGGCTGCCCTCGCTGGACGGCGACGAGGAAAGCAAACAGCTCATGCAGTTGCTCTTCCCGGCTATCATCCTGCTCAGTGTGATCATGCCCGGCTTAACGCAGGCCACGCGCCTGACGCGCTGGCGCGAGCAGCGTATCTTCCAGCGCTTCGCGCTCACCCCTGTGCCGCTTGCCAACCTGATGTTGGGTACGGCCTTTACCCAGATTTTGATCGGAATTGGGCAGGGCCTGCTGATGCTGATGTTCGGCGTTTTGCTGGTGAAATTCAATTTATCGGCACTGCACATGCTGGCCGTACTGGGCACAATGATGCTGGCCGGAGCTGCTTTCATCGCCTTTGGCTCGTTGATCGCGGCCTTCTGCCGCAAGTCTGACATTGCCGGGTACGTGTTCTTCTTCAGCATTATGCCGCTGATCTTTCTGGCCAGCTTCCCCCCCGAGATGCTGCCTGCCTCGATCAACGCTGTCACCCCCTGGCTGCCGACCTCAATGGCAATTGAGATCATCGGGCCATTGTTCCTCTTCGCCCGCTTCTCCGACGGCGCGCTCCTGGCCGCTGTTGGCCTGGTGGCTTACACCGCCCTGTTTACCCTACTCAGCATGCGCCTGTTCCACTGGAAAGCGTAACAGCACTCACAAACAACCGCCGTACCGGTAGGTTGCCCGGTACGGCGGCTATCTTGCCAAACATGAATCCAGCAGGCGGCTTATGCGCCTGATGAAGTCATCAGCCTGCTTGCGCCACAACTTCCTGGTGTGAAGTATCACTTCCTGCAATCGACTGCATAATCTTGCGCTCGCCAACCTCACCGGCAAACTCCGTGATCTTCTTTTTGTCTCGCAAAACCACAATCCGGTGGCTTGTGCGCAAAACTTCTTCAAGCTCAGATGAAATAAAAATACACGCTTTTCCCTGCTCTGCCAGCAAAAGCACTAATTTCTGGATCTCAGCCTTCGCGCCCACATCAATGCCGCGGGTAGGCTCATCCAGGATCAAAAGCCGCGGATTGATCGCCAGCCAGCGGGCTAGAATCACCTTTTGTTGGTTCCCACCGCTCAGGTTCTTAACCGGTTGATCGGCCGATGGGGTCGAGATATTCAACAATTTGATATAGGTATCCGCAATTTCATATTGTGTGCTCTGGTTGAGATATTTGAACCAGCCCAACCGCGCCTGCATTGCTAAAATGATATTCTCCCGGACGGTCAAATCGCCTGCAATCCCCAATGCTTTCCGGTCTTCCGGGCATAAACCAATGCCAAGCTCAATCGATTGTAAAGGAGAGAATTTATTGATCTCTTCTCCATCTAAAATAAATTGGCCCGAATCCGGCGAATCGATTCCAAAGAGCAATCTGGCCACTTCCGTTCGTCCAGAGCCTAACAAGCCTGCGAAGCCCACCACCTCCCCTTCATGCAGATCAAGATCAAAAGGCTCAATCGATCCGCTCAAGCCGAGGTTATCTACCGATAGTAAGGGCTGCGTTTTGATATTCTTGCCGGTCTCCAGTTTAATCGAGGTCATATCATCAAAATCAGCTAAGTTGCGGCCGATCATTTTCGCGATCAATTCTAAGCGCGAAAGGGTTTTCGTTTCAAAAGTGCCCACCAACTTTCCGTTTCGCAGCACGGTAATACGATCGGAGACTTCATAGATCTGATCGATGAAGTGTGTAATAAAGATGATCGCCATCCCATTTGCTTTTAGCTTTCGCATTACCCTAAAGAGCTGTTCGGTTTCGTGCGTATCCAAACTGGAAGTCGGCTCATCCAAAATCAAGACTTTTGCAGACGAAACCTCCAACGCCCTTGCAATCGCCGTAATCTGTTGAATGGCCGTCGAATACGAGCTGAGCGGCTGGGTGACATCCACATCAACATCAAGCTCTTTCAAAATATCCTCGGCGCGCTGATTCATCGCCTTCCAGTCAATCCGCATAAATTTGTGTGGTTCCCGCCCTAACAAAATATTTTCTGCTACTGTTAAATAATCACACAGATTGATTTCCTGATAAACCGGGCTGATCCCAATTTCCTGGGCATGTTGGGGAGAGCGGATAGCTACGGCATTGCCTTCAAACAAAAATTCACCCTGATCTTGCCTTTCAACTCCGGTCATTACTTTGATCAAAGTCGATTTCCCGGCACCGTTCTCGCCTACCAAAGCATGGATCTCGCCGCTCTGCAATGAAAAATCAACATTCTCCAAGGCTTGAACCCCAGGGAAAGCTTTGTAAATCCCTTTCATTACAATGATATTACTTGCTGCTTCCGCCATATTATCAACTCCGTTACAGGATCAATTTACGAACGCTTATTCCGCAAATAGAAAAGACTTTGGATACCAAGGAAGATCAAGGTAAGCGCCCCAACACCGATGCGGGTCCACCAAGAACTCAATGTTCCATTGAATTGCAAGATGGAAACAATCGTACCATTGATCAGCACCCCAAATAGCGTACCAATCACATTCCCTATACCGCCGGTCAGCACCGTACCACCAATCACCACAGAGGCAATCGAATCCAATTCCATCATATTTGCATACCCGCCATAACCAGACAGCAATGAAATACTGAACACGATGCCACCTAAGGCAGAGCAGAAGCCCCCAAATGTATACACGATGATCTTTGTGCGGGCGACGGGTAACCCCATCAATTGAGCAGATTGTTCATTATTGCCAATTGCATAGATCGTACGGCCGAAGCGGGTAAAGTTTGTGATGTAGAAAACCACCAACAGCAATAGCGGGCCAATCAGGGAAGGGATATACAAATACACCTTATCAAAACCCGGTATGTAAACCTTCGTCAGCGCCAGGTAACGATAGACATCATCGCTGATGGTCAGGGATGTGAGCGTAATAATATAAGCCATGCCACGCGCAAACCACAACCCCATTAGCGTAACGATAAATGGTTCCACCTTGAAATAATGGATAATCACCCCCATCGTCAATCCCAATACAATCCCCATGAGCAGCATCAACGGTAAAACAATCCAGGGGCTGACCCCAGCTTGCAACAAAGCCGCGGACGCGGCCGAAGTGAGCGCAACCACCCCGGCAACCGAAAGATCAATGCCCTTAGTGATAATCACCAGCGTCATGCCAATCGAAACAATCAGCAGTGTGCCGTTGTTGATGAACAAATTAAAGAATACCTGCGGTTTTTGCATGGCAGGGTACAGGCGACCGCCAATGAAATAAACAATCATAAAAATGACGATCGTGGTTAATAGCGGACCGTTATTAACCAGGAATGCTTTACTCCGTTGCGCCATGTTGCTGTCCTTTTCGATCTAGCAGCCTGCTCAAGAATCTGCGTGAATAATCCGAATAGAGTATGATGACTACCAAAACCAGCACCGCCCGCCCAGCTAAGAGCGCATTTGCCGGAACGCCAAAAGAATACATTGTGATCGTGAATGTCCAGATCAGAAAGGCACCAATCATGCTCGCCAGCATCGAGAAGCGGCCGCCCGACATCAAGGTTCCGCCAATTACAACGGCCAAAATGGCATCCAACTCATAACTCAAGCCAATGTTATTGGCATCACAACCATGAATGTAAGAACTCAGGATCAAGCCGGCAACAGAACTACAAAAGCCGCAAAATGTGTATGCAAACAACTTGACATTTTGTTCGCTGATCCCGGAATAATAGGTAGCCCTGGCGTTGATGCCAACCGCTTCAATGAACAGGCCAATTGAGGTTTTTCGGATCAGCAGCCAGGCGATCAAAAAGATCAGCCCAACGATAAATATAGAAACCGGAAATCCGAGTAAATATCCATTCCCGAACCACCAGTAGGGCCGATAATAAACTGTCATGATCTGCCCGTTGGTAATCAACTGTGCGATCCCCCGGCCGGCTACCATCAAGATCAAGGTAGCCACCATAGGTTGGATCTTGGCCCTGGAAACCAACAAACCATTCCATACCCCACACAGCGTCCCCGCAGTCAAATTGGCGATCACCACCAACCACAATGGTGTGTTGGTCGTATTCGCAGCCAGGATATCATTGGTGATGAGTTCGTTTCCCAATGCCGGGTTGATCAATACCGTCCCCATCGCGGCCGAAATTGCAATCACACCACCCACAGAGAGGTCTACGCCTTCCGTTGCAATCACCAGCGTCATCCCCATTGCCACCAACATTAAAGGCGCGGCATTATTCAGGATATTGATGAGATTCCCATATAAGTGTCCATCAAGGATACCGATCCTAAAAAAACCTGGGTCATAGATTAAATTGACGATGAAGAGCAATAACAGTGCAACCAGGGGCCAGAAAAGTTGGCTTTCTCTCATACGAGTGGACAAAGGTTGTTTCTTATTCATGTTTTCTTCCAGGCTGATCACAAAAAAGATAATAATTCAAATGGCGAGGAGCAGCAGTTCCCCACTGCTCCTCGCTGAGAAGAATAAGATGCGTTTGTAAACGCGTCCCTTTAGCTACCTGAGTCTAGTATTTGCGGCTCGGCAGCAAGTCTGCGGCCTCATCCGGGTAGTAAACGGTTTCGTCGGTGAGGACTTCGGCGTCGATGGTCTCGCCGTTCATGAGTGCCAGGGCCATGTCGTATACCTGCGGCCCAAGCAGCGGGTTGCATTCCACGTCAGCCTGTACCCAACCATCGATCATCAGTTGGAAGCCGCCGCGCGTACCATCAACAGATACGATCTTGATATCGCCAGGCTCAACACCGGCCGCTTTCATGGCTTCAACTGCACCGATCGCCATGTTGTCATTGTGGATGAAGGCGCCGTCGATTTCACCCTCGTACTTTGCCAGGAAGGCTTCCATTACAGGCTTGCCTTCAGCAGTGGTGAAGTTACCGGTCTGCGAGTCGATGATCTCGATATTGTCATTCAAGTTGGCTCGGAAGCCATCGGCCCGGCCTACAGCTGCGCCGGAACCCGGCGTACCGCTCAGTTCGACGATCTTGCCGCCATCGGGCAGCAGTTTGTTCATTTCATCTGCGGCGCGC
Source organism: Anaerolineales bacterium (assembly GCA_016935415.1). GTDB lineage: Bacteria > Chloroflexota > Anaerolineae > Anaerolineales > UBA11579 > JAFGRA01. The sequence goes on from JAFGRA010000245.1 coordinate 11,845, forward strand.
TGGCCTTCCAGATACATGTCGGAGCCGATGTGGGAGGCATACAGGGACGGGTCAGCGGTTACGGAGCGGTCAACGATGATCACGGGGATCCCGGCATCCTTGGCTTCCTGCAGCACGGCTTCCCAGCCATCTTCGACCACCGGGGGCAAACCAATGACATCTACGCCCTGCTGGATGCAGGCGCGCATGGCCGAAATCTGGTTTTCCTGTTTCTGCTGCGCATCGGAGAAGATCAGGCGAACGCCCAATTCACCGGCAACTTCCTTGAAGGATGCCGTATTGGCAGTGCGCCAGTCACTTTCTGCACCCAATTGCGGGTAGCAGAAGGTCATATCGGTGAATTCACAGTTGGGGGCGCAGCTTTCTGCTTCTGCGGCTTCTTCTGCCCCACCACCGCCACCACATGCGCTGAGCAGCAGTACAACAATCATGACGACAAAGGCAAACTTATATTTCCGAAACATACTTCTCTCCTTGATTTTTCTCTTAGTTAGAAATTGCTTTCAATCACGGTTTGAGTTACAATTTCTCTGCGCGAGTCACTCGGATGGAGTCATTCGCACACCGAGGTGCTTGTCTAGAATGTATACACCTGGCAAGCACTTCACCTTTTGCCAACAAGTCTCATTTTCTTATGCGGACCTCCTTCACTCACTCCGTTAATAAGGTAGCCCCCCTCAACATTAAGAATAGTTAAACAAAGTGTTAAACTTAATAGATTTTTTCATGAAGCTGGTTAAGAATGATCGGAAATATTTTTTAGAGGAATCCCCCTGAAACGCCAGGTCAATTATTATTGGTTAAAAGTTAATTTTTTTACGATTTAGGTATTATTTGATCGCCTGTTAGCCATTTTTCGCTCATTTCCCCAACAAACTCTGTACTGGTCTATCGGTATCCAGCTTTGGTTGATGCTGAAGTTCAATCGAAATCTGCTTCTAAAATGCCTTCAATCTGATTCCGCAATTTGGGAATATCTGTAACGGCCGTTTCCCAAACGATCTCCCACATAACGGCAAAATATTCGTGAACGGCAATGTTGCGAAATCCGATGATGTCAGGCCATTCGACTTCGGAATATTTCGCCTGCAAATCTTTTGACACCCGCGCGGCCGCCTCCCCAATCACAATCAGCTTTTGTAAAACGCCACTCTGCCGAAGTTCATCATTCAGGAACTCATCTTCTTGAATGGGTTCAATGAAGCGCAGGATAGCATCCGCCGCCTCCAATATATCGACCAAATAGAGTTTCTCAGGACGCATAGACTTCCTGGGCGCTGGACAGCACTTCTTCTCGAATGATGGGTTTTAGACCATCCTGAGGAACCAGGTCAACTTTGCGTTGAAAGATTGCCTCAAGCTCGCGTTGCATCTTCCCCAGAGTCATAAAACTCACCCTGGCATCAGGATCGAACTTGACCAATATATCAACGTCACTGGCGGCTTGAAAGTCCTCGCGCAACACAGAGCCAAATAAAGCCAAACGGCGCACCTGATAGCGTCGGCAAAACTCGACCAGGATTTCAGAGGAAATATCGATCTTTAATTCAGTCATTGAAATCTCCGTATCTATTATATACGGTTTCGCCCAACGGCTCACGACCAAACGGTCATTAGTTTGGTTCCTATTCGGCTATAATTAACCGATAAAAATTTGTTGGTTAGTTGCAATACTATCGGTTCAAAAATAAGGGTTTGGAAGAAAGTTGCGTAGGTAGATAATTTACGCTAATTTATAATACGCAATACCTTTACACCATTGCGATCACAGATAATTTTTAGTTGAAATTCTTTGTTTATATTCTTGCCTTGTAAAGTATATCCCGATAAATATAATCGTATAATTGATACCCCTTGTAAAAGTTCAATTCCTGTAGATGTTGCGAGAGCTCCACGTACCTGATTATTTAGTTTACTAAAAGCAATTGCTAACCTCACAGGATCACGCTTAGCTTTTATATCTGGCTTTTTTTCTTTTACTCCATTGCGGGTTACCCACATAAATTCATCAGGAAGTCGATATTTGTAAGAGATATTTTCTGATAAAGGGCTTTTTACAAATTCCTCAATTGTAACAACACATTCGTTTATATCCTCGTTGGTATAGTTACCAATTAATATATCTTCAATATCGTCAAACAAGGGGGCTGGGTCTATTTCTACAGTAATACCAGTCGGTGGTTTTGTGTCAAGATAAATCTTGAAAAAAATGATCGTAATGTATAGCAAGAAAATTCCAATTGCTGCGGCAATGGGGTTATTTTTGTAGGTTTCTAAAAAGAAAGAGCCTATTTGGGGGAATATTCTATTCGTAACAAATACAATAAATTCACCGAGAATTGTGTCTCTAATTAAAGACCATAACCAAAAAATGATTGGAGTTGCTATCCCACCACCTACAAGTAAGCGCCATCGGTTTTTAATCCCTTTGAAAAAGTTATTTAAGGTATTCTTGAATTTCCATCCAAACATTTTTTACTTCCTCTCGATTTTTAGGAATTCTAAAAAGCTGGATTTGTGAACCTTGGATAAAGTTGGTTATCCTTACCTTCACTCCCCTCTTACTTCATACAAAGTAATCTGCAAGCCTTCGGGGGAACGCAGGCGCACATTGAGGTCGTTCCAGGGAGTCAGGATCGGTTCGTGCACGAGCGTTGCGCCGTATTCCAGGGCGCGCTGCATGGCAGCCTGCACATCCGGCACCTCGAAGGCAAAGCGGATTTGCCCGCTGACGCGTTCGCCCACCTCGAGCTGGTCGACGTTGGCGGCGTAGTCCGAGTCGAAAATTTCCAGCGTGCCGCGCCCGGCCCGGAACATCTGACCGTAGCCGTTATCCGTCCATAACTCGCCGGGATCAAGCCCCAGGCCATCGCGGTAAAAGGCCACCGCCGCCTCGAAATCTTCCACCGTCAGGGCCACTCGCAATTCGAATACACTCACCTTCAAACTCCTTTCCGATCACACACCATTATCTATCTTTCCACCACGTTCAACCTGACCTCCCAAAAACATTATACAGGAAAATGCCGATTTCCCAACAAGCGGACGAAAACGCTCCACTTTGACATTTATGCGGTAGGATTAAGTGGGAGATGTTTGCCATATTCACATACAGATCAATAGGCACGCCCTATTGAATAGAAGGAGGCAAGACATGAAAGTTGGCATTGTTGGCGCAGGCATGGTGGGGGCCACCGCGGCCTATGCCATGATAATGCGCGGTGTCGGACGTGAGATCGTACTGGTTGACCTGAATGAAAAGCGCACCCAGGCCGAAGCCGACGACCTCTTCCACGCCGTGCCGTTCGCGAACCCGCTCAAGATCACAGCCGGAGGCTACCCCGACCTGAAAGGCAGCCGTGTAGTGGTGATTTCCGCCGGGGTGGGCCAAAAACCCGGGGAAACGCGCCTGCATTTGCTGGAACGCAATGCCGCCGTTTTCCGTTCAATTATTCCCGAAGTGTTGAAGCACGCCCCCGACGCCATCCTGCTGATCGCCACCAACCCGGTGGACGTGATGACCCACATGGCCGCCCGCTTTGCGGCCGAGCAGGGCGTACCCTCCCACCGCGTGATCGGCACCGGCACCACCCTGGATACCGCCCGCTTCCGCGCCCTGCTGGGCCAGCACCTGGATGTCGACCCGCAGCACGTGCACGCCTACGTCTTGGGCGAGCACGGCGATTCTGAGGTCTTGTCCTGGTCGACGGTGACGATCGGCGTGGTGCCGCTGGCCGAATTTTGCAGCCAGTGGGACATTTGCTTCGAAGACGACGTGCGCGCTGAGATCGACACTGCCGTGCGCCGGGCCGCTTACCGCATCATCGAAGGCAAAGGGGCCACCTACTACGGCATCGGC
>JAFGRA010000246.1 GCA_016935415.1 Anaerolineales bacterium
ATTTTTGTTTTGTCACAATTACAAGTATCTACCAAAGGGCGGTTTTGCTCAAGGGCAGAATCGCCCTACTTTTTGTCTAAACTCGAGATCAAAGTGAACAGCATCACCCTGTACATTTTTGGCGGGATTTCCCAGATCGCCTCTGAGCCACCCAGCGCGCTGGCTGAATTCTGGATCGCCATTGCCGGCCCGGCCGTAAGTTTTGCACTAGCGTTGGTTTTCTACTTGCTTCAGTCGGTCTTCACCGGGATTGCCCCGCTGCTGGCATTGGCGAAATACCTGGCTTACATCAATGGTTCGTTAGGACTTTTCAACCTGATTCCCGGCTTTCCTCTGGATGGCGGGCGCGTCTTCCGGGCCATTGTGTGGGGTGCCAGCCACGATCTGCGCAAGGCAACCTTGGTTGCCGCCACTGTCGGCCGGGTGATTGCTTTCCTGTTCATCCTCTTTGGTGTCTGGCAGGTCTTCAGCGGTAACCTGGGCAATGGCTTATGGATTGCCTTCATCGGTTGGTTCCTGGAAAGTGTCGCTACCAGCCAGATGCAGCAGCAGACCGTTCATGACTTGCTGGAAGGGCACACCGTCGGGCAGGTGATGAACCGCAACTATGTAAAAATTCCGGCATCCATCTCTCTGCAAGAGTTGGTCGACCAGCGCATTCTCGAAAACGGCGGGCGCTGCTTTGTGCTCACCGGTGAGGCTGACCAGGTCGTGGGATTATTGACTCTGCATCATCTCAAGGAAACTCCCAGGGTAAAGTGGCCGGAAACCACCGCTCAACAAGTCATGACGCCCTTGAGCGAAGTCAAGCAAACCCGGCCATCCACACCTGTCAAGGCCGCCTTGACGGAAATGGATCAGGATGGCGTCAACCAACTTCCAGTGATGATTGCCGGGCAGATCGTCGGCATGTTGCCCCGTGAAGACGTTATCGGTTTCCTGCGCACCCAGGCGGAGTTGGGGCTGCAAGGCGATAACCCGCCGCATCTCCACCAACACTCGGGGTAAAACCCGCCAACGAGCGATTCGCGTTTACGAACGATCTTGAAAGGAGTACTAGAAATGAAAGTATTTTCCACTTTATGGGAAGCAGCGCCGGCAGGATCACCCGCATTGTAGCTGGGTTGGCGCTGGTGTTGATCGGGTTGGTTTGGCTGCAAGGCACCGGCGGCTGGATCCTGGCAATCGTCGGCCTGGTACCGCTGCTGGCCGGACTGTTCGATAAGTGTGTTTTTGCGCAGCTCTTTGGCTATCCCTTTGATGGCCCGGGACTGCGTCGTAAAGTGATGTAGGGGTAAAAGAGAGGGCTGCATCTTTGAACAACTTATCCGTACCGCAACACGTTGAACATCACTTTACGGCCACCAATACTATCCGGGACATCGTTATTGGTATGTCGGATGGGTTGACGGTGCCCTTCGCACTGGCAGCCGGCCTGGCCGAGATCGTGGCCGGGTCGATTGCGATGGGCTTGGGCGGGGCTACCTGGCAGCCTGCACCGATTCCGAGCACTATAGCACGGAACGCCAGCGCGAATGGGATGAAACCGAAATCGTCCCTGACGCAGAAAAGGCGGAGGTCGCCCAGGTATTCCGTGCCTACGGCCTGTCGGAGGCACAGATCGAGCCGCTGGTCGCAGCACTCAGCGCCGACCGCAAGCAGTGGGTCGATTTTATGATGCGTTTCGAACTGGGCCTGGAAGCGCCCGAACCGGCACGCGCCCGCCAAAGCGCCCTAACAATTGCGTTCTCTTACATCGTTGGTGGACTGATTCCGCTAGCCCCCTATATCCTGATCAATAACAATCTACATACTGCCTTGCTGGTTTCCGTTGGCGTAACCCTGGTGGCGTTGTTCTTATTTGGCTTCATCAAGGGCCATTTCACTGGGATAGCGCCTCTCAAGAGCGGCACGCAAACCTTGCTAGTCGGCGGGCTAGCCGCCGCGGCCGCATTTGGTTTGGCTAGATTAATCGGGTGAGAGAGCCTAATCTTGCGGGAGGGAAATCTTCGGGTAAAGTTCAGTACATAAAACATAACCTCTATTACTGGAGTTACCCCGGTACCGTGGACACATGAGGGCTTGAGTCTGTAAAGGTCAGAACATGTGCTCTTTCGAATTGGATTGGCGATAGATAGTCGATCGCCGAGTGAAGCCGATGAGGATTATACCAACCTTCGATGAAGCTAAATACGGACTGACTTGCTTCTGTGATCGTGCGGTATGTGTACAGATCAAGCAGTTCACACTCCAGGGTGGCGTGGAAAAATTGAAGATTTTTCGTAAGCAAATCGCAAAGCGATTTGACCAGCAAGCTCTCACACATGGCGTTGTCGTAGCAGTCTCCGACTGAACCCATCGACGGGATGATGCCGGCCTGGCGACAGCGATTGCCAAAATCCAGGGATGTATACTGTATCCCTGATCAGAGTGATGGATAACACCAGTAGGGCGCCGCTGCCGGATGGCCATACGCAGAGCGTTGATGACCAGTTGGGTGCGCAGGTGGGTGGCCATCGCCCAGCCGACGATGCATCTGCTCCATGCGTCCATGACCACTGCCAGGTAGAGCGGTCCGGCCCAGGTAGTTACGTAGGTGATATCTGCAACCCACAACTGATCCGCTCCCTTGGCGGTGAAATTACGCTCCACCAGATCGGATGCTGGCCGCTGGCGCTTGGCTCGCCGGGTGGTTACATAGTGCTTTCGGCGGCTGACCCCTCGCAAGTTGGCGGCTTTCATCAAACGAGCCACCCGCTTGCGGCCCACCCGGATCCCTGCCCTTGCCAGGGCAGCGGGAATGCGGGGAGCACCATAGGTCTTTCTGGACAGGTCGTGCAGCTCACGGACCCGTTCGGTCAAGGTGGCATCTTCCTGAGCACGCTCGGAGAGCGGCCGTTTCAACCAGGCATAGTAACCACTCCGGGAGACTTCCAATACTCGGCATTTGCTTTGAATGGGGTAGCTGGCCTGATTCGCCTTTATGAACCGGAAGACTTCGGCGGTACGCTGTCGGTCTCCTGGGCAAACCAGGCGGCTGCTTTTTTCAAGATCTCACGTTCTTGCCGCAGCCTTTTGTTCTCGCGCCGCAACCGGGCCAGTTCTTGCTTCTCGTCCGTGGTCAGCCCATCCTGGCGCTGACCATCATCAAGCTCAGCTTGTTTCATCTTTTTAATAACGTAGAATGGCGGCGGTGCCGGTGTCTCCTGGAACCTGGTCGGATTCCAGTGCAAAGACTTTACCATTATTCATCAACGTATGGGCGGCGGCAAAGTCTAGCAGTTCGTCATTCTCTATACTTGCTTCTGATTCGATTTCGAGCGAATTCGTGTCCGGGTCGAAGCAGCCCCATTTTTGTTCGTCGGTCGCTACAAATAAAGTTTTCAACCTTTTGAAGTAAGCTGCGGAGACAATCGTGCGAATGTCGGTCGTGCCTAATTCTGTTTTAGACACATCGTGATAATTGGCGATTGCTTCCTTTTGCGCCTGTTCGAAGATTGGTTCTACGATTTTCCAGGCTTGGGTATGCAATTCGTTGGAATTAAGTTCGTCGGGATTCCCGCCGATCCTCTCTCTAACCAGATGGTTGTAGGTGTTCGCCTCCGTGTAAATGGGCAAAAGATAATCAACGCAAGCAACAACCATTGGGGCCTGCTGATCGTGGAGCACGGTTTGCAGTTGCTTGTCAACGTGTTGGAAATATCGTCGGATGGTTTGCTTGTTGTCGTAATTATCACCATGGCCGTGGAATATGGCTGGTCTGCCATCGCCTGTGCGGCTCAAGGTTTGATGTTGGAGTTGTCTCTCCGGGTCATCGTGGGAGAGCGCATCGGCTATGCCTTTTGGCAGATCCACTTCAATTTCTCGTATCCCGCCCAGCGAACCTTCGAATAGCTTCACGGCTCCAAGACTCAACGCTAGAATGAAGAATTTACCAGTCTTGTTGAGCAGCGGTAAAAGTGGCTTGATGTGAAAGCGATCGTTGACAACGCACAATGTTTTAAAATTCCTCGGGAGCTTGAAAATGTAGGTTTCTTCAGCTGTCAGGAAAACCGCTAAGCCCTCGGCTTGCTGTTGCCAGAAATCGTAGTCTTCTAAAAGTTGCTGACCGGAGGAGAGCAACTGGTCGATTTCCGTTGTGGAGCAACCGGCTTGTACCAATTTCTCTTCCGCTTCGGTAAGCAAGTTTTTGAACCGAATTGGGTTCTGCTCGGTTTCTTTTCCGACCTGGTAGGTAGGCATATAGATTGAAACACAATGGGTGGTACGCTTTTTCAATAATGCTTCGAGTTGTATATCAGATAAACCATTCATACAAAAAAATATCCTTCCTTATTATTCTGTCAAAATCTACTCTACTGTGATTAAAGCTTAGATTCACGGTTTCGAACATATGCCAAGGTGTATTCTGCGATACATATTTGGATACATTGCCTCTTTGAGCAAAGCAGGACGATGAGTGTGTTCTTCACAGATTGTGTTGTCTGGTTCAATTTATACCCTGGCATGTACCCCAACTTGGCGCAAGATATATGGAAAAAAACGATGAGTTCCTTTATCCTTAAATTGTATTATTCGAAAAAAATATATTTTGTATCTGAAGCTAATATTTAAAAGGAGAAATTGAATGGCAGAAAATTATGAAAATACTTATACCTACACAGCTCGAAATGTTCATAATCCCAATAAAGTTGTAACGTTCACATTGATCAATGAACATATGCGCGTTAATTTGACTGGGCTTCTTGATCAGGTCAAGCAAGTTGGAACCGCCGAGGAGAAATCGGGAGAAATAAAACAACAAATTTCAACCCAGGCTAAACCGGCTGCAATGAAATTGCTTGAAAATGTTTCTGGTCCGGTTCATGTGGGAGATGTGAACCTGCATCTGGTGGGAGATGAATTCAAGGTCACTTTTTGGCAGCGGGCCGCCAATTTACGGTTGGCGCCGGTGCGCTTGAATATGGGCCAGATCGATAATGTTGATGCAGCTAAGGCGTTTGAAGAGGAGTTTATGCGCCGCAAAGAATCTGCGTCTCATATTGGTAAATTCTTTGGGCCTTTGGATTACTGGTTTGGTTGGGTGGGATTGCTGCTGCTGGTAGGCGTTCTAATCCGGTGGCCGGGGAAACGTAATAAAACATAGCCCAAATTAACGTTGGGTTAGGGTTTTATACGAATTTTATAAGAATAAAATTGCATCTTAATCATTGATGGTATACTCATTGGTAGGTATGCAGAATACCGTGAAAGGTGAAAGTAGATTGAGAAATGTACACAGACAAGCCAAGTGAGCTTATAAAGCGATGAAAAA
>JAFGRA010000032.1 GCA_016935415.1 Anaerolineales bacterium
CGGCATAGAGCGAGCGCGGGAAAAGGAAATAATCGCTGCCCGCCGGAACATGCAGCGTTCCGCGCTTTTTCACATCGGCACGCAGGCGTTCCACCCAATCGGAATCGAAATCGAGCAGTTCGGTCACGTCCAAATCCCAACGCTGCCCGACCAGCAGGAAGCGTTCGCTCTGTTGCATAAGCGCCCGGGCCGTATCCAGAATATCAGGGAAGAACAAGATGTCGGCGTTGGCGTACATCAACAAGGGGCTGTTGCTGGCGTCGCGCGCCAGACCGAAGATCGAAGAGATCAACGGCGTGCCGAAGCGGTTGCAGGCCACGTCCGGCAGGTGCTGCACGCCGTATTCGGCCGCTACCTCTGCCATGCCTTCTTCGTCGCCGACCATAATGACCTCGACCGCCGCACCCAAACTCTGCCAGCAGCGCAGCGCGTTACGCTGGATCACGTTGATGTGCGGGTTGGTGAAGGGTTTTGGGGCGGTGAAGATGGTGAGGAATTTTTCGCTGCTCATTGGCGTTTCCGCGTTCATACGCGGCTGTCCGTTTCACGGTAATCTTTGGCATCCACCTGCACGTTCATCTCGGCCAGATCGGGATACTGCTCAACCAATGCCAAGACGTCCAGCCAGGAGAAGTCGTCGCGCCCCTCGAAATGGGCGGCGATTTCACGCAGCAATGCCAGATCGGCAGCGGTGTCCAGCGTCCAGCGCAGGTGGCCGCAGTTCGGTTCGTGGGTAATGTGCAAAATATTGAAGCTTTCGGGATGCTCGTAGAAATAGGGCATCACGTGTTCACGCTGGTGTTTCTCCGTGGCCTGCTGCCAGATCGTCTCCAACCCGGTAAAAGTGCAGTATTCGGCGTCCAGGCCAATCGGGATGGTACGCTTCCAGGGCGGCGGCAGGCGGTTGGCAGCGAAGTCCAGCGGCGGCTCAGCGGTCAGGAAAGTGCGCAGGTTATCGTCCAGCAGGTGCGGATCGATGAAGGGGCAATCGCCGGTCAGGCGCACGACCACATCGGCCTCGAAACCACGCGCCGCCTGGTAGACGCGGTCGAGCACGTCCGGCATACTGCCGCGGAAATAGGAAATGCCGTTGGTGCGGCAGTAGTCGACAATCGGATCGTCACTGGGATCGGTGGTAGTGGCAATCACAACCTCGTCAATCAACTCGGCACGGCGCACGCGCGTCACCATCCAGCCCAGTGAGTTCTTGCCGCCAATGTCTTCCAGCACCTTGCCCGGCAAACGGCTGGACGACATGCGCGCCTGGATCACGGCCACCACCCGCACATCCCCTTTGTCAAAAGTTGCTTGCATCATCATTCCTAATTCAAAGTAAATCGCTTTTCATTCATATATCCAACCCCTTCCCGACTGCTTCGCAGTCACCCTTCCCCTTATAAAGGGGAAGGGCCAGGGATGGGGTTGTTAAGCTACCATTTCACAAATTGTCGCCACATACTAACCGCAAAATTACAAGAACCAAGCAACACTCTAATTCTTAATTCGCTACCTGTTCCTTGATCGCGCCGCACACGATCTCGATCGTCTCTTCCGGCAAGTTCCAGGCCGAGGGCAGATACAAGCCACTCTCCCACAGGCGGTCGGCCACCGGGCAGGCCACCGGGCGGTACCCTGCCTGCTTATGCAGCACCGGCTGCTGGCTCATCGGGCAGAAGAAAGTACGCGTCTGGATTTCGGCGGCGTCCCACAGCGCAGCGGCCAATTCATCGCGCGAAATGCCGAACTCCGGCTTCACCACCAGAGCGTACATCCAGTACACATTGTAGGCCCAATCCAATTCCACCGGCAGTTGCAGGCCGGGCACATCCTTGAGGAATTCGTTGTAGGTGTGTGCCACGCGCCGCTTTTGCTCGATGATGTGTTCGATCTTGTGGAACTGCTCCAATCCAAGCGCAGCCACAAAGCCCGGCATCCGGAAATTGAAACCGGCTTCCTGGTGCCAGAAACGCGGCTCGGTGAAGGCCAGGTTGCGCAGCAGGCGCAGGCGTTCGGCCAGGGCATCGTCGTTAGTAGTCACCATGCCACCCTCCCCGGTGGTGATAACCTTATTGGCGTAAAAACTAAAGCAGGCCATATCGCCAAAGCTGCCGGTCTGGCGGCCGCGCACCGTCGCCCCATGCGACTCGGCACAATCCTCGATCACCATCAAATTGTGGCGCTGAGCAATCTCCATCAGGCGATCCATATCGACCGGATGGCCATAGAGGTGCACGGGCAAGATCGCTTTGGTCTTAGGCGTGATCAAACCTTCGATCAGATCGAGGTCCAGGTTCCAGGTCACGCCCTCCGAGTCGACCGGAACGGGCACCTGACCGTTGTGGAGCACACCCAGCGCGGTAGCGATGTTCGTGCTGGCACTGACTAGCACTTCGCCGCCCGGCACGAACTGGGCTGCGGCCACTGCCAATTGCAGCGCCGAAGTGCCGCTGTTAACAGCAATGCCATGCTTGCAGCCCACATACTCGGCAAATTCACCCTCGAAAGCAGGCAACGCTTCCCCAAACGTGCCCGAAATTTCGCCGCGCCGCAAGGCCGCAACCACGGCTTCGATCTCATCCTCACTGATGACCGGTTCAAATACGGGGATCATCGTTTACCTCTTGCATCACAAGTTTGCGCTAGGCCGGTTTCTTTGCCAGAATACCGACGAAGCAGCGTCCTAAATATATCAAACTATCTTCGATCTGCAAATTGGCCTGTTCAAACAGTGTCGCCAGTTGGCGGTAGCGGAAGGGGCGGCCCAACCACTCGCGCTGCGCTTCGGTAGGCGTGAGATAATACAGCGCCAGCGGCCCCCACAGGTAGGGCACACCGACGAAGACATACCCACCGCGGCGTGCCAGCGCCGCCATCGTACGCAGGGCAGCGGGGGTATCCTGCCCCTCCGGGCCGTGCTCGAAATGCTCCAACGAAGAACTGTTCCACACCAGGTCAAAGCTGCCTGGCGCAAAGGCCGGCTGGAAGATATCGACCAGGGCGAACTCGGCGGCGAAATCCGGGATGCTGGCCTGGGTGGCGATCTCGCGGTTGATGTCGGTCGCCACGCTCAAGGCCACTTCCGGGTAGCTCGCCAGCAGGTGCGAGGCGTAGCCGCTGCCGCAGGCCAACTCAGCCACACGCAGATGCTCACGCCCGGCCAGGGCATGGCGATGCAGGAAATCGACCAAGCCGTGGTTCATGCGGTTGCGCAGCCAGCGATACGGGCCGCTCTTTTCTAAGCGATGAAAAAAAGTCTGTTCCGTCATTTTTTTTCTACCAATACCAGCGCCGAGGTGCCGAACGGCAGGCGCAGGCCGGGGTGCAGGGGAATTTCCAGGGCGCTGATCGCCGACAACAGGCCGTTCACCAGTGGGTGCGGCAGACGCACGTCCGACACGGCTTCCCCCAGCGGCTCATCTTTACGCGGCGGGTTGAGTAATTTCCAGACCGCCATCGGCGGGAAGAGCGCCGCGAACAAATACGTCGCCCGCACAACTTTGAAACCTTGCACCGTGAACAGCACCTGCATTTGTTGCAAATTATAGCGCCGCACAGAACCGACCGCCCGGTCATGTTCACTCAGCAGCCATTGGTGGGCGGCCATCACGAACAGGCCGCGCCCCCCAGGCTTGAGCACGCGCCAGGCTTCGGCCGCCAGCTTCTGCGGCGCGACCGGCCCGACTTCGAGCACGTCCACGCTGACCACCAGGTCGAAGCTTTCGCTGGCAAGCGGCAATTCGTTGGCGCTGCCCACTATCACCTGAGACAGGCCGCGCTCCCGGCTCAGGGTCGCCGCCAGCAAGGAGACGTCCAGGCCGGTTGTGGCGTAGCCGCGCCCGGCAAGCTGTTGCATGAAGCCACCCGTGCCGCAGCCCACGTCCAGGGCAGTCTGCCCGGAGGAAACATCATGCGACAGGAAGCGCAGCAGGTAGGCGTGCAACGCCCGGAACCACCACAACCGGTTTTCCGTGGCGCGCATTTGTTCGTACTCATGGCGGCTCATGCTATCGGTCATTGGGCTAAACCGCCCTCTGTAAGTTTCTTACGTAGAGACAGACTATAAAACTTATTCCTATAAGTTCCCTCACCCGCCAGCCATACGGCTGGCTGCCCTCTCCCAGTGGGAGAGGGCCAGTTAACATTATTTTATTATTTGGTTTGTGGGTGAGGGAAATATTTAAAAACCCTCTCAAATAAGACACCAAAGTGAATAACGAGAATAAGATTTGAACAACGATTTCACTGATCCGATGACCAAGTCGAATATCCACTAACTCAAACAACTCTGTAGGTGCGCAGCATGCTGCGCACCTACCCACATCCAGATCACAGGAAACATCAAAGAACAAATTCATTGACGAATTCACCGCCGCCAACTCAAAAAACGAAAACGCAGTGCGAAGATGCGGATGATGTATCCCATCCCGGTCACGAAAAAGGACACCAGCGACGGCGCAGATTTGGAAATACCCACCGCCCGATCCTTGAAAGCATACCCTACCTCGACAATCTTCAATCCGGATTTATAGGCATCATACAGGAATTCAATGAAATAATCGCCGTAGCCATAGGGAATCAAAGTCACGCAGTCGAAGACACTGCGCCGGATGGCGACGAAGCCGCTGTCATAATCGCCGATGCCACCGCCCAGCACGGTACGCGCCAGCCAGTTGATCAGGCGGCTGGAATTGACCCGCATGGGATGGCGGTTGTCGCTGCCACCTTCGGCATAGCGCGATCCCACGGCAATATCATACTCATCCAACTTATGCACCAGTTGGCGCATCACGTCAGCGGGCATGGTCATGTCGGCGTCCATCCAGCCGATGATGTCACCCGTGCTTTCCAGGATGCCGCGATGGAAAGCAGCCGCCAGGCCGCGCGCCTTACGCCGAATCAGCACCAGGTTAGGATAATCCAAACCGGCCACAATCTCAGCCGTCCCGTCCGGCGAGGCATCGTCAACAACGATCACTTCCAGGGGCTGTGCGATGGTTTCGTACAGGCTGGCGATCATGCCCTCGATATGCTCTTTCTCGTTGTAGGTCGCCAATACGATCGAAACTTTACTGTTCTCTGGTCTCAATACTCTTTCCTCACTTAAGCTCCAAGGCCATCTGGTAGCCAGCGAGCATTTTCTCAAAATTCTTATTCCAATCAGCGCGTTCTTCCGCCAGTGCCCGCGCCGCAGTCCTCATCTTTAGAAGGCGTTCACGCTGTTCCGCCGCCCGCACGATGCCTTCCGCCAAAGCGTAGGGATCGTTATCCGGGAACCACCAACCCTGTTCGCCGGGCGTCACCCATTCGCGGTTGCCGGGGATGTCGGACACCAGCACCGGCAGGCCGCTGCCCAACGCTTCCATCAACGAAACCGAAGAGCCGTCGCTGTGCGAGGCGCTCAGGTACAGGTCAGCGGCGCGGTAGTAACGCGGCAGCTCGCCCTGACTGACCTGCCCGCCAAAATGAACCTTATCCAATACACCCCCGTTGGAAAGCATACGCCGCAGCGAACTCGCCAATGAGCCGCCCCCCAGCAAGAATAGGCGCAATTCCGGGCGCTGTTGGGCAGCGATCACAAAACCTTTGGCGAGCACGTCCACGCCGTAGATCGGTTCCCACGAGCGCAGGTGCAGCAGCACGAAATTATCCTGCCAGCCTTTGCGCTCCCGCAGCCCGCCGTCCTCGCCCGGAGAGAAACGTTCCAGGTCAATGCCCCACGGGAAGATCACAGCGCGCTCCGGCGGGAAATCGAAGGTCGCCGCTTTCTGGCGCACGGCGTCGCAGTCCCCAAACAAGACGCGGCTGTACCGGAGCGTATAGCGCGTCGCCCATTGGTAGAAACGGTTCCGGCCGGCATCCACCAGCATATCCGAACCCCATGACATGCTCACCAGCGGCTGGAAACCGCTCAGGGCGACCAGAAAGGCGCAGGTCTGGATTGGCCCGGCGTGGATCAAGTCGGGCTTGATCTGGCGGATCACCCGCCGCAAGTCAAGCAGCAGGCGCGGCCCCTGGCGCAAACGCGCCGTCTCCTGCCCCCCGGCCCACGGCACGATCTTGACCTGTGGGGGCAGCGGACGGTCTTCGAGTTGACGGTTGCGGCGTTCCAGGCGCAAATAATAGACCGCATGCTCCGTGTCTGCTAATGAAGCCAGGATACGGTGGTCGTGGGTGGTGTAATCGCGGGTGAAATAGAGCAGGCGCATATAAGTAAGCAGGATACAGTGGGCAGTTGGCAGTAAGTCGAGATTCGTGATTCGATCAACGTCCAGTCAGGTGATTGTGCAGCCTGTTTTGACTATTTGACTATCGAACTACCAAACTACCCAACCAGCTAACTACTCAACTATCCAGCTACCCTTCCAAATCTTCCCAGCGCAGTTCCTTACCGAAGGGCAAATCGGTGCGGGCTTGTTTGCCAACCACGGCGTCGATGTCCCAGGCCATTAAGGCACCGGGAGCGGCCGGGCGCAGGATTTCGAGCATCTCACGCGTGAAGGTTTCACCCGCTTTGACGTCGCGGGCGGCGCGCAGGCAGCGGCGCTGCACCACGTAGGTATCCTGCTCGTTGCTGGTCACGAATTTGTCGGCCGAACCTAATGAGCGTTCCAGCAGGCGGGTCTCTGCGACCATCTTGGCCCAGTTATCCGGGTTCATGGCGAACTTGTGGTCAGGGCCTTCGCGATCGTTACTGTCCGTGAAGTGGCGCTCGATCACGCGTGCCCCCAAAGCCACCGCGCCCAGCACCGGAGCCAGGGCGTGCGTGTGGTCGGAAAGCCCCAAGATGGCATGCGGGAACATCGTAGCGTAGGTCTTGAGCACATTGATGTTCAAGTAATCATAATTATCCGGGCTGGCGGTGTAATTGGTGTTGCATTGGAACAGCACGATCTCATCATTAACCTTCTGAACGGCGCGCATTACGCGTACCACGTCGCTGATGTCGGCTGCGCCGGTGGCAATTAGAATAGGTTTGTTCTTGCTCGCCATGCGCACGATCGCTTCCGGCCAGGACATCAGCCCGGAACCGGCTTTATAGGCCGGGACATACGGATCGAGCATATCAATGGCGTCGTAATCATAAGGGGAGGAGAAATAATCAATACCGACTTCATCGCACTGCTCGCCCAGGATTGGCGTCCACTCAAAGGGGACCGAAGCATCGTCGTAAACTTCGTAGACGCTCTTCTTCCAGGCCGCCTGGTGGGAAAGTTGCCCGCCCAGCGCCTTAAAGCCATAATCGGAAACGATCTGCGGGGCGCGGAAATTCTGGAACTTGGCCGCGTCCGCCCCGGCTTCTTTTGCCAACCGGATCAATTCCAGGGCACGATCCAGATCGCCGTCGTGGTTGGCAGCAATGTCGGCAATGAAATAGGTTGGATGATTGTCACCAATCATGCGGTCGCCAATTTTGAATTCCATCTACATACTCCTCTTAGCTAAATATCTAGTAGAAAATCGTTACGCAGGCTGCATGGCCTGGATTTGCTGCGGAAAGCCCGCCTGGCATTGGGCATAGAAACGGTCCAAGCCCGCCGAAATACCAGGCGCGGCGCCCAGGTCGCGGGTCAGTTTTTCGGTGCGCAGGTTCAGGCGCGAAGAACGCACCGCGGTCAGGCCACCGGCGTTGACCGAAGCCGGGGCGATTAGACTGGCGTCCAGGCCGAACTGCTGCGCCAGGCGCACGCCAAAATCGAACTTACTCAAGAACTCCGGGCTGACCACGTGGTACAGTCCACTCAACCCAGCATCCAACATCTTTAACAGCGTGTTGCTCAGGTCGAGTACGAACAGCGGGCAAAAATATACATCCGTAAAACCCTTGACCGGGTTGCCCGCCGCCAGATTGTTATAGAAAAACTCCGCCAGGCTGCGCCGCCCGGAAAGGCTCCAACCATAGAAGTTGACCCGGGCGATAATCGCATCCGGGTTGGCGGCTGCTACCGCCCGCTCTCCGGCCAGCTTGGTGCGCCCATAGGCGCTCAACGGGTTGGGGGCATCGGTTTCGGCATAGCAGCCCGTCACCCCATCGAAGACCGCATCGGTGGAGATGTGCACCATGCGGATACCGTGCCGGGCAGCTTCGGTTGCCAATTGGCCGGGTACATCTGCGTTCAGTTTCTGGGCCAGTTCGGGCTGTTTTTCGGCGGTTTCCAGGTTGGCAACTGCGGCGCAGTGCACGATCAAATCCGGCTTGGTTTCGGCGATGAGACGCGCCGGGGCATCTGCACCCAGTAAATTGGCCTGCACAACGTGAAACGCATCCGTCTGCGGCGCGTGGCTGTTGACCACGCCGTAGACTTCGTACTGCCCGGCGATGTCCAGCGCCATATTAAGACCCAACAGGCCGCTGGCTCCGGTGATCAGGATGCGTTTCATCGTGGCTCCTTACTTTCCGGCATCTAGCTCAGGCCGCCGTTGTTGTATTCAGCTTCCAGCGGGGCAATGATCTCACTGATCTGCTCAACATCCAGCCAATCGACGTTGTCATTGCTGATGTAAATGAAGCCATCCGGCAAGGACTTGCCGCGGCCCTGCCATTCGTAGCCGAACCAAAGCGCCTCGGCGGGCTGCACCACATACATATCATCCAGCTCCACGGTCGAGCGCGCCTCATCCTCAGAGATTAACAACTCGTGCAGTTTCTCGCCGGGACGAATACCGATCACTTCCAGTTCAGCGTCGGGGGCCACAGCCTTTGCCAGATCGACGATCGACATGCTGGGGATCTTGGGCACGAAGACCTCACCACCCTGCATCTGTTCGATGCATTTAATCACGAAACGCACGCCCTGTTCCAGCGAAAGCCAGAAGCGCGTCATGCGCTCGTCGGTAACGGTCAGCTTGCTGCTCTCGCGCTGGCGCAAGAAGATCGGCACCACACTGCCGCGGCTGCCGACCACGTTGCCGTAGCGCACGCAGCTAAAGCGCGTCGCCTTGCCACCGGCGTAGGCGTTGCTCTGCACGATCAATTTTTCGGCGGCCAGCTTGGTGGCCCCATACAGATTGACCGGGTTGACGGCCTTGTCGGTACTAAGCGCCAGCACTTTCTGTACCCCAGCATCCAGGGCGGCATCGACCACGTTGGAGCTGCCCAGGATGTTGGTCTTGATCGCTTCCATGGGGTTGTATTCGCAGGCGGGCACCTGCTTGAGGGCGGCGGC
>JAFGRA010000247.1 GCA_016935415.1 Anaerolineales bacterium
ACGGTGGTCTTCGCGGCCTGGGATGCCAGCACATTGGGCGCACAGGGGGCGGCTTATTACGTCGCCAACCCGCAGTATGCCTTCGATAACACGATTGCCGTCTTCCAATTGAAGATGGCCGGAGCCGGGGCAGATACTTTATTTGTCGACCAGAATTCGGCCTTCGAACAGGAGATTGAACTGGCTGCCGGGGCGCTAGATGTGCCGGTCGAGATCACCGCGCTGCCGGATGGCGATCAAACGCCCTTCAACCGGGCCGGTGTACCTACTTCCCTACTCACCTGGTATGGCGATGAGCGTGTAACTTACCAATCCGGCCAGCTTGGAGATACCACCGATCAACTGCGTGTAGACAAATTGCAGCAGTACGGCCAGATCGTTGAATTGACGCTGCTTGGTTTCACCGAAGCCGAAGCGCAGGTCAACGCTATGCTGGCCGAGCGCAGCGCGGCGTTGGAGTTCGGCGACCTGGATGCTTTCCTGGCAACCACGGAAGCGGCCTACATTTCGTTCGACCAAATGTGGTTTGCCGATGTGCAGAACATGACCCCGGTTTCCTTCGACATGGAGCTGCTCGACCTGGAACTGGGCGGAGCCGAAGCGCGCGGCACGGTGCAGGTGACATATGCCCTGCCGCCCGAAGGGGAAGGCGAGGAACCGGACTCCCACACGGAGATCATGACGGCGCGGTTCGAACATACCTCCGCCGGGTGGCAGTGGGCCGGGCCGGTGTTGGTGCCGCTCACCATTACAGAGGAAGAAGCGACTGCTGAAGAAACGCCGGAGGGCGAAGTCGCGTCTGAAGATGAGGTAGAAAGCGATCCAACGCCCCCAGTCGCAGCCAGCGAAGATTTGCCGATCACCATCTACCACGACCCGAGCCTGGCCGACGACTTGAGCGCCTGGCCGCAGATCATCAATGAGCGTTATGCTGCGATTGCTGAAGACCTGGGACTGCCCGTCGATACAGAAGCCCAGGTGTGGTTATTCCTGGGCAGCAAATCGCTGGCGTTGAGCGTGGGCCTGTCTGACCAGGCCGATGTCGAACATTGGGTTGGGGATGGGGTCGTCAAACTGATGTATGACGACGAACTGCTCGACGATCCGGCGTTGACAGATGCTCTGGTGCAGTTGGCGATGTTCAATACCGGGGTGCAGCCCGAGGCGACCCCGTGGTTGTGGCGTGGCCTGCCACTGGTCTACCGCTCGCGGCAGGACTTCGTCGGCGTGCAGAACCGCTACGCACCCTTCTTGGTAGATGCCTTTGCCGAAGGAACCGAGATCGACCCGGAAAGTGACCTGGCAGCCTGGGCGACGATGGAATACGCCCGCCAGCAGTTGGGCTGGAACGGTCTGGCTGCGTTCGTACGAAATCTGGGAGCGGCCTGCCAGACGGGTAGTTGCGAGGATATCGGAGAAAATTACGCCACCGGATGGGAGCCCTACTGGCGATCTGAGGTCGAATCCGCCCAGGCAGCTCTGGCCGAAACCCTGAGTGAAATCGAAAACGCCGTGCTGGCCGGGGATCAGAATGCCTATTTGCGCCTGATCGACACTTCCGTGCCCGGCCTACGGGCGGACGCCGCATCCTGGTTCGCTGCCTTCGCCGAGCACCCGGCCGAACGTTTCGTGCTGTCAGGCAACCCGGTGGCCTTCTTTGATGATGGCAGCATGCTGGCCGAGGTCAGCCAGGAATACGCCCTGGCCGACTCGGAAAGCAGTGCGGGCGCTGACGGCCTGCTGACCACCCGCATCCGGTTTACGTCGGCGGGCAGCGGCTACCGCTGGGCGGGGGCCTACCAACAGCAACTCGGTGGCACGATCACGGTTTTGTATCCGGCCAGTCAAAGCGAATTGGCCGAGACGCTGCAAGCGGAAGCAAGTTCGATCTACACCCGCCTGGCGGAATACCTTCAGATCGGCGATCCGGCCTCCCTGGTGTTAAAGCTCTACACCGAACCGAGCGCGTTCAGAAGCGCCGTCCCTTTGACGGTAGGCGGCGATGTGAGCGCCTACAGCCGGGCGGGAGAATCTGTACGTCTGCTTGTCAGCGAAGAAGATGAGAGCTACCGTGCCGTGCTGGCCGACCAACTTGCCCGCAACTTGCTTTACCAGATGGGAGTCGATTCGGAGTGGTTGTTGAGTGGGGTTGCCACGCATCTATCGGCGCAATTCGACGGCGGTGCTACCCAGCAGGCCGCCGGGCAGTACATCCTGCGCGTGCGTTTGGCGGTGCAGAATGAAGAAATTTACGATCTGCGTGACTTGCCCTCCGCATTTAGCTTGCCGGAAGAGGAAGCCGGGAAGGTGAAAGCCCAGGCCTGGGACAGTGTGCGCTACCTGGTCGATGAGTACGGCTGGAATACGCTGCTGGCCGTGCTGCGCAGCCAGGCCGGGGGAGCGTCCGTTGACCGGGCAGTCTCCTCGGCGACGGGTGTGGATCTGGATACATTTGTGGCGGAATGGGGCGCTTCATTGGTGAATGGACATGCCTCCCAGGCCTGGATCGATACGGCGATGACCTTCGATACTGACGCAGCGCAAGCCCACATCGCGGCGCTGACCACCCCGGAGATGGCCGGGCGGGAGGCTGGTTCGGAAGGAGGCCGCTTGGCAGCCGATTACATCGCCGCAAAGTTTGCCGAATACGGTTTGCAGCCGCTAGGGGATGTGGTCGAAGCGCCGGTCGAACCAGAAACAGAAGCAGCACCGGAAGAAGGCGCGCCAGTTGAAGCAGAGTCCGGAACTGAAG
This sequence comes from Anaerolineales bacterium, assembly GCA_016935415.1. Classification (GTDB taxonomy): domain Bacteria; phylum Chloroflexota; class Anaerolineae; order Anaerolineales; family UBA11579; genus JAFGRA01. The sequence continues at coordinate 2,753 of JAFGRA010000247.1, forward strand.
CTGAGGCCGGGGGTGAAGTGCAAGCTGAAATCGCCGGGCTGGCGGTGGGCGAGCCGGGCTATCTGCAGCACTTCCCAATCGAGTATACCGAATTAGCAATGGCACCGCGCTTCGACATCGTCGATACTGGTAGCTTGATTATCGATTCGCTGACCTATCGCCAGGATTTCCTTTCGGTACTGTACGATCCTAAAGGTGAATCCAAGATTAGCGGAGAACTCGTGCTGGTCAGTGACAGCAGCTATACGGGCATGGACCTGACCGGTAAGATCGTGATTCGCAATATTGGCGAAGACTCACTCACCGCCGAGATGGAGAAAGTGATCGAACATGGCGGTGTGGGCCTGATCTTGATCGGCAACGAAGAAAATCCCAAGGTGACTTACGCCAAGCATCCCATTCCCTACGCGTCCGAAGACGTAGAAACCCTGCCCATCCTGGAACTGACCCAGGATGGGTACAAACGTTTGTTAGAGGCGGTTGGCTTTACGCAGGCGGAGTTCTACCAGGCTCCGGCGGCGCTCCCCTTGGGTTCGCGTGGGCTGATCGAGATTTCGCTCAGTGTGCCGCAGCAGGTTGAAACCGCCAACGTGCTCGGTTTCTTGCCCGGTTCCGACCCCATCCTGGGGCAGGAAGTTATTATCCTGGGTGCACATTACGACCATTCTGGCAATGACCCCGATATGCTGGTTTGCCCGAAGGGCGCGAACGCTGAAACTGAAGTCGGCTGTCAGACTGTGCCCGGGGCGACTTATTTTGGAGCGAACGACAATGCCAGTGGGGTGGCGGTCTTGCTGGAGATTGCCCGCCTGTGGCACGAAAGCGGCTACCAACCTAAGCGCAGCGTGTTGTTCGCGGCCTGGGGGGCGCAGGAACTTGGGCAGGTCGGTTCTGCCTATTATCTCGAGCATCCGGTCGTTCCACTTGAGGAGACCGTCTTCATGGTGCAGATGGACGCCGTCGGTGGTGGCAGCGGGCACTACCTCGAA
>JAFGRA010000248.1 GCA_016935415.1 Anaerolineales bacterium
CATTCTCGAATATGGTTATTGTCTCGGTTTTCAAGGTGCGATCACCTTATTGGCAGAATAACTTCACACTATTGTCTTATGTTCAAAACATATTAAAGAAAAAAACCGCTCAATATCACACTGAATATAATCCAAGTGTGGTGTTTGCGAAGCAAAGGCCGAATCAAAAAAACACCCATTCAGGGTGTTTTTTTGATCAGTGCCCCTTCACTGATTTGATCCGAACCCTGCCTTCCCTATTTCTAGGGGGAAATCCAATATGCGCCTTCTTTTTCCGGTATCATAGGCTGAAGCGACGTAATCGTCAAGAATCATTGGTGTAACCTACATCAGTGTCCAGTTTTGACAGTCCAATTAGAGCCGATACATAGCTACTTGGGAACTAGTGTAAAATAATGAAAACACGATAACTAAATATCCGATCAACTGATGAACAATGAGTAGCCTGGGATTCAGCCTTCGCAGCATACTCAAGAGGGAGTTGAAAATGAAGAAGCATTTTCCTGTGTTGTTTGCGCAGGCCCTGATCCTCACCGCCTGCGCACCAGCCCTAACCTCTACATTCCTCTACAGGCATAGCGTAGTAAAGCCAACCAACAAATCTTAAGCACAATAAAAAGCCAGGCGACTACCTGGCTTTCATTAAGTATGTAAGCTAAATCGATCTTTACCAATCAAGGCTGCCCGCTAACCTCGTCAAGGAATAACCATAGTCGTGCCCCAGATAAGTACTATTACCTGCCAGAACCACAGCCAGGTTTTCTTCGGGATAGACCCGGACGAAAACGGCATAGGCCATGCCAGAACCGCTATGTGTCAGGACCAGGCGGCCATTCTCTTCCTCAATGGCCCACCCCAAACCAAAAGCGGCATCATCACCCGATGCCGGGCCTTTGACGATCTCCACCTGGGGAGTGTTCATCATCGCCACGCTCTCCTCGGACAAGATGCGGACATCATCCAACTCCCCCCCATTCAGCAGCATCTGCAAAAATCTGGTAAGTTCCAAAGGCGAAGTGATCAATCCGGTAGGGCCGGTTTGATGAGAATAGAGCGGGTTGAACCAGTAGCGCCCATCCGCCTTTTCACGTACCGCTCTGTCCATATCCAACGAGTAATGTGCCACCCATGCCATCAAATCATCGGGGTGTGAGCCTACTGCTGCGAACTCGGCCATTTCAGGCGTGTATTCAAATCCAGACCCTTCCATTCCCAACGGCTGCAGGATGTTTTCAACCACGTAGCTTTCGTAACTCTGCCCGGAGACAGCTTCGATCACCGCCGAGAGCATCATATAGTCGATATTACTGTAGTAGCCGCCTGAACCCGGTTCGTAAGCCAGTTCCTGGAATTTAGGCCAAACGCTGGTCAGGAACTCGGTCTGGTTATAGTGGGCATCACCTTCATAATGCACCCAACCAAGCATCTCCGCCCCGGCATCGCCCATTCCGGCGCTGTGCGTCAGTAAATGGTAGGTTGTTACTACTTCGCTGTCTGTGGAAGGATAGCTGAATTCGAATTCGGGCAGATAATCACGCACAGGGGCATGTAGATCAATCTGTCCGCTTTCCACCAATTGCATGATCGCGGTAGCGGTTACGATCTTGGTAAACGACCAGAAATGATAGACATGCTCAGGCGCAGCAGAGATCTGATTCGGGGCATCGGCATAGCCGTAACCCTTGCTATGAACGATTTCACCATCTTTCAACACCACCAAGGACATGCCCGGTGGGTCGCCAAAGGCGATCAGTTCATCGATATGCGCTTCGTATTCCGCTAATGAGTTTACCTTTTCTGGTGCTTTAGGGGCCTTCAAGAATACCGGGCGTTTGATGAAGATATAACCACCCAGTAAGAGCAAAATTGAAACGAGAGCCAAAACAACAATCATCATCACCTTCATTTTACTTCCTCCAATCCTTTTTGTGCTAGACATGCTTACTCCTTTATAAGTTGGTCATTGACTGAACAAAACACTTACACCGAACAATGTTCGGTAACGGGTAAAAAATTTTTGATTTTTACGTCGCCAGCAAGCCACGCAGCAAACTACGCAGACCAGCGCGATCGATCTCTTTAAAATCAACTGTGAAATCAGCAAGGTAGGTGGCTTGCAGCATCCCCATGCCATGCACTAATGCCCAAACCGTATACGAAATTTCAAACACATCGAAACCGGCTTCAACCCGGATAACCCCGGCCTCAATTGCTTTTTCTACGCCACGCACTAAAATCATAAAGCTTGGTTCGGGGTCCTGTTGGCGCGCCTCTTCAAAAGAGAGCATCTCAGAACGCACCATGGAAAAACCGACGATGAAATAGTTGGGGTAATCGCGTGCAAAGCGAACGTAGGCCATGCCCAGTTCCAACAGGTAATCTTCCGGTGGCAAATCCAACGATACAGATTGCAGGTAGGTGCGGAATTTCGAACCGATATCTTGCCATAATGTATTGAGAATATCGTCTTTGCTGTCAAAGTATTCATACAGACCTGAGGGGCTGTAATCGATGCGTCGCGCAAGTTCACGGAGCGACCATTTATCAATACCCTGCTCTTTGATTAACTCCAACGCAGTATCGAGGATCATTTGATGGGTGCGCTGCTGGCGGCGCTCTTGAGGAGTCAAGTCATTCATTATCCGTACACCTTTCATTTTCCGAACAATGTTCGGATTATCGCATAAATCCCCACTCCTGTCAAGGCTGTTCATCGCATATGTTTAACAAAAAAACCGCCCTACTGTGAAGTAGAGCGGTTCGATCAGTGCCCCCACGGAGATTCGAACTCCGGTCTTAGCCTTGAAAGGGCTACGTCCTGGTCCCCTAGACGATGGGGGCGTCTGATTTAAGCCACAGGATTTTACCATTGCCCGACAACTCGGTCAAGCATTAGGGAGAAATTGGTGCAAATATTTCTGGGTGTTCGACCACGCCAATCCGGTTGAGCGGCCAATAAATAAATACGGCTTTGCCGATCACCGAATCCTCAGGCAGTGCCCCCCACTCGCGCGAATCGGAAGAGTTATTGCGGTTATCCCCCATCACAAAGACCGAACCTTCCGGCACCGTGGTCTTGGGAAATTCACTGACCGGCGGCGCATCGATATAAGGTTCATTCAGCACGTGACCATTGACGTATACTTTCCCCTTGCTGACCTCCACCGTATCACCGGGCAGGCCGATCACCCGTTTGATGTAGTCCTCATAGGGGTTATAGGGATAGGGAAAAACGATCACGTCCCCGTAATCGAAATCGCCGAATTTATAAGCCAGGCGGCTGACGATCACGCGGTCGGTGTTGTGGAAACTGGGCAGCATGCTGTCACCATCGACCAAGATACGGGCAGATACCAGATTGATGCCGACGAACAATATCACCGCCAGCAACAAAGTCTGCACAACCTCGATCATCACCGCCCGGAGTGAATCCGGTGTTTCGGTTTGACTTTCTGCATCAGTCCGAAGCTTCTCGCGATAGACATCCATGGCCTGATCTTCCAACGGCACGTATATCAGTTGTGGTTTTTTAAATTCAGGTTCAACTTCGAGCGCGGTTTCTACGTGGTCTGGAATTATCTCCGGTGAAGTCGTTTCTACGACTAGAGGTGGCGGGGGCAGCTCAAGCTTAGGTTTCTTGACACGCTCGCCGGGAGCAGCCTCAGAAGCAGCCACCATGATCAGCGGTTCAGTTGGCAGTTGGGGAGTTTTTTTCGTTTCCGCTTCCAGTTCGACCACTTCGTTATCCGCGGGATCGAGCGGTGGCAAGTCCCCAACCATGTGCTGCACGGAATTAGTTTCATCCTGATCGTCAAGCGTTTCCTCGACAAGCCCAGGCATGTCTTCGAGCGCGGCTTTTACAGAAGCTTCCAGACGGCCATGCGGCTTTCCATTGGTGTCGCCGGGGGAATGCGCGGGCGGCAAATTGCCGCGCGATTTTTCGAGGCCGCCCCCGCCAGGAGATTGGGTCTCGTGGTGCTGTTCGAGAAGGTCATCGAAAAGCGAATCAACTTCCTTACCGATTTTCTTTTTGTATTTGTCGCTTTTACGTGCCATAGGATGCTCTACAATCGATTAAACCAGTACACATATTATGCCACAATTACCTTATTTCCCCATGTGAGCTTCTTAATAATTACATGTCATTCTTGTGTGGCGTGCCAATATCCACCTTTGCTGAGGACCAGGCCTTTACCTGCGGTCGCGCGCCCTAAAAACCAGCCGGATCGGCGTACCCAGGAAACTATACGCTTCCCGGAAACGGTTTTCCAGATAACGCTTGTATGTAAAATGCACCAGTTTGGGATCATTGACATGGATCAAAAAGGTCGGCGGTTCGCTGCGTACCTGCGAGCCATAGTAGATTTTCAGGTGCTTACCGGCGCGCGAGGGGGCTGGGTGGCGTTCTTGCGCCGCGCGCAAAATGCGGTTCACCTGCGAGGTCGGCAAACGCAGCACACGTTCCTCCTGTACCTGCAAGGCAGTCGGCAAGACCTGGTTGACGCGCTGGCCGGTCTTGGCGGAAATGAACAACACCGGCACATAATCGAGGAAGTTCAAATTCGTTCGCACGTGCTGTTTATATTCTTCCATAGTGTGGGTATCTTTTTCAAGCGCATCCCACTTATTGACGACCACGACCACGCTCTTCCATTCATCCAGGATGAACCCGGCAATATGCATGTCCTGCGAGGTAATCCCCGTGGTGGCATCGACCACTAACAGGGCCACATCAGCGCGCGAGATCGCTTGCATGGCGCGAATCACACTATACTTTTCCACACCCGGTTGGATTTTGCCCCGGCGGCGGATTCCGGCTGTATCGATCAATGTAATTGGCATGTCCTCGAACTCAATGTAGGAGTCAACCGCATCACGCGTGGTTCCCGCAATCGGGCTGACGATGGCGCGCTCTTCCCCCAGCAGCCGGTTAAGCAAGCTCGATTTTCCGGCGTTCGGTTTACCCACGATTGCGATCCGAACCGATTCATCCTCTTTTTCTTCGAACTCGGTCCGTTCAGTCCCCAGGGATTCCACCAGCACATCAAGCATATCGCCAACGCCGGTGCCATGCTGGGCAGAAATGGGATAAGGTTCACCCATGCCCAATTCGTAGAATTCAAATATCTGCTCGCGGCGGGCCTTGCTCTCACACTTGTTGACTACCAGGATGACGGGAGGAGACAATTTTCCATCCCGTTCGATCTGAAACTTACGCAAGATTTCGGCCACCTCACGGTCGGCGGGCGTAATCCCATGCTCGACGTCTACCAGGAACAGGACCGCATCCGCATCCCGCACCGCCACCTCGGCCTGCGTACGGATCTCGTTGATGAAATCCTTTGAGCCTACCGAGAGTGGTTCACGGCCCTCACCAACGCGCACGGAAACCGGATCGATGCCGCCGGTATCCACGACGATAAATTCCACCCCGATCCAATCCGACTCGGCGTGCAGCCGGTCACGCGTGGTACCGGGAATATCATCGACCACCGCCAGGCGTTCTCCCGCCAGCCGGTTAAACAGGGTACTCTTACCCACATTTGGACGCCCTACCAGGGCAACAACAGGTTTATGCATGGTTTTTACTCACGTTAGGGAATTAAAGTCGCTTCAGGTGTACTCGTAACTGCAAGAGTCAATGTCACCGTGGCGGTTGGCGTAAAGGTACTCGTTGGCGTTGATGTTGGGGTGCGCGTGGGTGTTGGCGTCACAGTTGGCGCTTCCCAACCAAAAGGCGTCGCCGAAGGGGTTGGTCGCAAAACGATATTCACCTCAACCGAAGCCGGCAGGATCGACTCCACCTGAACCTTCTCCGGCAAGATGTCAGCCGAAGGCGCAAGCGTATAAATGCCTTCTCCCAGATCGGTCACATCCACGAACAGGCGCACATCGCCGTCTTGCAATGTATCCAGGATCGGCAGCGGCCCAGACAGGATCACATCCACCATATCGGGGGACACCTGGGCTTCCATGCGGGCGGGCATCCCAACCACTTCGACCGGAATGGATATGGTCGTGCTGCTTTCCAATGCTGCAATCCCAACCTGCACCAATACACTCTGTTCCAGGCCTTCTTCACCGACCACCGAAATGCCGTCGGCCAGATCGAGCGCCAGGCGCATTTCAATATCATCATCCGTCCCATCTAAATCCAACGCTTCGGTACGCACGAAACCAGGCAAATCCTGCACCAGCGAAGGGTCAGAGGAAAAGATCGTCACCGTCGGCGGCGAAACCGTAATGTTCGTTACCCGGTAACCGTTGGCCGGTTGCCCGACCGTTTGCACGGCCACAGCTACATCCCGGTAACCACCGGCCTGAGCGATATTCTGGATAAGCGTTACTTTCTCCGGGCTGAGAGTCAACCCGGAAATCGCTTGACCATCCGCATCCACCGGGCGCAAATTCACTTCTTGCGTCATTGTTTCGCGGGCGTTGGCAATATTCAAAACAGCCTGCACCTCTGCGATTTGATCCACCAAAGATTTAGAACCAGAAACCTCGACGGTTTCCACATCCAGGGACAAATCCTCCACTTGGAAGCCCAAGGCCGGTTGCCCATTCACCACCGGCCGGATCGGGAATTCTTCAATCACCAATTGCTCCAACGTGATCTTGACCTTGGAAGGGATCACTTCCTCGATCTGTACCGGGGCAGCATCAACCAGGATTTTCACATCGACATCATAGGTTCCCGGCTCTAAATCAGTCAGATCGAGTTCGGCGCTGATCAGCCCACTGCTGTTATCCAATTGATCCCAGATCGATTGCGGGGCGCGCAGGCGGGCTGTCACGGATGAGGGCGGCGTACCTTCCAGCAGTAAATCCTCCTGCTGGCCCACAATTTCTAAAGGAACACTCCGCGGCAGCAGGCGCTCTACGTTGGGGTCGCTGGCCAGCACGGCCGAAATCCATACCGCCAACGCGGTCAGGAAAGCCAGCAGCAGCGTGCCCATATTTCGCCAGAGTCGTTGCAAGAGATTCGAAAGCATGTTAACGCTCCGTCGCTTCCTCTTGAGGCCGCAAGAAAGGCAGCCAGCGATAGATCCAGGCCATCATGCCATCTTCCTCTTCCGGGCGCTTGAAGAAAGCCCGCAGTACGGCGGTCAGGCGCTCAGAATCCAGGCGCTGGATCATACGGCCGCCATACGAGACCGAAATTGCGCCGGTCTCTTCTGAAACCACCACTACCACCGCGTCGCTGACCTCCGAAGTTCCTAAAGCAGCCCGGTGCCGCAGGCCCATCTTACGTTCAGGGTTATCCGCCAGTACACCGCTCGAAGACAACGGCATCACACACCCGGCGCTGCGCATCCGGTTGCCGGAAATGATCACCGCGCCATCGTGCAGTGGGGTATTGGGGTAGAAGATTTGCAGCAGCAGTTCGGGGGTAATGCGCGAGTCCATTGCCACGCCGGTTTCGACATATTCATCGAGGTGATCCAGCCGTTCGATCACGATCAAAGCGCCATGCCGCCGGGCCGAGAGGCGCGCCGCGGCGTGGGTTACCGCCGCAATCACATCTCGGTGCCGGGGACTGGTGCGGCCCCGATTTTGCAGCAATTCCCCGGCACGCCCCAGGCGCTCCAGGCCGCGGCGGATTTCCGGTGCAAAGATAACCGGGACCGCCAACAACAGCGCCGGCAAGGTGGTATTCACCAGCCAGGAGAAAGCCGGCAAGATGTTCGAAGTCGTCGTCAGCAGGGCGACCAATACAATCAGGATCAAAACGCCGCGCAGCAATACCATCGCCTGCGTATCCCGTAAAAAACGGAACAGACTATAGAAAATGATGGTTACCAGCAAAATGTCGACAACGCTCCACCAATTGAAGCGTTGGAACACAAAGAGCAGGTTTTGGAATAGTTCAATAACCACGGGAGGCGTTTCTCCACGAGAAATGATTTAACACAGCTTCCCCCGTATTGTAATTCATCCCACGATTAAGCGGCAACCCAAAGAACAACTTCATTTCAGGTTGAATTCAGAAAAAACGGTTCGACTGTAAATTCTAAATTGGGCGTAAGACCCGGTCTACACGCAGTTGCTTGAACAGCATGACCGTATCTGCGACGTAGGATTCCTGGGCAGCCTCGCGCCAGGCATTCACGGTCAGGCTATCAGGAGTACGCACCTCATAACCCAGCCCGCTCCACACTGCCGCAGCTTTAGCCAGTTCAGGCGAGATGAATACCAGCGAAGCCTCAGATTGTAGTTCCTTGGAAGCCTCTTCCACTTCGGTGATCAGGAAACGCATCGCGTCGGCCACCGGCAAACCCGACACCAGGTAAACCTCATCCGTGCGCGCCACCAGGTTCTCCACCTGCCAACCCACCAATCCGGCAATGCCACCCCTCGCCTTGAGCAGCAAAAATGCCTTTTCGCCAAACGCGGCCATCACATCTGCGCGTGACAAACTGCGCTGCCCACCACTAACTTTGGTGATAAAGCTGGCAATCTCTTCGGCTTGCTGTGGCCCGGCGCGCACGATGGACAGCTCTTCGGGCGTGGCCGTCGTGGTTACCGTGGTTGCTTTGCGCAGCGGTTCGGGTTTGGCAGCCGGGAACAGCTTCTCCCAGGCGGTCTGAACCTGCTTCCAGGTCGCGTCAAATGAGCCGTTGTTCTTGATAATCACGTCGGCGGCTTTTTCCTTATCAGCTTGGCGTGGTTGGGCCAACATGCGTTCGCGGGCGGTTTCCTCGTCCATGCCCCGCTTTTTCTTCAGGCGCGCCAGTTGGGTCTCCGGAGACGCGGTCGCCACCCACACGCCGTCACAATGATCTCGTAAAGGTGATTCGAGCAATTTGATGGCTTCAATTACCACGACCTTCTTGCTGGCTTGCTTGACGAGATGTTCCACCGCCTGGCGCACGAGCGGATGGACGATACTCTCCAACTGTGCTAACGCTTCTGGATCATTGAAGACGATCTTCCCTAATTTATCACGGTCGATCTGGCCGTCCTTCGCCAGGATCCACTTCCCGAACGCATCCACAACCGCCTGGTAACCGGGGGCACCCTGGGCAATCGCGCGGTGGCTGAGCGCATCGGCATCGATGCCGTATGCTCCCAGATGTTCCAACATTTTGCGAACGACACTCTTACCTGTTGCAATGTTTCCGGTCAGGCCGATTATGTACTTCCCTTGCCAGGCACTCATCTACTTTCCTTTCAAGCCAATCTGATACCCCCCATTTTAGCCTTGCTCTGCAAGATTGTCAAAGTAAAACACGCGTGAAAAACAGCCCAAGGGTTTTCTATTTCAGCACAGACTGTTTCCGTTCCATTTGGGGGAGTATAACACCGCGTCGCAATCTATCCTGACAAGATGTATCTTTTTTGTACGCATATGACAACCGTCCCATGCGGAAAAGGACATCTGACACCTGAATTTAACCTCTAGGAATGGTACACTATCGGCACACTTGGCAAATTGTTAGACAGGAGTGTTTTAATGGTTGACGAAAAACGCATGGTCGAAGAAGTGGTCACCTGCAATTGCGTTCACGCAGGCACAGATGTCGAAGTAACCACTGTGGTTGTTTATCCCGCTGACGTATTGCCGGACCAGCCACCCCGCATTGTTGACCGGGATTGCTCCCACTTGACCGAGTGCAACTTGCAAGACAAGTGCGCTTGCCCCTTTGCAATTGGTCAACTATCAGGTGTCAAGTCATAAAAAACGCTTATATATTGCCCGTCTTTCGAACATCTCTCCTCCTCAAAATTGTTGCTTGATGGGCAATTACCTCCTCCACTCTCCTCCTTCTGAGTTGGTTTAGTCAATCCCGTGCGCTGCACGGGATTGACGCATAAATAAGCTTTCCCTGCAATATGGAAACTAAACGTCCCCCGGCTCATTCACCAGCCACTGCCCCACCACCTTGAACAAACCAATCCCCTGTCGCCGGAAGCCCAATTTTTCATAAAAAGCTTCGGCATCATCTGTGAAGAGATACACATGCTGGCCGGGCAGCTTCTCCATTAAGCATTCCATCATCATGCTGGCAATGCCCCGATTGCGATACGGGGAATATGTCCACACATCGACCACATAAGCATTGCATACCCCATCCGATAAGGCTCGCGCCTTGCCGATCACTCGCGCCCCATCCAGGGCAAAAACGACGGCGCGGCTGTTTTCAAAAGACTGCTTCAATTTTTCCGGCGTGCGCCCGTTGTCAAAATCGTCTTCTTCCAACAGACTTTTCAAAGCTGTCCAGTCAACGCCCTCCAAATCGGTTTTATACGTGATCACCGTTTCTTTTACCACTCATTGCTCCTTATATAAATCAGAGTAAATTACTCCAATTTTACCCTAATTATCACAACGATATCTCCTGCAAGGGTTAGTTTGAAACCTTCTTTATGAACAATCTGAAAAAATTTAACATCTTCATATAATTCCCCAACTCTGTAGGTGCGCAGCATACTGCGCACCTAGACAAAGCAATGTATACCTTGAGCCAGATCCCCCTTCAACACTCACCATCCATTGTTAAGAAAAAACCGGCCGCGGAAATTTCCACGACCGGTAAAGGTTTCTCAAATGCCAGGGGTTACTCGCCCAGATATTCGCGCAGCTTGCGGCGGATGCCGGGATGGCGCAGGCGGCTGAGCGCCTGGGCCTCGATCTGGCGCACGCGCTCACGCGTCACGCCCATCTTGCGGCCAACCTCTTCCAGCGTATACGCCTGCCCGTCGAGCAAGCCGTAGCGTAGCTGCAAGATGCGCACCTCGCGCGGCGGCAGCGAACTCAAGACCTCATCCAGATGCTCGCGCAGCAAGTTATAGGTGGCCGAATCATCGGGAGCCGGTGCCTCACGATCCTGGATGAAATCACCCAAGACCGAGTCCTCTTCATCGTCGGTGGGGGTTTCCAGCGAAAGCGGGCGGCGAGCCACCTGGATCATGTTCTCGACCTTCTTGATGGGTACATCCAGTTCTCCGGCCAATTCCTCGACCGAAGGATCGCGCCCCAGCTTTTGGGTCAGTTGGTGCTGTACACGCAGCAGCTTATTGATCTGGTCGCCCATGTGCACGGGCACACGGATCGTGCGGCCCTGGTCGGCGATGGCGCGCGTCACCGCCTGGCGAATCCACCAGGTGGCGTAAGTGCTGAATTTGTGTCCTCGCCGATAATCGAATTTCTTGGCGGCGCGGATCAAGCCGATGTTACCTTCCTGGATCAAATCCTGGAAAGGCACACCGCGGCCCATGTACTTCTTCGCCACGCTGATCACCAGACGCGAATTTGCCGTAATCAGGTGCTCGCGGGCTGCCCAACCATCTTCAATATAATCGCGCAGTTGGACGCGGCCGTCATCATCCAGATCACCGACAGCCAAATCTTCGCGCGAGACGCGGCCACGCTCAATGCGCTTCGCCAGCGAGACCTCTTCTTCGGCGGTAAGCAGCGGGACCCGGCCAACCTCTTTCAGATACAACCCGATCATATCGTCAGTATCAATATTTGCCAGGTAGTTATCGTCTTCTTCGGCCGTATCCTTTTCATCCTCTGCAGTTTCGTCCTCTTCCTCGTCTAATTCCGCATCGGAGGGCTGCAAGTTGGTATCATCGTCCACGTAGGGGATACCGGCGCTCAATAAAGCCGCAAAAGCTTCTTCCAACTGGTCGACGTCACGCTCGGCTTCCGGGAAGAAGGTCAGAATATCATCAATGGTCACATAGCTTTTGCTCCGCCCTAATTCAATAAGCTGTGCAATTGCGGAGTATTCTTCAGAATTATCTTCAATTTTTTCTAATAGATCGTTATTAATAACCTTCACAGGCATCTACACTCCAAACTAGGATGCAGGCAAATCACTTTGTGATTTGCTCAAGAATTGCATGGCAATTCCATTTTGTCGGTTAATTCGTATACTTTTACACAATCAGAGTTTCTTAACCAGACAAATCTTACATCCATTATTTTTTTATATCTGGTACTCCTCTGGTTCCAGAATACAGTTTTTCAAACTTAAAATCAACACCCAAATCAAATTCTAATAAAAATATTAGTTAATTTGATCTGACATTTTGCTGATATCCGGACTATTCCACTTCTTGTGGTTCCGGCGTAATTTCCGGCTCCGGGGTTGGGGTTGGCATGGCCGGTGGGTCGTCAAAGAAGGCAAGCAAGTTATCGATCGCATACATACTCACAGCCTTCGGCGAATCCCCTGCCAGTTGGACATAATAGCCAGTCTTTGGCGGGGTCTGGTCACCGATCAGTAAGTCAACTTCTTCACCATCTTCCAGGGAAAGCGTGACTTCATAATCGGGATCATCCAACCCAAGTGCATCCAGCCCGATCTGCGGGTCCAGATCGAAGGTAATCTCTACGCGCGCAAGCGTATCGATCGCATCGAAGATCCGCACCGCATCGGTCAGTTCGACGCTGGTCTCAGGTTCCACCAACACGAAAGCACCGTCTTCGTTTTTTTCGATCACCAACGCGCGCCCGTCGGCGGCATCGATCCGCAAACCGGTCACCGCGGTAGGATCGAAATCGAAGAGGTCTTCATACACTGGAACCGTAGCATCCAGTACCAATGCTTCCTCGGTTGGGGCAGGCGCTTCCTCGCGGAAGTATTGCACATAAACAGCCACGCCCACCAGTACCAGGAACACGATCAGGACGATCAATGTACTTCGGCGCAGCATGGCTAGCCTCGCTTACGACGCAGATACCACACCACACCACCAATCGCCAACAGACCAGCAGGCAACAAGCAGATCGCGAACAGGTACAGTAAGTACACGGTCGTGGTCGACGGCGGCACGATAAAACGCTGGGTTGGTGTTTCGGTGGTCAGGTTGATCAAGGCGTCCTGTTCTGTAACCCAATCCATGGTGGCAAGGAACAATTGACCGTTGCTCTGCCTCTGGAAATAGGCATCAGCCGCAAAGTCGGAATCACCGACAACAACCAGGCGGGCACCGGTAAAGGTATCTTCGGCAACCACCATGACCGGAACCGGACCAGGCAGGTCGGTAGCTTCATCCGCAGTCGGTTCTTCTTGTGCCAGCAAGCTGTCAAGATCGGTTTCTGCCCAGGTCGCATCAAAGGGTGCCGTCAGCAATAGTTCGCTTTGTCCCAGGTTACTCAACGGGTTGCTGATGGTTACACTGCGAGCCGTAGGGAAGAACGGGAATACATTATTCGAAATGGTATTGGTAATGACATGCTGGCTTACTTCGGTAGCAAAGGGGAATGCACCTACGCTGGAAGTCCGATCCAGGATCAGGTCATTCCCCAAGGTGATGCCCCAATCTTCGGCCAAATAGGCCGCCAGGGAATCTTCTGCATCGCCAAATTGGGTGAAGATGGTCGGTTCTTCCATCACGACCAGCGCACCACCGGCGGTCGAAAATGCTTTGAGTTTGGCAACTTCATCGGCCGTTACCGGGACTTGCGGCCCGGCCACAACCACCACATCGGCATCAGCAGGGATATCCTCCCCACCAATCAGGTTCAAAAGCTCGATGCGGTAATTCTTGGCATCCATCGTGCGGCGCGCCAGCGAATAGGACTCATCGCCGGTATCATCGGGGCTGTATTCCCCATGTCCGGTCAGGAAATAGACCACGCGCTCGTCCCCACTCAACAAACGCAGCAGGGCCGCGCTGATCTCTTTCTCCGTAGCGGAGGTAATCGCCTCACGGCGCTCACCCATATACAGCACAAGTGTACGATCCTGGGCGATCTCAGCTTCCTGTGCAGCCACCGGATCCATTACCGGGTTGATATACTCATAGCTGATCTTACCGTCACTGAACAATTCATAATTCTGCAACAGTTCGTCTGTGCTGGTCGGTACACTATCCGCGAAGAAGCCCTGGATGGTTACCGACTCTTCCAGGCTATCCAGGATTTCGATCGTCTCCGGGGCCAGCGTATTTGCTTTATCTTCGGTCAAGTCCCAGCGCGGCGGGTCTTGATAGATCATGAAATTGACCACCACGAGAATCCCAATCGAAGCCAGTAAAAGCACAAAGGCATTGCTGCCATAGCGCGCCTGCCGTCCGGTAATTGCCTGGCGCACCTTATCCGGGGCGAGCAAGGCATACACAGCCAGGCCAACGACGATCAGGCCAATGCTGATCTGCTGATACAGGTCAAATTCACGCCGGACGAAATACAGACCAGCAGATACCAGTGCGGCCAGAATCGCCAGATACAGGCCAAGAGGGGCAAAACGTTGGTACTTCTTCATTATCGCCACCTCCGAGTTTCAAGCGAAACCGCTCCAACCACCAACCACAACGCCGTGAAACTGACGAAGAAAACCACGTCCGCCAGGTCGATGATGCCGCGCATCATCGTATCCTGGAAATGGCCCCCAAAGTCCAGGTAACGCATTACCTGGGCAAACGCGGAAGTATTGGTCGGGTCGGCAAAGCCGAAGCTGAAGAAAAAATAGAACATCAGGAAAGCGACGATGGTCACAAAGAAAGTCGCGATCTGGTTGCTGAAGAACGATGAAATGCCTACGCCCATGGCAATCGCCGCAGAAGCCACTAACAGCAGGCCAAGATAACCGCTCAACAGCGGTCCTTGATCGATGCCCGGGCTGACCATCTGGTTGATGATGATTGGGTAGACCCAGGTGACCGCTAGAATGCTGAGCATAAGCAAGAATGCGCCCAACCATTTACCGACCACGATCTCATAATCGCGTACCGGAGCAGTCATCAGCATTTCTATCGTCCCATCGCGTTGTTCCGCTGACAGCAAGCGCATGGTCAGCGCCGGCAGGCTAAAGAACAACAGTGGGAAATACAACCAGGAAATAAAAACCTCAACCTGCGGCACGTAAGTAGAACCGGGCTGCAGGGATTCAACGAGTAACAACGCAAATAAAACGCCCAACGCGAACAAGATCAATCCAGCGATCAGATACGCGATCGGCGTAGAGAGATAATACTTATATTCGCGTTTGGCAATCGTCCAAATATTGCGCATATATTATTCTCCCGCTCCTTCTTCTTCTTGCTCTTCTTCCATCTCATCTTCCTCAAAGCCTTCGTCGATATCAGGCGGGGCCGGCGCTTCACGTGTCAACTCGAGGAAGACATCTTCCAAACTCATGCCTAGCGCGCGCAGTTCCAAGAGGTCGAACTTGGCCTCCACAACTGCCCGGGCAACCGCCGGGCGCACGTCCTGGCCGGGGTCGGTCTCGAATTCAAGGTTACCATCTTGCGACCGCAGTACCCGGCTGACACCGGGCACGGCCGAGACGATCTTTTCGAGGCCATCCTCATCACCGGCTACTTTGAGCACCACGCGTTTGGCACCGGTCAGGCGGGACTGCAAGTTTTCAGGCGAGTCCTCGGCCACGATATGCCCCTGGTTGATGATCAATACCCGGTTGCAGATTTGCTGCGCTTCGGAAAGGATGTGTGTGGAAAGCAGCACGGTATGCTCCTTGCCGATCTCCTGGATCAGGCTGCGCACTTCGTGGATCTGAGCCGGGTCGAGGCCGATGGTCGGCTCGTCCAGGATCAAGACTTCCGGTTCGTGCAGCAGGGCCTGGCCCAGGCCGATGCGCTGGCGCATACCTTTGGAAAGTTTTTCTATATACCCATCGGCGCGATCGAGCATCCCAACCATTTCAAGGACTTCATCGACGCGCTCGGCCGCGTTCTCAACGTGCCGCAAGTCAGCCATGAACTTTAGATAGTCGAACACGGTCATATCCGTGTACAGCGGTACATTTTCCGGCATGTATCCAACCCGCTTGCGCACTTCTAGGGATTGGTCGACCACGTCGAAACCGGCAATGGAAGCCTTCCCCGCGGTGGGTGGCATATAGCCAGCCAGGATGCGCATGGATGTCGTTTTACCCGCTCCGTTCGGTCCCAGAAAGCCAATCACTTCCCCGCGTTCAGCGGCGAAGCTGATCTGGTCAATTGCCCGACGCGGACCGTAATCCTTGGTGAGTTTTTCAACCTGGATCATGCATACTCCTGATTACTTGATTTTATTACCTCTGGAATAAACAACAAAAATCCCAGCAACCGCCGGGTGGCAGCGCTGGTTGGGACAATCCCAAGTAAGACTATACAACATTTCTAGGGAGAGAGTCAAGTGATTATTTCCTTTTTAAGCATCCACTAATAATCACCACTCGCTTGACACAATTCAACCCCAGCCTTAAAATGCGAGGGTGTTTAAAATCACCGTATCACGTATCCAAATAAACCAATGGGGTGTAATCAACACCCCGCTTCCAAAAGCGCCAAAGTATTTAATTTAAGCCATCAAAATTACAGTAGTAATGTAAACGGATAGCTGGAGTTGCTGTACCGGTGCAATTGGAATAAAAACTTTATTTTCTGGAGGAATAGTTTTATGAACGCAATGTCCGGTATTGAGCCTTTTGAGCAAACCATGATCTATATCGTGCTTGCCACGGCTTTCGTTGCATTGGCGTACGCGTACTGGCTCGCCAGGCAGACCTTCGCTGCAGATAAAGGCAGTGAAGCGATGCAGAAGATCTGGGGATTCATTCGCGATGGCGCTAACGCTTATCTGCGTACCCAGCTGCGTACCATCGTCATCCTGATCCTTATCTTGACCGTGGCGATGTTCCTAAGTGTGGCACTGGTGAAACCCACCGGTGAGGCCAATGAGCTGTTCTGTCGTGCCGCAGTAGAGGATGCTTTTGCAGCCAAGATCGCCGAGAACACCAGTCTGACTACGGCCGAAATTCTCCCGCAATTGGAACGCAGCACCGCCAAGCAAGTTGCCATTGACGCCGGCTACACCGAATTCAACCCCGAGCGTGTATCCGCCACCGTTGATTGCCAAACCGCGGTGTGGGCTGTGGCCATCGGCCGCGCCATTGCTTTTGCAATGGGTGCCAGTTTCTCCGCCCTGGTCGGTTTCATTGGCATGAACATGGCCGTGCAGGGTAACGTGCGCGTGGCTGCTGCTTCCCGCGAAAGCTTCAAGAAAGCCCTCACGATTGCTTACCGCTCCGGCACCATCACTGGGATGCTCACCGATGGCCTGGGTCTGTTGGGAGGGACGATCATCTTCATTATCTTCGGCAAGGCCGCCCCAGACGTACTGCTGGGCTTCGGTTTTGGTGGTACGCTGCTGG
>JAFGRA010000249.1 GCA_016935415.1 Anaerolineales bacterium
CCGGCCTGGAAGCCATGGCGGCCGGGCAGGTGGCGGTGATCTCGTTGGCCGGGGGCAGTGGCAGCCGCTGGACGAAGGGCGCGGGGGTGGTCAAGGCGATCAACCCGTTTGCCAAATTGGACGGCAGGCACCGCACCTTTGTGGAAGTGCATCTGGCGAAAAGCCGCCGTTCCGGCCAGTTGAGTGGAACCGCCTTGCCGCATATTTTCACTACCAGCTTCATGACCAACCAACCGATCCAGGCTTATCTGGACATGCACCACAACCTGGGTTACGAAGGGCCGTTGTTCCTCTCGTCAGGCCGGGCAGTGGGTCTGCGCATGATCCCGATGGCGCGCGACCTGCGCTTCGCCTGGGAAGAGATGCCGCAGCAATTGCTGGACGAGCAGGCCCAGAAGATGCGCGAAAGCCTGCAAGCTGCGCTGATCGGTTGGGCGCAGGCGATGGGCGAGGGCAGCGAATACACCGATAACCTGCCCTTGCAGTGCCTGCACCCGGTCGGGCATTGGTACGAAATCCCCAACCTGTTCCGCAACGGCGTGCTGGCGAAGCTGTTTGCCGAGCGCCCCAACCTGAAATATTTGATGATCCACAATATCGACACGTTAGGGGCGAATGTCGACCCGGCCATCCTGGGCCACCATATCGAAAGCGGCTCAGGGTTTACGATGGAGGTCATCACCCGCCACATCGAAGACCGCGGTGGCGGGTTGGCACGCGTCGACGGGCACGTGCGCCTGATCGAAGGGCTGGCCTTGCCGCGTGAGGAAGTCGAGTTCAAGCTCTCCTATTACAACTCGGCCACTTCCTGGATCGACATCGACCAGATCCTGGATGTGTTTGGGCTGACGCGTGCCGAGTTGAGCGATGCCGATAAGGTGGCGACGGCGGTGCGCGGGTTGGCGGCGCGCATGCCGACCTACATCACGCTCAAGGATGTCAAGAAGCGTTGGGGTCGCGGCCAGGAAGACATTTTCCCGGTAGCGCAGTTCGAGAAGCTGTGGGGCGATATGACCACGCTGCCCGAACTGAATTGCAGCTATGTGGTGGTGCCGCGCTACCGCGGCCAGCAGCTCAAGGAACCGGCCCAGTTGGACGGCTGGCTGAGGGATGGCTCGGCTGCGTATCTGGATTCGATTTGTGCGTGGGAGTGAACAATTCCTCCACGGGATCGTGCCAGGAGGGTTGTGATGAAAATGATGATCGGAAGGGCGACCAGAAATTTAGGCCTGTTGTTTCTGCTGTTTGTCATGGTGGCCTGTGAAACTGTTGCTTTACAGCAAAGCACAACTACGCCGACTTTGCCGGTCGTGCCTACAGTGACAGCGACGGAAACGGCAACAATAATCCCGAATAATAAAGCCGCATATTTGCCTACCTACCAGGCCAAGCAAACGCGGTTGGCATATATCTCCACTTACGCGGCCAGGCAGACGCAGTGGGTGATGCGAACACAAACGGCTGCTCTTACGCGCACCCCCATTGAAGTTAGGAAGACAGCTTTTGCGGCAGAGATGGACCAGAATTTTGACTGCCAATTCCCGTGCCTGTTTGGGGTGAGACCTGGGATTACAAAATGGGAAGATGCCGTGAATTATTTTTCTAAATATCCACAGTTCGTACAGGTAGGTGATAATCCTGGTACTTTCTATTATGAAGATACAGCAATGACTTTCAGTATCTCAAACAAATCCGGTATTGTTTACGAGATAATTATTTCCTCTAGTCCGGTAGGTGTTTCTGAGATAATAGCCACTTACGGTGTGCCTGAAGAAATTCGATTCAAGACAAGATTTGGGATGTTTACAAGTGGTCCTACTGACTTTGATTTGGCTCTCTACTATGGAGACCGGAGTTTCATTGCATGGTATTCGTACTCGGATGCAACCATCCAAGAGCAGACCTGGAGCATCAAGATTTGCTACAACACACTGGTATCTGATGCTGAATCTAATTATATTGATTTATGGCCAAGATCGCAGCAGCTCGACTTTGTAGCGGTGGCATTGAAATTTCTTGGAGTATATGATTCGGAATATCCATATCAGAGGATACAAGATGTGAGTCCCACAAATCCTGAAGAATTTACCCGCGCAATCCTGGATGCAAACGAAGATTATTGTATTGATACGCCGGCTACGAATTGGAAGTAACACCATGGTAAGAGGTGCCGGGTTACTGCTCGGCAGCGGAGAAATTTTTCGGATTTCTCTAATGCCGCCTGCAACCTGGATGCCAGTGGAACTTGTCAATTAAGTGATTATCAAGTTGAGGCGTCATTCCGAGCGTGTATACTGAGTTTCACGCAGACCAGATGTCTGAGCGAGGAATACCTATGAAGATGCTTTTTAGGAAAGGCGCAAGTTGACAAAGTGAATTCACGGGTATTCCTCGCCTAGCTGAACTTCGTTCAGCGGCTCGGAATGACAAATTGAAGAAGAGCGTCGCAATCGCGACGCTCTGGGCGGGCGGGCACAAGGCCCGCCCCTACTGATTAAGACGAAAAGGGATTACTCCGAACCCAGTTTTTTGCCGAGGGCGGCCAGGTAGGCCACAAACATGTTCTCGCCGTCCAGGTCGAGGGCGGTGTTGAGCTTGTCGTCTTCGTAGGCGGCGATAGCGCATACCCCGCAGCCGATGGTTTCGGCGGTCAGGTACAGGTTCTGGCAGACGTGCCCGGCGTCCAGGAAGATGTAGCGGTAGCCGCGCTGGTCGTAGCGCCAGGTCATGCGGGCGATGTCGGCCGCCCAGAAAAAGGTCACCGCCCCTTCGCGCACCATTTCCTGGTTGGCGCAGGCCGAAGTCAACTCACCGACGATGCGCTCGCTGATGATGTATTCTTCCAGCTTATGTTCCAGGGCCAGGTAGCGGTACACGCCGACCGGCAGGCCGTCGACGCGGTTCGCCAGCACGAAGGTTTCGAAGGCATGGCGCGCCCCGGCGGAAGGCACGTTGCGGTGGGTGGCGTAGTTATCCCCGGTGATCTCCTTGACGCCCTGCGTGCACCACAGCAGGTAGGCCAGTTCTTCCTGGGTAATACTGGTTGGCTGATATTTGCGGGTGCTGGTGCGCGCTTCGATCAGGCGTTTGAGATCGGTGTGGATGGCGTCGGGGGAAGGCAGG
>JAFGRA010000250.1 GCA_016935415.1 Anaerolineales bacterium
AAGACCAGGGCTGGGTGGTGGATGAAAAGATGCTGAAGGTGGAACCCTTCCCGATCCCGGCGCGTATGCCCAGAGATGTGCCGATCGAGCAGGTGCAGCGCTTGCAGGCTGAGATCGAGAAGCAGGCCGGATCAAGCCATGCCGGACACAGTCGCACCGGCAAGCTGGACCTGGCCTGGTTCCTGCTGATGCTGCATTCGGGATTGAGGACGGGGGAAATCCGCCGTTTGCGCCTCACTGAAGTCGATTTTGGAGCCAAAAAGGCCAGGATCGAGCAGTCCAAGGGCTTGAAAGACCGCTTTGTGTATTTGAGTGCTGCCGTGATCGGTGCCTTGCAGGATTACCTGGCAGTGCGCGGGCCGGTGGATGCACTGCCCGAGCACGTCTTCATCTTCCGGCATGCGCCCTTGAGTAGGACGTACTGTGGGAGCCGGCTGCGCACGTATGGCATACGCTGCGGGGTGAAGGTCAGCCCACACCAACTGCGGCATACCTGTGCGACCTGGCTCTTGAATGCCGGTGCACCGGTATTGATGGTGCAGGCGATCTTGGGGCACAAGCATCTCGATACCACCTTGCAGTATGCTCGCTTGTATGACGGCACGGTGGCGCAGGACTATTTTGCGGCGATGAGCAGGGTGGAGGAAATGTTTTCTCCGCTTGAAAAGCAGACGGACGCGCGGCCCAACCAGACTGGCGAGGTGCTGGCGGCGCTGGATGCGATCCTGTCAACAGGGTTGAGCGCGGAGCAGGCTGAGATCATCAGGGTCGTCAAGGAGCGAGTGTTGGTAGTGGTAGGGAAATAGACAGAAAATCTTACCGATGTGTTCCACTGCACTCCCACAGATCAGATGATCGAATGTATCCACAAAGCCATACGCTATTAGTATCCGGATTACGCTTTCTGGCTATTTCAAACTTTACTATATAGATGTAATGATCGAAAAGCCCATACTCAAATTGTTGTCCTGTTATTGTCAACGGGATTTCATCCAAATAATCTGGAATCAATGCATCCAATGATTCAGGATAAGCTCCTGTATCTTCGTAGTATTGTTCAATTGCCTGGATGATCATCTCCAATTGTTCTTTTCCCGATTTGATTTCTTCGTTTATCCACTCGCGAGTCAGAGACATGGTCGGTGTAATTGTTGGTGTTTGTGTTGGGGCCAGTGTTGCTGTTGCTGTCTTCGATGGAGGCAATGTGGGCAATTCATCTTCAAAAGGCGTAGATGTTTGGGATGGTGTTGCAACAATATCTTGATGATTGAATGCACAAGCTGATCCGAAAATCAGTAAGAACAAAGGTAGAGAGATAAAAACTCTACGCATTATATACCTCCTTTTTACTCGACAAGCTCTGCCAATATGTGAACATACGGCATTGCATTTGCACCAGGACAAGCCGTACTATTAAGTTCAATGTGTCCAACCAAGTCATCAATCCCATATTCCTGATCCAACCAAATGATTAACTGCATTGTTGCATTGATCTGAGGCATTGTGGGTCCATAATTATCATCTGGATCAACCTGTCCATAGCGCTTATCTGATATATCATATCCCGGAACGAAATCACCCAACCATAATATACCAACATTTCCAGAGTTTGGATAAGCATGATATCCTCTTACTCCAAGATCTCTACCTTCATAAATGGTACCATCGCGCCCAATTATAAAATGGTAACCAATATCATAAAACCCTCCACCCATTTCTCGGATTTGGATTGATAACGGATCATAGAATTGATCGTCCCCTACATGATGTATCGTTATTTGGTCAAGTTCATCAGCAAGATCACCTGGATACGCCATATATCCCTGCTCATTATCTGGCCCGAATAATCCCTCACTCTTTTCCGTATCAGCTTGAAGACCAGTTGACCCTGGTTCATAAGCATTCCAATCTTCCCTGGAAACAATTTCTGGCTTATCAATCTTGCTGATTGAGCTGGATTTATCCCAACCCCAACACTTTGAATCCCCAGGCGGGCAAGTACTCGCATCATCGGTTGTAAATTTGTGTCCAGTGGGATCGATCAGATTGATAGGATTGTTCACTACGTAGCTGTATCTGTTCAAAGCTTGGGGATTGGTGAGGTCTGGTATAATCGTATCTGGTTGAACGAAGCGGTTCAAACTCGGGGAATACCATCTGGCGTTGAAATCGATTAACTTAATGTAAGTGTTGTTGCGCTGGCCGGTGTAACCAAAGTCAGTCTCATTAATTGAATCATCCACAAAGCTATCTTCGCGCACCCCACCGAACGGCAGGTAGCGCTGCTCGGAGAGCAGATTCTCGCTGCTGTCCAACACCGCCGAAACCGAACCAAGATGGTCGGTGAGCAGATACTGCAATCCATTCTCATCACGCAGCATGCGCACCCCAGCCATACTGTAATAGCGCTTCACACTTTCGCTCTGCCCGCCAAAGTCACCCACTTCATAGGCTCCACCCGCCAGAAACAGCTTGGTGGTTGTATCACTGCCGTCCCAGTAAGCCTCCATCAGGCGCACGCCATTTCCGTCATAGCTGAACGTCCAGCTTTCTACTGCGCTGCCAGCAGCGCAGTTACCATCCAGCTTTTCCACCATGGCCAGGCGGTTCTCGGCATTGTAGGTCTGCTTCCAGTAAACGCTATCTTCATAGCGGCAGGTCATGTTGCCGTTGGCGTCGTAGGCAAAATCGTCATCCCGGATGGCGGCCGCTGGCTCAGTTTTGGGTATGTGATCGCCCAGAAACCGGCCTAATTCAACCCCACTTTTTCATAAACCTGCTCGACCAGCGCGCCATGTGCTAACAACGCCTTGACGCGCAGGATGTAAGGCCGCAGGTAGCGGTCTTCGGCCGTGCGTAATCGCAGTTCCGGTAGGCCGTTTTTGCCTTCGTACAGGTGGGCCTCGATCAATTCGCGCGCCAGGCGCGTACCCTGGCCCTCGGTGGGGGCTTGTCCCGTAGCGCGGATGCACAGCACGATCTCGTCGACGCGGTCGCGCTTGTAGGGGATGGTCTCTTCCGGTTTGTAATCGGCATCGGCAAGCTGTTCTTCGACCTGGCGTAAGCGCCAGTGCAAGGCCAGCGAAGCGCATAGTAGTTCCACGGACACGACTGTGCCAATATTGTCGACAATCTTGCGGGCGTGGCGGGCGGCGTTCATGCTCATGCTGACGTGATCTTCCTGGTTGGCCGAGGTCGGGATCGAATCCACGCTGTCGGGATGCGCCAAAGTCTTGCAGTCCGAAACCAGGCTGGCGGCCAGGTACTGCGGAATCATCATCCCGCTGGTCACGCCCGGTTTGGCATCGCGCATCAGGAAGGCCGGTAGGGCGTGGTTGAGGTTCTTGTCCAACATGCGGAAGACACGCCGCTCGCTCAAGCTGCCCAGGTCGGTGATCAGGATACCCAGCAAATCCATGGCATAAGCAATCGGCGCGCCGTGGAAGTTGCCGCCGGAAACGGCCTTGTAATCGCGCGGCAGGTAGAGCGTGTGGTCTTCCGGCAGGTCAAAGATCATCGGGTTGTCGGTAGCGGCATTGATCTCGGTGGTCACCGTGCTGCGGATGAAAGCCAGCGCGTCCCAAATTGCCCCCAGCACCTGTGGGGTGACGCGCAGCGAATAAGCGTCCTGGGGCGGCACGAAGCGCGGGTCGAGGTCTTCGTCCCCATCCATGATCGTGCTGCCGCCCACGATCTTGAGGATACGTTGGGCGACCTCGATCTGACCCTGGTGGCCGCGCACCTGCTGGATGTGCGGCAGGAAGGCGTCCCGGAAACCGAGCAGCGCTTCGAGCGACATAGCGGCGGCTAGTTCGGCGTGGCGGGCCAGGTTTTCGGCGTCGTGCAGCGCCAGGGTCGCCAACGCGGTCGAGAAGGTGGTGCCGTTGTTGAAAGCCAGGCCCTCCTTGGCGGTCAGTTCCAGTTGGGGGATGCCGCGTAAGGCCATTGCCTTCGCCCCGGTAAGCAGTACGTAATATCCGCCATTGGTCTCGATGAACGGCTTCCCGGCGTAGTCCCCAATTTCTGCTTCGGTCAGCGCCACGTAGGCCCCACCGCTTTCTTCCTGGTAGTCCTCCGGGGTTTCGGGCAAGGGCGGGTGGTTGCCGGGGCGTTTGGAGATCACCAGCCCAAGGTGGGAGAGCGGGGCAAGGTCACCGCTGGCCCCCACCGAGCCGTATTCGGGGATAGCAGGCACTACCCCGGCGTTGAGCATGCGCACCAGCGTGTTGACCAGTTCGGGGCGCACGCCGGAATAGCCCAATGCCAGCGAGTTGGCGCGGACCAGCATGGCGGCGCGCACTACTTCGGGCGGCAGGTAATCGCCCGTGCCGACGGCATGGCTGACCAGCAGGTTGCGGGATACCCAGGGCAGGT
>JAFGRA010000251.1 GCA_016935415.1 Anaerolineales bacterium
GTTCACCCGGCGGCGTTTGCAGCAAACCATCGTGTTGAGTGTGTTGGTGGGTTTGGCAGTCGGCGTGCATCTGCGCGTGGCCAACAACTACCGCTGGGACTGGACCAACCAGACCCGCTTCTACTGGCAGCTCTCCTGGCGCGCCCCCGGCCTGGGGCCAGGTACACCGTTGTTCTCGGATGGCTCGGTGGTCAGCTACGCCAACGGCTATTCGCTGGCCGCGGCATTGAACACACTTTATCCGCAATCCGAAGCTTATCCCGGACTCGACCACTGGTTCTTCGAACTCGACCGCGGCTTCTACCGCAACCCGGATGAATTCATCCAGGGGCAAGACCTCAAAGATGGGTTGCGCACCTTCGAATATGAAGGCAGCAGCGCCGACACGCTGCTGGTGTATTACGAACCGGAGGGGCGCTGCCTGTGGGTGCTGGACGAGCGTTTTGCGAACAATCTGGAAGTGCCGGAGATCAGCAGGGAATTCCTGCCCGCCGCTACATTGGCCGGAATCCTGCCGGACGGCGAGACACCCGGCTATCCCTCGGAGGCCATCTTCGGGGCTGAACCGGCGCATACCTGGTGCTACGGTTACCAGAAAGCCGAGCTGGCGCGCCAACAGGGAGATTGGGGCGCGGTCTTGACCATCTGGGAAGCTGCCCTGAAAGCCGGGCACAAACCCAATAACTCATTCGAATACCTGCCCTTCATCGAGGCTTTCATCGCCCGTGAACGGTGGAACGATGCCCGCCAATTAAGTATCCAAACCTACCAGGAGAACTTCAAGACCCAGGCCACGCTGTGCGCGCTATGGGACCAGGTAGCTGCAGAACACGTGCAAAGTGCGGCATTGGACGCCGCTCTGGACGACGTACGCTCAGTCGTGGCGTGTCCGTGAGCCACAAGCGCCATTCATTGCCTTTTATAGTTTCCTATTTAGACGGGAGAAAAAAGCCCTTAAGAACGCTGCCTTGCCCGTTAGCGAACAAATTCAGGCATAAAAGTAAAGGCTATCCAGATAATGCCAAAATTGTACGTAATGTGAGCAAGCACAGCAACCCACACAGATTTGCTGAATTTGGTAATAATGCCGTATCCAATTCCGGCCACAAATATCGAAACAAACCAGGAAACGTTATTCAGGGGATGTACCAACGCAAAGAGCATCGCTTGAAAGATAACAGCGAAGCCAACCCCAAAGCGTTGACCGTAAATCGTTTGCGCAAAGCCGCGGAACAGCGGCTCTTCTAAAAACGGGCTTACGATCCAAGCAAATATAAGCGCTGTGAACCGCAGCCAGGGCGCAGCGTGGTTCCCAAACAAATTGAACGTTTCACCTACAGCATGCGCCATATCGTAGAACATATTGCGCTCTGTCCAGCCTAACAAAGCCCACAGAATCAGAGCAGTAACACCTACTGTAACCAGACCTAAGACAGGCGCGATCAACCACCATACCCAATGACCGGGAGTTCGCAAGCCAATTACTCTTCTGCCCTGTTTTTGTACAAGCAACAATATACATAACCAGATCGATACGAACGCCGCCATGCGTTCAATAAAAATCAGAACAATATGGAATAGCAGGATGAGTGTGACAGTAGCCCAGTCTTTACGAATCAGACGCGTTATACCCGAATGAAAAACTTCATTTTCTGTAAATGAAATCCCTTTTTCCATTTTTCCTCTCTTTTGAATCGTGGTTTACGCAAAGTCCGCAGTCACAGTTTTTCATCAATTAAGTGAATGTTGATAGTTTTCCCAGAACAACAATGGGCACCACGCTCTGCCCAATTATCAAGCAACAACGTTTTGGTTCTCACGCCAGACAGAAATCTGGTTGCGTCCGTTCTGTTTGGCATCGTATAGTGCTTTGTCCGTAAGTTCTTACTATACTTCTGCCATCTCCTCCATGTAAGTTTTGATGGTAGGGACGCCGGATAGTTTTTCGTAAAAGAAATTGTTTACCACGTTGATGACCTCAGCGCGGGCTGCCGAAGCCTGCGGGGAAAGTTCCGTGCTGGTTTCTTCTTTGGAAAGCAGGTCACGCAGCCGGAGTAATAGCCGCACGATCTCGACTTCTTCCTCCCCCTCCAACACACGCGTCACGCTAACAATCAATTCGTCGGCTTGCGCCAATAATGTATCTAGGTCGATGGCTCCACCTGGCCCAAAACAATCGTCGATAGTACGGATCAGCGACCAAACCTGGTAAAGCATTGTGGTAGGTTCGTCAAACAACTCACGCAAGAAAGCGGCTTCTTCATAGCGTCCGGTGAGCCGGAAAATATTGTACATTCGTTTGGCCGCCTTGCCGTAGTTCGTCGGATTCTTGGATACATATTTCTTTACTTCACCTTCGAGTTGGCTGACGTAATCGTCCAGGGCATCACCAGAAACATGTTTTGCCAACTTGGTGAAAAGGGGGATCGATTCGGCTTCCAAATACACTTCCTGGAAATATGGATCCAGGTAACCATCGAGAGGTGTAATGCTGCCGTCTGGCGCTTCCCAGGTCACATCGAGCATGTTACTGGCATTAACCAGCGACTTGCGTACCAGGTCGGCGACCACCCAATCCAGCTTGCACCAGCCAGGATTTTGAGCGGCATTTTCCCAAAGAATCTCTACTGTCTTCCCATCTGGAGTTTTGGCATTCAGTTTCCCGGCTTTTATCTCTTCCGCCTTCCAGGCAATCGGCGAACCGGCAGGAATATTGTACCCATCGCGGATTACTTCGAAGGGATACGATCCCAATTTCGCCTCGATCAATTGGTAGTCTTCACCCTTAAATTTATCCAGAGCTTTTGCACGCATGATATTCCCCAATATGGAGCAGGCTTCTTCCCTGGTGTTGGCTTTGATGTTCACGCGCTCGAAATAATCGGCATCACCGGGATAGGTCTGGATCTTGGACTGTGCTGCCGAGCCGGATAATGCCAGCGCAGTTTCGACTATCCCAGGTTGATCTTCAAATTCCACCAATTTGCCAATTGCGCGGAAGTGGGCCAATTCGGCATCGCTGAAGTCCAACATACTGACCTTATGCCCAAATATGCCACTATTTACATCAACCACAATATCGTTGTAATCCTGCGTAGACGCAATCGCCGTTAGCCATTGCAGCGCTTCCTCCTCATCCATCTCAATACCGAGGCGTTGGGCCGATGCGATAATTCGGCGCAAATCCTCTTTGGGTGTCAAAGTTCCCTGCTCATCCATACTCGCTCTCCTCCGGATGTAGTCTTACAATAGGGGTAAAATATATATTCAATTATATATTATTTTTGAATCGCACTGATACTAAATTGAACAATGATCAAGAAGTTGCTTCTTTACAAAGCGTGAGCAAGTGCTTATTCGACTTTCCCGGCATCGGCCAGGATTAGACGAAATAGTTCTGCTTCGTCAATCGCATCCCGGCGCGCATGGTGCGAGAGTGATGTCTTATGTCCATATGCCTGGCTGATAACTTGATGAGATGTATCCTCCCAGGCTACGCCTTTCAGTCCCATATAGAATGCCTTAATATCCAAGGCCTTGTGCCCAAACGGATTGCGCCCTAGATAACGCTGAAAATAATCGGCCACAAACATCCAGTCGAAAGGGGCATTGAAAGCAATGAAGAGTGGCTGCATTTCAGCAGGAATTACACTGTTCAGCCAGGCTTCGAACTGCTGCATGGCAACGGCCGGCGGCAAGCCCTGCGTTCTAAGCGCCTCGAAATCCAGGCTGTGCACTTGCATGGCCTCTACATCCTGTACTTTAGTGACCGGTTGTAATTCAATGTAAAAAGTGTGCTGCGGCTGTTTTAACGTGCACGCTCCCAAGGATAGCATTGAATATGTCCCTGGGTTAGGGCCAGCAGCCTCGATATCGATCACAATGCCAGTTTCCATAATATCTGTAAATATCTGTCGAGTCATATCAAGTTTCATATAACCTCTATCCAAGCTTCACTCGATAAACGTTTGCATCTCCCGTCAGATCATGATCTGGTTACGTCCGCTTTGCTTGGCCTTGTAGAGCGCCTGATCTGCCCGGTTGATCAAGTCATCTAACGAAATTGCTTTCTCCAGTTCAGTACCGGCAATCCCCATGCTGATCGTGATATAAACCGGTTCATCATCAGCGTAAATTGGGATATCCTGAACCAGTTTCCGCAACCGGTCGGCCCCCTGTGCACATTGGGCAATATAGGTCAGGGGTTGCAAAATCACAAACTCTTCCCCGCCGATGCGGGCAAAGACATCGCCATCACGAATATTCTGCAAACATAATTGTGTGAAGGTCTTTAGAACCTGATCGCCGACCGCGTGTCCATGCGAGTCGTTGACCTCTTTAAAGTGATCGATATCCAAAATAATCACCGACAAAGGATATTTATAGCGCTGGCCGCGCTCAAATTCATGCTCAGCCAACTCAAAAAAATGGCGCCGGTTATAAATGCCAGTCAGTGGATCGGTGATCGCCAGCTTCTTCAGTTTCTTTTCCATGATCACGCGTTCGGTAATATCGTGATTGCTGGCCCGGCGGCCATTGAAATTCCCGGCCTCATCGAACAACGGCTGGCACACGTGTGAGATCCAGCGTTCATCGCCCGCCTGGGTAACAATGCGAAATTCCACCGTCTCGACCTTCTGAATCCTTTCATGGACATGCTTCTCAAACCTGGCATAGTCGTCGGGATGAACAACTTTCGTCATGATTTGCGCGTTCTGATAGAATTGCTGGGGTGGATAGCCGGTAATCTTTTCACAAGAAGGCGAGACATAATTAAAATTGCCATTCGGTGCCCGCCAATATTCCCAATTCATGGTGAAGTCGGCGACGGTGCGGAAACGCTCCTGGCTGGCTTGCAGTGCTTCCTGGTTGGCCTTCAAATCCCGAAAAAGCAGGCTGAAAGGTTGGCGGAAACCAATCTCGATCACGGCTTTATAAACCAGGTAGGCAGAAGCGATCTTCAAGAAATGCCCGATGATATTGGCAAAGTCTTGGACTTCAATATAGAACGTAAAAGCCAGTTCGGATAGAATGGCGATCACCGTCGAGCCAACCATCAGCCGGAAGATCTCTGGCAAAAAATCAATACGCCGCTTCCACAACAAAAAAATTCCTACCAGATAAATGGCTGAGATCAGATATTCACTATAAATCTTGAAAGGTGTCAGACCAACCCCATCGATGTAACAATCCGGGAAAATCCCCCAATAGAAGATCGTACCCAGCAGCAGGCTGGTAACCAGCAAATATCCGATAAAAATATGGCTCGGCCGGACAGTTCGCTTGATGAAAAAGGGTGCAATTACAAAGGCGCTGCTCTGCAGGTAACGGGCTGCAATCCATAATTGGGTCGGTAAATTTGCGCCTCCCTCGGGGAAGATTTGCATACCTTTGTAAGCCAAGGTATGTAAAAGGTCGATCCCCCCGATAAAAAGGTAGGCAATGCTGACAACCATAAAGAAATCGTGTACCTGGAATCGACGCGCGTTCCAAATGAACACAAACGTCCCCCAAGCGATCACAATACTGAATAATTCAGCCAGGCTATGGAACAACAAGAAGTTAAATTTGGCGGTCAGAAAGAGGAGGACGAGAAGCAATCCGCCAAATATGATTGGCAGATAATACTCTCGAGAAGCGAAAAGCGGCCGAATAGTGTACACTAGAATTATTACCGTAGTAACGTCAATATCGTTAGCTGCACTTTTTATCCCTTTGCAAAAATCCAGTTGAATACATTATTTTACATTATAAATTTCAATTTCTATAGACGAGCTACACCACTCACGATACTGTTAATTCCACGACAAATAATATCGCTATAATAGTAATAAATACTTACTAAAATTAGAAGCAAGTCGGTATTTTTGCGCGTATCCGGATATATTGTTAGCCAAGCAAATGATGGACGATATCCAGACCCTCGAAAAAAAATTGGCAGAGAGCAGCGATCTAAAAGAAAAGATCCAGGGAATGAACGCGCTCGCGTTGGCCTTACGCTACAGTAACCAGGAACGCGCCCTGGCTTTAGGAAGGGAAGCTGTTGCCCTGTCTTCCGAAACGGAGCGCAAAGAAGAATTCCTGCGGAGGTGTCTGGCAGAAAGCCTCTATACATTGGGGAGCTTGCACGTCACTCTGGCAAATTTCGGCCAGGCACTAGAACAATTTTCTCTGGCTCTGGCGGAATATGAAGCCGTAATGGATAAAACTCAAATCGCCAATACGCTCGGTAATCTCGGGATGATATATGGGAACCTGGGAGATTTTTCCGAGGCTTTCCAGTATATGTTCCAGGTGCTTGAAATGGCACAGGACATGGGCGATGAGATGCTTTTAGCGAAAACTTTGAATAATATCGGGTACGCGCTCACCTTGCTCAACGAACCCGATAAAGCGCTACCGTATCTCAAGAAGAGTTTACAAATACTGAGAAACCTGGATGAAAGAAACGCCCAAACTTCGGTTTTGGATAGTCTTTGCCATGCATATCGTGAGTTGGGAGTGTATGAATCGGCCCTGGAAAACGGCCTCCAAAGCCTGCTTATCAGCCAGGAACTGGGAATCCAGACCAACGAAGCAGAATACTCGCGCAGCGTTGGGAAAGTCTATCTCGCCATGGGCGACGACGAGCAAGCCTTGATCTTCTTTCAACGCTCCCTGGAAATCGCCCGGACGGTCGGGTTCAAATTGGAGATCAGTCAAAGTTTGCGGATGATCGGCGACGTTTACTGCCGGCGCGAGCAGTTCGATCGAGCGGTCAACTATTTGAAGCAGGCCTTAGAAATCGCCAAGGAAATCGACATCAAGCGCCTCCTATATCAAAGTCACCAATCCCTGGCAGATGTCTATAAACAGGTTGGTGATTTCGAAGCGGCCTTATTCCATTACGAGCAATTCCACGCATATAAAGAAACAATTTTCAACACCGAAACCGATCAACGCGTCAAACATCTGGAAATCATCCACCAGGTCCAGAACGCCAAAAAAGATTCCGAGATTTACCGCCTGCGCAACGTCGAACTGCAACAAGAAATCGAGGAGCGTAAAAAAGTCCAGACCGCGTTGGAACAGCTTGCCACGACCGATCCCCTCACCGGCCTCTTCAACCGACGACACTTCTATTTTCTGGCTGAACGCGAATTCAACCGGACCGTCCGTTACCACCATTCGCTTTCCTTGATCATGATGGACATAGATCATTTCAAAACCGTGAACGATGAGCATGGGCACCTGGTCGGTGACCGCGTCCTGGTGGAGATTGCCGACCGGATCCGGGAAGGACTGCGCAGCAGCGATGTACCCGCGCGTTACGGCGGTGAAGAATTTGTCATCATACTGCCCAATACCGGTCTAGAGCAAGCTCATCAGGTCGCCAACCGCATTTGGTCCGCGATTGTTAAAAAGCCGATCAGCACTAAGAAAACTGACATCTACATCAGCGCCAGCTTGGGTGTTGCCCATATGTCCAGCGGCGAGGCAGAGACGATCGAAACCCTGCTCGACTGGGCCGACCAGGCCTTGTATCAGGCCAAAGAAACTGGCCGGAACCAGGTTTTACTGTACAAGTAAGTCTTGCTTACCCCAAAAACCCAGACTTTTGATAATTTTACACAGATTTGAGATATAATTTAGATGCATCCTGCATTGAAGGTTACATGGCGGATAACATCAGAGCATAGAAAACTGAGTGGCAAAGACCAAGGACGACGAAGCAAAAATTACCCTTCTGCTTGATGAGATGCACACAGTGCAGTCTCAAGACTTGGCGCGGGCAATTGGACTTGGCAAAGAGGCCCTTGCGATTGCGATCCAGTTGGATCATACCGAAGCCGCACATCAAAAGCTGCAAGCCGAAGCCCAGCGCGCGCTAGCTTCAATCTATTGGCAGCAGGGCGATCACGATCAATCATTATTGCTGCTCTTCCAGGCCGCAACTATTTGCGAAGAATCCGGACTGGATACCGAGGCTACTCTCAGCCTGCTTACTTTAGGGGAAATGTATACCCAGGCCGGCGATTATCCCAACGCTTTACTGTTTACCCTGAAAAGTTTAGACATCCTACAGCGGCTTGGGGACCGACCGGGCGAGGCCCAAACGCTCAATCAGATTGGGAAACTGTATCTCCAGATGGGTGAATATTGTCAAGCAATCGACCGCCTGGAGGATTGTCTGCTGGTCGCAACCGCCCACAAACTGCAGAAAATCGAAGCCGCCGCGCTGAGTAACAAATGCAAGGCCCTCAACCAGTTGGGAGACCATGAGAATGCATTGGCGAGCGGGTTGGAAAGCATCGCCCTGTACCAGAAAACGGAAAGTAAACCTGGGGAAATCGAAGCACTCGGCAACCTGGGTGATGCATACTTAGGCCGCAAAGAATACAACCAGGCCTGCGAATATTATCAATCTGCCCTGGAACTTGCGGGGAGAGTGGAGCACCCGGCGGATGAGGTCAAAGCCCGGCGGCAATTAGGGATCGCCCGGCTGGCACTGGGATATGGCAACGAAGCAATCGCTCAATTGACCCAGGCCCTGACTCTGGCAGAGAGAAACGCCGACCAGCGCGAATGCCTGGCCTGCCACCAGGCGCTGACGCAGGTCTATCGCAAGCGGGCAGAACACGCCAAGGCGTTGGAACATGTTGAACGCGCCGCCGCCATCCAGGCCGACCTCGACTGGCTCGAAAACACCTATCGCCTGAAAATGATCGAATACACTCAATTGGAAGTCGAGGAAGAGATCGCCGGCAAGGATTATCATCAGGCCTATATTGCCCTCAAGGCACAGGTTCAGGATCATCAGCAAACCGAGGAAGCCCTCAAGATTGTGAACCAACAGCTCCACGACGAGATCGTAGCCCGCGAGCAATTGATCTCCGACCTAAACGCCTTCTCCCACATGGTTGCCCATGATCTAAAATCTCCCCTGCACAATATCATTACCGCCTCCGTCATCCTATGGAACAATATCCTCGACCAGGGCGATGCCGGTTCCCTGGGGCTGATCCGCGGCATTCAGCGCATGGTCGATACCATGAACCGCATCATCAACGAATTACTCACCCTCGCCAGCGTACAGCAAGAAGATATCCGCTTACAGCGTTTGAACATGCATGACATTATTGCCGAGGTGGAAGACCGCCTGGTCTATATGATCGACGACCATCATGCCGTGCTTGAAAAGCCAGAAGACTGGCCGGACGCGCTGGGTTACACGCCCTGGATCGAAGAAGTGTGGACAAATTTCATCAGCAACGCCATCAAATATGGCGGAAACCCGCCCCATATCAAGATCGGGGCAACCGTGGAAACGGATGGACAGGTGCGCTTTTGGATACAGGATAACGGGGATGGGCTGGATGCAAAGGCACAGCAGGAATTGTTCACCGCCTTCAAACGTCTGGACAAGATTCGCGCCCGCGGCCACGGCTTGGGGTTGTCGATCGTCAAACGGATCATAAACAAATTGAACGGCCAAGTGGGTGTAGAAAGCGAAGACATTCCCGGTGAGGGCTGCACGTTCAGTTTCACCTTACCAGCGGCAGAAGCTACCGACCAGTAAAACGCAGCCCTCTGATAAAATAGGGACAGCATGCAAATAAATACAACTCACATCGTCCTGATTGTCATCACTGGTTTGGTTGTCTTTGGGGAGGCGGCAGCCCTGTTGGTTGGCACGCACATTCTGAGTAAACGTGACAACCCTTGGACCTCGTTGAAAAACGACATCTTCCTGGCGACCGATATTATCGCCGGGTTGGTACTGGTCTACTTTACACTAAAATCGGATAACTTGTTCGCCCCCGCCATCCTCTGGACGGTCACCATCATCCTGCTGATCTCGCACGGTTACCGTGATGCCGAATACTTCCTCGACCTGGAAAACAAGTTTTGCGCGAATATGCCCTTGATGGTCTTCAACAACATCAAGCTGGCCGGACTGTTGGGAATCTTGATTGCCGTATTAGGGGGCAGATTAATAAAATAACGTTCATTTTCTACTGAGTACAAAAAAGGCCATCTCGATGAGATGGCCTTTTCGATTGCATAAAAGTGTTGGATCTACTCTTCTGTTCCAGCGGAAACTTTCTTGCTGTGCTCGATGGACTGCAAAGCCAGATAGCGGTCGCCAAATTTTTCGATGCTATTCACTTCGACGTCATATTGATCAAAGTGGCGCTCCTCTTCTTCGACCAGTCCTTCAAAAACCTTCTTGGACGCCGAGTCGGCGTTAGCTGCACACTCATTTGCCCAAACATTGTATTCTTTGGCACTTTCCTCTTCCATCTTGCGGGCCAGGACCAGCATTTCCTTAACATCGTGGATTTTCTCTACCGGAACGGCTGCTACCATTTCTACCTCACCGCCCAGGAACAGAATACGCTCGGCGCACAATTCAATGTGCCCCATCTCTTCGATGGCGGTTTTGAAAAACAAGCCTGCCAGCAGATCGTAACCCTGGTCTTCACAGTGGAAATGGAAATACATGTATTGATGTACGGCAGAAAGTTCGTCAGCTACCGCTTTATTGAGTAATTCAATGCTCTTTTCGTGCATTACAACATACCTCCTTGTGTGTATATGAACAATATACCTGAATTATAAATCATAATCTTTGCAGTAGGGAACCAACCTGCGCCGCGGTAGGCCAAAAAAATCTACCAAAACTTACTCAATTATAGCAGCCGGCAAAAAGATCAAATGTGCAAATCGGAGATGTTTGCCGCCGCTCGTTTTGTACATATTATGCAAATATATACTTGACAAATACTATACAGAATGATAACATCTTGTCTAGGTTTGATTTACAGGTAATTTTGACTTTCGCCGATGCGCGAACTTAGCAGGATAAAAAACATGCAGCATGTCGTCATTATTGGAGCGGGAATGGGTGGGCTAGCCACCGCCCTACGCTTACGCCACCAGGGTTTTCGGGTTACGGTGCTGGAAAAGCAGCCCCGGCCTGGCGGACGCAGCAATGTAATTACCGAAGCGGGTTTTCGCGTCGATACCGGCCCCACCATCCTGGTGATGAAATCCGCCTTCGAGGAAATGTACCGCGCCATCGGCGAAGACATCGACCAGCGCCTAACCTTCACCCAGATCGACCCCAACTACCGCATTTACTATCACGACGACACCCACCTCGACCTGTACAGCAACATGGCTGAGCTAGCGCGTGAGGTGGAAAAAATCGAGACCGGGTCGGCCGAGCGCCTGTTCGAATTCATCGGGGCGGCGGCGCGTAAATACGCACTGGGCATGGATTTCGTCGACCGCAACTTCAACAAGCTCACCGATCTAGCCAATCCGGTTGCCGGGCTGCGCCTGCTGCAAACCAGCGCCCACCAGAACCTGTATCGCCAGGTAAGGCGCTTCTTCAACGGTAACGATAAACTCACCAAAGCCTTTTCCTTTCACTCCATGTTCCTGGGGCTTTCGCCCTTCGAGGCTTTGGCGATGTACAGCCTGATTACCTATGCCGACGTGGCGCTGGGCATGTGGTATCCCGAGGGCGGCATCTACGCCATCATCGAAGACCTGCTCCAATTAGCAAATGAACGCGGCGTCGAAATCCGCACTAACAGCCCCGTCGATGAGATCCTCATCGAGCAAGGACGCGTAGTAGGCGTGCGCCTGGGTTCCGGGGAGCAAGTCCAGGCCGACCTGGTGATCTCCAACGCCGACCTGCCTTATACCTATACGCATCTTATCAAGGGTCAACACCGCAAGCACTACCCCGACCGGCGACTGGAGCAAATGGATTACGCTTGCTCGGGCTACCTGCTCTATCTGGGGATCGACAAACGCTACGATCACCTGCGCCACCAGGCACTGTATTTCTCTGAAGATTACAAGGCCACGCTGGACGACATTTTCGTCAACAAAGCAATCCCAGAACAACCTTCCTTCCACATGAGCATTCCGACAGTTACGGACCCCAGCCTGGCTCCACCGGCCCACACGCTGATCTACCTGTTGGCCCCGATGCCCAACCTGGACAACTCGGACGTCGACTGGGAGGCTGCCGCCCCACGCCTGCGCGCCCAACTGCTCGACCAGTTGGAATGCATCATCGATCCTGACATCCAGGAACACATCGTCTGGGAGCGGGACTATACCCCGCTCGATTTCCAGCAAGATTACAACGCCGTGCATGGTACGGCCTTCGGTTCGCTTTCACAAGGTTTTTTCCAATCGGCATACTTCCGCCCGCACAACAAAGCGCACGATATTAACGGTTTGTATTTCGTCGGCCAGGGCACCTACCCCGGTATCGGCATGCCAATGGTCATGATTTCGTCAAGATTGGTGACAGAAAGGGTTATTGAAGAATGGTGTTAAGAGGACAGGTTTCCACAGTACCCAATATCCAGACGCAGGCAGGCATTGCTTCTGCTGCGGATTACGCCGTATGCCGCCAGGTAATGCAAAATGCCAGTAAGAATTATTCGTTTGCCAGCAAATTCCTGCCGCAGGACAAGCTGCACCACGTCGAGGCGCTCTATGCTCTACTGCGTGTCGGTGACGACCGCGTCGACGTTTCCCACGCCGGGTTCGATTCGCCGTTGGCAGCCATCGACGACTGGGAGGCGGCCTACTGGCACACCTTCGAAACCGGCGACAGCCCACACCCGGTGATGCGCGCCTACCTGAACACCGCCGTGGAGTGCTGTATTCCGTCCGAAATCATGTACGATTATTTCCGGGCAATGCGCGACGACCTGACGATCACACGCTTCCCTACCTTCGCCGACCTGCTGCATTACATGGACGGCAGCGCCGTTCCCGTCGGCCGAGGCATGACTTACATCCTGAATGTGCGCGATCCTTACCACTTCCGCGAGGCACTGCGCGGCGCCGACTCGCTCTCGATTGCCATGCAGTTGAGCAATTTCTGGCGCGATATTGGCGAAGATTGGGTCCGCGGCCGCGTCTACATTCCGCAGGAAGACTTGCAACTCTTCGGCTACAGCGAAAACGACCTGGCTGCCGGGCGCGTCGACCGCAATCTGGTCGACCTGATCGAGTTCCAGTTCGCCCGCACCGAGCGCTATTATGAAGTCGCCCGCCAGAGCGTGGCGATGCTCGAAGCCGGGCGCTGGGGCGTGATGAGCGGTTTAGAAATCTACCAGGCGATTATCACCAACATCCGTCGCAACGATTACAACATCTTCACCAGACGCGCCAAAGCCAGCAAGTGGCAAAAACTGCGGCTGGTATGGGGCGCATACCTGCAAGCGCGCTAGGACTTGCGATGACTTACTTTGGTGTCTTGACGATTTTCATCTTGCCGCCCCTACTCGCGCTGGTTGCCCTCGTACCGCGTGACCTGTGGCATCGGCTGTTCAGGCGTACCGGCCCGGTGAATTGGCTGGCCTATGCCGCCGTGGTGCTGCACGTGGTCATCGCCGTAGTTTACACTACCCCCTGGGATAATTATCTGGTGGCCAATCGGGTATGGTGGTACGATCCCGAACTGGTGACCGGCATTACGCTGGGCTGGGTGCCCATCGAGGAATATACCTTTTTCGTGGTGCAGTCCCTGCTGACCGGGCTATGGACGCTGGCGCTGCTGCGCTCAGTTTTCACCGCCCCGGAAAACGTCGCCGCCGGACGCAACTTGCGCCGCACTTCTGCCCTACTCGTCTTGGGGCTGTGGCTGGTATCCGTGGCTCTGCTGGTATCCAGCTGGACACCAGGCCGCTACCTGGCGTTGATCCTGGTCTGGGGACTGCCCCCGGTACTGGTGCAGGTCTGGTTCGGGGCTGACATCCTGCGCGCCCACTGGCGCTTGCTGGCGCTCGCCATTAGTCTGCCAACCCTGTACCTGTGGCTGGTGGACGCCTTGGCGATCAACAGCGGCACCTGGACGATCGACCCGGCTCAGACTACCGGCCTGAAGTTGTGGGTGCTGCCCATCGAGGAAATGCTTTTCTTCCTGATCACAAACGTGCTGCTGGTCTTCGGCGTCACCCTGGTGCTTTCACCGGAAAGCCAACGCCGCCTGCGCGATCTGGTCACCAATTTCAAACGCATCGACCTACCGGCCAAAGAGAACGGCCCGGCAGCAACATAATCAAGGAAACATACTTTGCCTAATCCCGTCCCCACCCCCTCCCCGCAAGCCAGCCTGCGCGCCTTACAGGCCATGCTGCGCGCCCGCCACCCGCTGGCCGCTCTGGACGTCTTCCATGCCGAGACCGGCGACGCGTTCAAGATCAACCTGCCCGGCTTCCAACCGGTCTTCATGGTCGGGCCGGAAGCGGCGCGCTTTGTCCTGGTCGAAGGGCGCGACGAACTGCGCTGGCGCAACGCTGCCGACCCGGTCGTCGATCTGCTGCGGCACGGCGTGCTGGTCGAAGACGGTGAATCGCACGATGAACTGCGCAAGCTGATGAACCCCAGCCTGCATCGCCGCATGCTGGCCGGGTACGTGGAAGCCATGTGGGGTGCCACAGATGAAATTATCTCTAAATGGGCAGACGGCGCAGTGGTCGACATGCTGGTAGAGATGCGCAAGATCACGCTGTTGATCCTGACCCGCACGCTCTTCGCCGTCGATTTCGCCCCCGAGCTGGAACGCCTCTTCCAACCGGTGATCGACAACATCCGCTACATCTCGCCCGGCCTGTGGATGCTGTGGCGCGGCGTGCCGCGCCTGGGTTACCGCCGTTCGCTGGCCGCCCTGGACGAATACCTGTACCGCATCATTGCCGAACGCCGCCGGGCGCTGACTGGGTCAGACGTTGAACCGGCCGATATGCTCGGCGTGCTGATCTGTGCCGGGCTGGACGACGACCTGATCCGCGACCAACTGCTGACCATGCTGATCGCCGGGCACGACACCAGCACCGCCCTGCTGGCCTGGAGCTTCTACCTGCTGGGGACACATCCCGAAGCCTGCCAGCGCGTCCAGGCCGAGGCGCGCGCCCTGGAACCCGGCACGATCCCCGATATTACCAAAATCAACAACCTGGAATACACCGGCTGGACAATCAAGGAGGCCCTGCGCCTGTACCCGCCCATTCACCTCGGCTCACGCCTGGCCGCCGCCGACCTGCACTTCCAGGATTACGTCATCCCGGCCGGAACGCGCGTGGTGTATTCGATCTACCTGACCCAACGCCACCCTGATTTCTGGGACGCGCCCGGAACCT
This sequence comes from Anaerolineales bacterium, assembly GCA_016935415.1. Classification (GTDB taxonomy): domain Bacteria; phylum Chloroflexota; class Anaerolineae; order Anaerolineales; family UBA11579; genus JAFGRA01. The sequence goes on from JAFGRA010000251.1 coordinate 15,159, forward strand.
TCCGCCCGGAACGCCATGGCACTAGCGAGCGTCAAGTTCCCTACAGCTGGCTGGCATTTGGCGGCGGGCCGCGCAACTGCATCGGCGGCGCTTTCGGGCAGGTGGAGGCCAAGCTGGTGCTGGCGCAGGTCTTCCAGCGCTTCGACCTGGAACTGGTCGAAAAGCACGTGCGCCCGCACATGGGCGCAACCTTGGAGCCGCATCCAGGGGTGAGGATGAAGGTGAGGGAGAGGAGGAGTTAGGGGGCAGGGGAGAGGGGGAAAAACGCGATCATGCTAGCAACTTAAATCACTTCTGTCAACGTAGTAATAAGCATGTAGGTGCGCTGCATGCAGCGCACCTACGAAAATAGTGAGTTTTGTTGACAAGAAACTTTATGGTAGAGCTTTCCCCTTCCCTTTTTGAAAGGGGAAGGGTGGCTGCGCAGCAGCCAGGAAGGGGATTGTTTTCTTACGCCCTACCCAACATCGCATTCAAAAAACGCTTGAGCGAGATAGCCTGGCCGGAAAGCAGCGTCTGGGCGTCGAAGAAACCGGCCACAGCGCGGATCACGAACAGGGCGGTCAGCGCCAGCAGACCCGCCGCCAGGAACGGCTGCCAGAACGGCACCCCCCCCGCAGAAAGGCGCGTCATCATCGTCACCGGCGCGGTCAGCGGGAACAGGCTAAGTACGGTGGACAATGTGCCGTGCGGATCGTTAATCAGGATACTGATCACGAACATGGGGATAATCAGCGGGAAAATGATCAGGAAAGTGACCTGCGAAGCCTCACGCAGACTGGGCACCAACGCCCCCAGTCCGGCCATCAGGCTGGCATACACTGTATAGCCCAGCAGAAAGAAGACCACACCCCACACCAGGAAGGAGACCGGTAAGTCGTAGCCGGTCGGGAAATCGAGCGTGCCCCCGCTCAAACGTAAGATCGTATAACCGGTTCCCACCCAGATGGCGGTCTGGATCAGCCCGGCGATACCCAGGCCAACCACCTTGCCGGTCAGCAACTGGCGCGAGTTGACGGAAACCATCAAGATTTCGATCACGCGATTTTCTTTTTCCTTGGTCACGCTGTTGAGCAGCAGGCTGGAAGAACCCAGAATCACGACGTAAAAAGCAATCGTGGTGGCATAAGGCACTGCGAAGGTCAGCGGGTTGTCAGAATCGCGCTGCTGGTCGGCTGGGGCCAGCGTGGTGGCCGTAATATAGGCCGGATTGCTGGTCTTGGCCGCCAGAGCAGTATCGCCGCCCAGCAAGTTGACACGGATGAGCCAGCGCATTTGCTGGGTATTGGCCTGGTCGCTGCTGGTGATCGGGTTGAAATCTTCCTGCACCAGGATCAGGTCACCGGTTTCGACATAGTCGGCCGGGATGATGTAATACGCCCCGATCTCGCCGTCCAGCAGGGCCTGCTTGGCAACCTCCGAATCGGTATAAGCCACAAAAGCATCCGCCGGAACATCGCCCGGGATCTCCTGGATGAGACCGGCCTGGTCGATATAACCGGATTTGGTGGTTGCCCCGGCTGGTTCCGGACTACCAATGATATTCTCCAGCGCATCCGAGGAGTTCTGGTTGAGCATCGAAACCACCGCCAGGAGCAGCGCCCCGATCAACGGCATCCCGAAAGCGGCAAACAAGAACGAACGCCGCGTCACCGTGGTGATAAATTCTTTTTTAATAATCAGTAATGTCTTATTCATTGCTCAGGCCTTCTTGTTCAGTCCAAAGATTTCACGCCACTGCACTTTTTGCCCGTAGCGCAGCATGCCCAGGCGGAAAGCACGCGCTGCCACCCACACCGCGCCCACCGCGGCCAGCGCCAGAACTACAATGCTTGTCAGGATTTGCCAGACCGGCACCACCCCAAATCCCACTCGTAGCGAAATTGCCGCCGGAGCCGTAAAGGGGATCAGGCTGAGCACAATCGCCAAC